>NZ_JBHVYE010000043.1:0-44123 GCF_042881135.1 Streptomyces sp. NPDC058284
ACTCGCTATCCCTGCGTCACGCTGCCCGGACAATGGGGCTACAGGATGCTCGGTGCTCCGTTCGCACATACCCCCACGTCCCCTCCGGCCGGTTTCGCGGCTGCGGCCCGGTGGGGGCGTGCCCCTACTCCGGCCGTACGTCGCAGGGTGAACGGGTGGGTGGGTGGGATACATCCGCCGCGAAGCGGCGGGCCCGTTCGTACTCGCAGATGGGAGACGGGGGGAGATACCCGCCTACCCGCCCACTCCGCCGCGAAGCGGCGGGCCCGTTCGTACCCGCAGATGGGAGACGGGGGAGGCCCCCACCCCTCACACATCCACCCGCAACCCTTCAAGGCCCCGCATCACGAAATTGGCCCCGCGCAGCGGCTCCGCGGCGAGCCGCAGGTTCGGGGCCCGGCGGAGCAGCGCCCGGAGCGAGGCCGTCAGCTCCAGGCGGGCCAGCGCCGCGCCCACGCAGTAGTGGATGCCCGCGCTGAAGGAGACGTGGGGGTTGTCGCGCCGGGCGAGGTCCAGATCGGCGGGGCGGGTGAAGACCGCGGGGTCGTGGTTGGCGGAGCCGAAGAGGAGGGCCAGCTCCGCGCCGCGGGGGATCGTCACGCCGCCGATCTCGATGTCGTCGAGGACCCAGCGCTCGAAGAGCTGCAACGGGGTGTCGTAGCGCAGCAGCTCCTCGACGGCCGTGGGGACGAGCCCGACCGGATCCGCGCGCAGGGCGGCCAGCTGCGCGGGGTTGCGGAACAGCGCGTACCACCCGTTGACCGTGGCGTTCACGCTCGCCTCGTGCCCCGCGTTCAGGAGCAGCACGCAGGTCGAGATCAGCTCCTGTTCGCTGAGGGACTCCCCGTCCTCGTACGCCGCGATCAGGCCCGAGATCAGGTCGGGGCCCGGCCTCTCGCGCCGGACCGCGATCAAGTCCCGTAGGTACGCGCTGAATTCGAGCGACGCACGTACCGCTCGCGCGGCCGTCTCCTCGGACGGGTTCAGCTCGTACATGCCGCAGATCGCCGCCGACCAGGGGCGCAGCAGCGGCCGGTCGGACTCAGGGACGCCCAGCATCTCGCCGATGACCGCGACGGGGAGCGGCTCGGCGACGCGGGCCGCGAGGTCGCCGCCCCCGGCCGCCACCAGGTCACACGCCAGCCGGTCCGCCAACCCCTCGACGTACGGCCTGAGTTGTTCGACCGTACGCGGGGTGAAGGCCTTCGAGACGAGGCGGCGGATGCGGGTGTGCGTGGGCGGCTCCAGGTCCAGCATGCCGTTGTCGTTGAGGACGTGGAACGGTTCGTGCTCGGGCGGCGGGGCCGCGCGGCCGAACTCCTCGTGGGTGAAGCGGTGCAGGTAGGTGCGGCCCAGGCGCCGGTCGCGCAGCAGGGCCGCGACGTCCGCGTGGTGCGGGATCAGCCACTGGCCGGTCGGCGCGCAGTAGTGGGCGCGGCCCGCCGCACGCAGCCGCGCGTACGCCGGGTAGGGGTCGGCCACGAACTCCGGCGACGAGGGGTCGAAGCCCGCGAAGGACGAGGCGGGCGCGGCCGCGGTGGACCCGGGTACCTCGGAAGGTGCGGAACGTGCGTCCATGGAGCGACGCTAGACCCGCGCACCGCCCGTGACCAGTCCCCCTGTGGACGGCCTCTCAGAGCCTGTGTCATATCCCCGGCCGGGTGGTCGCCGCCTGGCCGGGAATATGACACAGGCTCTCACCCCGGTGTGACCAGCCTCGCCTCGTACGCGAACACCGCCGCCTGCGTGCGGTCCCGCAGGCCCAGCTTCACCAGGACCCGGCTGACGTGCGTCTTGATGGTGGACTCGGCGACCACGAGCCGGGAGGCGATCTCCGCGTTCGACAGGCCCTGCGCGATGAGGACGAGGACCTCCGTCTCGCGCTCGGTGAGTTCGCCGTACTGCTGGGCCTGGACCGCCGCCGACAGCCGCGGCGCCTCCGCCAGCTTCGAGAACTCCGTGATCAGGCGGCGCGTCACCGTCGGCGCGAGCAGCGCCTCACCGGACGCCACCACCCGTACACCGTCGGCGAGTTGGCGCGCGGAGGCGTCCTTGAGGAGGAACCCCGAGGCTCCCGCGCGCAGCGCCTGGTACACGTACTCGTCGAGGTCGAAGGTGGTCAGGACGAGGACCTTGCAGCCGCCCGTAGCACCCGTGCCGCCCTCGGAGGCGACGATCTCGCGGGTCGCCTCGATGCCGTTCATCTCGGGCATGCGGATGTCCATCAGGACGACGTCGGGGGCGAGTTCACGGACCCGGCGGACCGCCTCGCGGCCGTTGACGGCCTCGCCGACGACCTCGATGTCGGGCATGGCGTTGAGCAGGACGGAGAACCCTTCGCGGACCATCATCTGGTCGTCCGCGATGAGGACGCGGATCGTCATGCGACGTCCTCTCCGGCCGGTACCGACCGCTCCGCGTGCGGGACGGGCACGAAGACGGTGACCTCGTAACCGCCGTCGGCGGTCGCCTCCGCCGTCATCTCGCCGTTCAGCATCGCGACGCGCTCCCGCATGCCGGTGACGCCGTGCCCGGCGCCCGGCGACGGCTTGACCAGGCCGGTCGGCGGGCCGTTGACGATGCGCAGGCCGAGCCCGCCGAGAACGTAGCCGACCTCGACACGGGCCGCGGCACCGGGCGCGTGCCGCAGGCTGTTGCTGAGCGCCTCCTGAACGATGCGGTACGCCGAAAGCTCCACGCCCTGCGGCAGCTCGCGGGCCGCCCCGGTGATCACCTTGTCGACGGTGAGGCCCGCCTCGCGGACGTTGTCCAGGAGCCGGTCGAGGTCGGCGAGGGTGGGCTGCGGGGCGTCCGGCGCCTCGTAGTCCTCGGCCCGTACGACGCCGAGGACGCGGCGCAGCTCGGTGAGGGCGGCCACCGCGTTCTCGCGGATCGTCACGAAGGCCTGCTCGAGCTCGGGCGGCGGGTTCTCCACGCGGTAGGGCGCGGCCTCGGCCTGGATGGCGACCACCGACATGTGGTGCGCGACGACGTCGTGCAGCTCGCGGGCGATGGTGGTGCGCTCCTCGAGGAGCGTGCGCTTGTCGCGCTCGATGGCGGTGACGGTGCGCTGCACGGTGACCTCGCGCTGCGCCTCGCGGCGTACCTGCGCCAGGCTGGTGACCAGCAGTGCGAGCGCGGAGAAGAACAGCATCTGCGGGCTGTCGCTGAAGCCGCCGACGCCGAGGAACACCTCGACCCCCGCCGCGTACGCGGCGGTCGCCACCCACATCCACCAGGCGGTGCGCGGTCCGTTCCGCGCCGCCACCACGACCATCACCGCCAGGTGCGCGAAGAAGGCCGCGGGGGTCCACGGCCAGCCGTCCCAGGTGTTCCCGAGCACGCCGGTGAAGGGGGTGGTGGCCAGCGAGATCCAGAAGGCGCCGACCGGCCTGGCCAGCGTCATCAGGACGGCGGCCATGGGGATCAGGCCGGACAGGGCGTACGCGAAGTGGTTCCCGAGGCCTCCCGTCCCGAAGGCGAGCATCAGGGTGATCGCGGCGGCTGCCGCCACGAGGGCGTGCGGGGTCCAGGCCGCGTACGGGCGTATCCGCTGCGGCAGGCGGCTGCTCAGCGGTCCGTCCGTGCTCCTCGGCGGCAGCGGGCGGTAGTCGAAGGCGTCGTGGAACAGCGCCTCGCGCAGGCCGCCGACGACGCCTGCCACCAGGCGGTACTCGGGGCTTCTCGGGCCTCTGGCCTCGATCGGATCTGTCTTCTCGGTCACGGCTACGACGTTACGGTGGCTCCGCCGCGGGGGCGTCCATAGCGAGGGGGGTTCCCCGGCGTCCGTCCCAAGTACTACAGCGCTCCGCCCGCGCCCTTGCGGAGCCCAGGCTCTCAGTACCCCGAGGGGCGCACGACGCCCGTCTCGTACGCGAAGACCGCCGCCTGCGTGCGGTCGCGGAGGTCCAGTTTCAGGAGGATGCGGCCCACGTGCGTCTTCACGGTCTGCTCGGCGACGACGAGGCGCGCCGCTATCTCCGCGTTCGAGAGGCCCTGGGCGATCAGGGAGAGGACCTCCGTCTCGCGTTCGGTGAGTTCGCCGACGCGGGCCCTCAAGGGGCCGCGCGGGGTGCCGTCCAGGCGGGAGAACTCGGCGATCAGGCGGCGGGTGATGCCGGGCGCGAGCAGCGCGTCCCCCGCGGCCACCACGCGGACGGCCTCGGCGAGCTGGGCCGCCGACGCGTCCTTGAGCAGGAAGCCGGAGGCACCGGCGCGGAGCGCGTCGTACACGTACTCGTCGAGGTCGAAGGTGGTGAGGACCAGGACGCGCACCTCGGGCAGGTCCGACGTGATGCGGCGGGTGGCCTCGATGCCGCTCAGTTCGGGCATGCGGATGTCCATCAGGACCACGTCCGGGGTGAGCTCGGCGACCTTGGCGACCGCGTCCGCGCCGTCGACGGCCTGGCCGATGACCCCGATGTCCGGCTCCGCGTTCAGCAGGACGGTGAAGCCCTGCCTGACCATGACCTGGTCGTCGGCGATGAGGACGCGGATCGTCATGTCTTGTTCTTTCCTTCGGTGGAGGAGGCGGGGGTGTGCGCCGTGTTCGTCACGTGTGCCGTGCTCGTCATGGGCGCCGTGCTCGTCATGGGCGCCGTGCTCGTCGCGTTCGCCGGCAGGAACGCGGCGACCTCGTAGCCGCCGTCCGGCAGCGGGCCCGCGGCGAGGTCGCCGCCCAGCATGGCGACCCGCTCACGCATGCCGAGCAGCCCGTGGCCCGCACCGGGCGAGGGCGGCGCCTTCCTTGTCGCGCCGGAGTCGGTGACGCGTACGCGCAGGCCGCCGCGGGTGTACGCGAGGTCGACCCGCACCGTCGAGCCCGGCGCGTGCCGGATCGCGTTGCTGAGCGCCTCCTGCACGATGCGGTACGCGGAGAGGTCCACGCCCGGCGGCAGCGGGCGGGGCTCCCCGGCGCTCTCACGGCGGACGGTGAGGCCCGCCGCGCGCGCGTTGTCGAGGAGGCCGTCCAGGCGGTCGAGGGTGGGCAGCGGGGCCTGCGGGGCGGCCTCGGGGGCGTCGGGGTTCTCCGAGCGCAGGACGCCGAGGACGCGGCGCAGCTCGGTGAGGGCTTCGAGGGCGTTCTCGCGGATGCCGTCGAGGTTCTCCCTGAGCGCGTCGGGCGGGTCCTTCACCAGGTGCGGGGCGACCTGTGCCTGGATGGAGATCACGGACATGTGGTGGGCGACGACGTCGTGCAGTTCGCGGGCGATCCGGCCGCGCTCCTCCAGGAGGGTGCGGCGGGCCCGCTCCTCCGCGGTGAGCGTCTCCTGCTCGACGAGCCGGGTACGGGTCTCGTGGCGCCCGCGCAGCAGCGTGCCGAAGAGGGTGACGGCGCCGAACACGAGCGCCGAGAGGGGGACCGTCGTGTTGGAAGGGCCCGGCCCCGGGCTGGTCGTCAGTTGCAGCAGGAGCGGGAGGCCGATGGCGAGGGCGCAGGCCGCCCAGGCCGCCCGGGGCCGCAGCCGCAGGGTGAGCAGCAGGGTCACCGTGGCGTGCGCGAGCAGCCCGGGGGGACTCCACGGCCACGGCTCGGAGCCGCGCCCCGGCGGAAGGGTCGTCATCCCGGCGACGGTCGTGTTCACGGCGAGGGAGAGCCACCACGCGGGGACGGGCCGGACCAGCGCCAGTACAACGGCCGCGGCCTGCGCCAGGGCCATGACGCGGCCCGCCGGGTTGCCGAGGTGGTAGCGCTGCGACATCTGGTCGAGGTTGCCGAGCCCCGTGCCGAGGGTGACGTACACGATCACGATGTGCGGGGCCCAGCGCAGCAGGCGCGGCCTGCCGAGCGGCGGCAGCGGCATCGGCGCCACCGTCCACAGCTCCTTGGCCAGACCCCGCAGTCCCGACCGCACAGCCCCGTCGAACCGCTCCCCGTCGCCGCTCCCGCGGCCCCCACCGTTCACAAGATCAACCCTAGACACGCCGCGCCACCTTCACTCCCGCGCCCCCGGACCCGCGCCGCACCGGCGTCCGGCCGCCCTTCTCGTACGTACGGAACGCCGCCCAGCACACCGCGAGCCCCAGCCCGAACACCGGCAGCCAGGCCAGCCTGGCGAGCGCCCAGCCCCAGCCGTCCGGCACCGTGTGCAGGCCGGGCAGCGGACCGCCGGAGAGCAGGCCGAGCGCGGTGACCGCCATCAGTGCCGTCTGGTGCCAGAGGAAGACCGTCATCGCGGAGAGGTTGGTGAGCGCCACCGCCGCCCAGATGGCGGGCCCGCGCATCCACCGGGCCAGCGGCTCACGGAGCAGCAGCGCCAGGCCGCACTGGGCGAGGCCGAACGTGACGGCCGCCAGGGTCGGCGGGTTCAGGTTGGAGACCGGCGCGCCCGGCACGCCGACCATCGAGGCCGGGTAGCCGCCCCACAGGACGAGACCCGCGGTCGCCGCCGCGCCGCCCACCAGGAGCACCCGGCCCGCGGTCCGCGTCAGCTCGCCCCGCGCCCAGGCGGCGCCCAGCGTCCACGGCACGAGCCAGCCCGCCGCGAGGTTGACCCAGCCGAGCCAGGCCGGGCCGCCGAAGCCGAACCGCACGAGGTCCACGTGGAGGACGACGGCCAGCGGCCACAGCGGATGGAGCCGCCGCACCAGCGGGGTGGCCGCGGTGAGGACGGCGAAGACCAGCAGGAACCACAGCGGCGACAGCGCCAGCTTGACCAGCGTGTGCACGGTGTCGGGGCGGGCCCCGGACAGGACCAGGCCCGCTCCCGCGGCCGTCCACAGCACGAGGACCGCGGCGACCGGCCGGAAGAGGCGGCCGAGGCGGGCCGCGAGCCAGGAGCCGTAGCCGGTGCCGCGGGCGCGGGCCGACACGTAGCTCCCCGTCGCCACCTGCCCGCCGACCAGGAAGAACACGGCGAGCGTCTGGAATATCCAGGAGACAGGCGCGAGCCACGGCAGGTGCTGCAACGGGCTCGCGGCGTGCAGCGCGCCGCCGTCCGACACCAGGGCGGTGACCAGCCAGTGCCCGCCGACCACGCCGAGGATGGCGAAGGCCCGCAGCGCGTCGACGGCACGGTCGCGGCCGGGCGGCGTCGCGGCGTCCACGCGCCGCGCGAGGACGGAGAGGCGACGTTCACGCATGGCGGGCCACCGGTCCTTCGCCGCGCACGATCCGCGCGAGGTTGCCGAGCGGTACGGAGCCCGGCTTCAGGTAGTCGCTGTGGCCGCCGTCGCCCGCCGGGAAGACGCGGGCGCCGAAGCCGTCGGAGACCGGGTCGGTGCCGAAGCCGACGGTGGTGCCGAAGAGGCCGACGCTGGTGTGCGGCACGTCGGCGATCCAGTCGCCCGCGCCCCGGCCCGCCCAGATCCGGGCCGGGGTGTGCAGGTCGGCGGCGTTGTCGGCGCCGGTGCCCGGGCTGCCGTAGAGCGCGATGTCGGCGACGTCCAGGCCGCGCGGGCCCGAGGCCGCCTCTGCGCACACCACCGAGCCGTACGAGTGGCAGAGCAGCGAGACGCGAGCGCGGGCGTTGATGCCGCGCAGTTCACCGACGAACGAGCGCAGCGCGGGCGCCGCGTCCTGCGCGCGGCCCGGCGTCAGGACGGCGGGGCTGACCGTGCCCGGCGTCTCGTAGCCGAGCCAGGCGACGACGGCCGTGCGCGGTCCCGCCGCCGCGCGCAGGGCGCGGGCGCCGGAACGGAGCCTGCCGTACGAGTCGAGGGAGGTGTCCGAGCCCGGCACCAGGACGGCGACGCTCCTCGCGCGGGCCAGGTCGCCGAAGACCTCGGCGGTGCGGCCCGTGCCGCGCCCGTCGAAGGCGAGGAAGTTCCGGCCGGGTGCGGCCATGGCGCGCAGCGCGGCGGCCCGCTCCGTGGCGCCGTACCCGTCGGCCCGCACCGCCGCCTCGGTGGTGTTCGCCCGGTTCGCCGCGTACGCGGCGGGGAGCGTCGCCGCCGTGACCCGGCCGAGGGCCGCGGGGGCGGGAGCCGGGATCTCTGGGCGGGCGGCGCCCGACACCGGGATCACCACGGCTGCCGCGACCCCGGCCGCCAGCAGAGTGCGGCGCAGCCGCCCGGCCCTGATCCTCATCGTGTCGTTCCCTTCCGCCGCCGCGCGGGCCGGTGCTCCGACTCGCGTACACGGAAAGGAAGTTATGGATCAGCGGTTGTCGCTCGCATCCCGCTGGGGTATACAGCCGCGGGGTAGCTCTCAGGTATGACGGGTAGTCCCGGGGTCTCCGGCACCGCGGCCCTGAGCGCTCGTCAGAAGGCGAGTTGCGCGATCTCCTCGGCGACCACCGCGCAGGCGTCCGCCGCCGGGTCGATCAGCGGGAAGTGCCCCACGTCCTCCAGGAGCGTGAGCCCCACGACCTCGCCCGCCTTGGCGGCCGCGTCGGCGTACGCCTCCGCCACCGCCTGCGGCACGGTGATGTCGGTGCGCCCCTGCACCACAGTGGTGGCGATGCCCGTCGGGAGCAGCGCGGCCGGGTCGGCGTACGGCAGCCGCTCCTCGAACCGGTCCGGCCCGCCGAGGAGTTGCACCGACGCGCCGCCGCAGACCGCGAGGTCCTCGGCGGCGCGGAAGTCCGCGATCGGCGCGAGCGCGACGACGCCGCGCAGCGGGGCCGGGCGGGCCGTGCGCCAGGGGGCGTCGGCGGGCAGCAGGTGCCGCGCGGCGGCCCAGAGGGCGAGGTGGCCGCCCGCGGAGTGCCCGGTCACCACGGTGCGGCGCGGGTCGGCGGACGGCAGCGCGTCCCGTAGAAGTGCGGGCAGCGCGTCGAGGGCCGCCGCCACGTCGTCGAAGGTCTCGGGCCAGCGCCCGGCGACCGGGGCCGCGCCGCCCTGCGCGGGGATCGGACTGCCCCTGCGGTACTCGACGTTGGCCACCGCGAAGCCCCGGCGGGCGAGGAAGTCCGCGAACGGCGTGATGTGCCGCCGGTCGTACGGTGCCCGCCACGCGCCGCCGTGCAGGACGACGACGAGCGGCGCGGGGCGGGTCGCGGCGCCCTTGGGAGCGTAGAAGTCGACGACCTGATCGGGGTGTTCCCCGTACGCGGCGGTGGCGTCCGGCTCCACGGCGGGATGCGCGAGGGCGGCCTCGGCCTCGGCGGCATCGCGGGCCACGGCGGCGTCGTCCGGCATGCGGCAACCTCTCAACGGCAGTGCGCCTTGCGGCGTCGCCCCCCGCGCGGAAAATGCGGGGGGCAAGATCCGCCGGACGCTATCAGTCCAGCGTGTCCGCCAGCACCCGGGCGGCCCGCTCGGCGTCCGCGAACGACACGTACAGCGGCGTGAATCCGAACCGCAGTACGTCCGGAGCGCGGAAGTCGCCGATCACGCCCTGCTCGATGAGGCGCCGCATCACGTCACCGGCGCCCGCGCAGCGCAGCGCGATCTGGCTGCCGCGCTCCGCGTGCGCGCCCGGAGTGAGGGACACCACGCGCCCCTCGGGTACGTACGCCCCGACGCACCGCAGGAAGAAGTCGGTCAGGGCGAGGGACTTGGCACGCACCTCGTCGACGGAGACACCGTCCCAGACGTCGAGCGCCGCCTCCAGGGCGAGCATCGACAGGATGTCCGGCGTACCGACCCGCCCGCGCAGCGCCCCGTCGGCCGGCTCGAACCCGGACCGCATCCCGAAGGGCTCGGCGTGCGAGTTCCAGCCGGGCAGCGGCGAGTCGAAACGGTCCTGGAGGCTCTCGCGTACGTAGAGGTAGGCGGGCGAACCGGGGCCGCCGTTCAGGTACTTGTACGTGCAGCCCACCGCGAGGTCCACACCGTGCTCGTCGAGCCCGACGGGCAGCGCGCCCGCGGTGTGGCACAGGTCCCAGACGGCGAGCGCACCCGCGTCGTGCACGGCCCGCGTCAGTCCTGGCAGGTCGTGCAGGCGGCCGGTGCGGTAGTCGGCGTGGTTGAGCAGGACGGCGGCGGTGCGCTCGCCGAGTGCGCCGGGTACGTCGGCGGGGGCGACGGGGACCAGGCGGCAGCCGGTGAGGCGGGCCGCCGACTCGGCGATGTACCCGTCGGTGGGAAACGTGGTGGCGTCAACGACGATCTCGTCCCGTCCCTCGTCCGGGTCACGGGCGATACGGACGGCGCCCACCAGCGCCTTGAAGACGTTCACGCTGGTCGAGTCGCCGACCACGATCTGGCCGGGGGCGGCGCCGACCAGCGGGGCGATGCGGTCGCCGATCCGCTCGGGCGCGGTCCACCAGCCGCTCTCGTCCCAGGAGCGGATGCGCAGCTCGCCCCACTGGCGGGCGACGACGTCGGCGACCCGGCCCGGCACGTTCGCCGGCAGGGCGCCCAGCGAATTGCCGTCGAGGTAGACGGTGTCGTCGAGGACGAACTGCTCGCGCTTGGCGCGGAGTACGTCGTCGGCGTCCAGCTTCGCGGCTTCGCCCGCGAGGTCGGGCAGTACGGCGCCGATACGGTCGTCGGACGTCCGGTCGTCGGACGTCCGGTCGTCGGACGTCCGGTCGTCGGACGTCCGGTCGTCGGACGTCCGGTCCTCAGAGGTCCGGTCCTCCGACACCCGGTCCGCGGAGGTCCGGTCCTCAGAGGTCCGGTCCTCAGACATCCGGTCCTCCGACACCCGCCCCTCCGACACCCGGTCCCCAGAGGTCCGGTCCTCAGACATCCGGCCCTCCGACATCCGGCCCCCAGAGGTCCGGCCCTCAGACATTCGCCCCTCAGACACCCGGTCCTCAGACATGGCTCCTCGCAGTCCACAGCTCGGGGAAAACGTTTTTCTGCGCCCGCTTCTCCAGCCACGCCACACCGGCGGAGCCACCCGTGCCCGTCTTGGAACCCATCGCGCGGCGGGTGGCGACCAGGTGGTCGTTGCGCCACCGCCAGACCAGCTCGGCGACGTCCGTCAGGGTCTCGCCGAGCCGGGCGAGATCACCGCTCTCGTCGCCGGAGTAGAGCTCGGCCCAGACGGCCTCGACCTCGGGCGACGGCTCGTACTTCTTGGCGAGGTCGCGCTGGAGCACGGCGTCCGGGATCGCGTACCCGCGCCGGGCGAGGAGGCTGAGCACCTCGTCGTACAGGCTCGGCTCCTGCAGCGCCTTCTCCAGCTCCGCGTGGACGCGCGGCGAGCCCCGGTGCGGGACGAGCATGGACGCCGACTTGTCGCCCAGCAGGAACTCCATGCGGCGGTACATCGCGGACTGGAAGCCGGAGCCCTCGCCGAGCGAGCCGCGGTAGGAGTTGAACTGGGCGGGGGTGAGCTGGGCGAGCGGCTGCCAGGAGGCGTTCAGGGCCTCCAGCTCGCGCAGGCTGCGCTTGAGCGCGTTCTGCGCGGTGGGGATGTCGTCGCGCCGCAGGGCGTGCGCCGCGGTCTCCCACTCGTGGACGATCACCGTGAACCACAGCTCCATGACCTGCGTGGTGACCAGGAAGACCATCTCGCCGGGGTCGTCCGAGCGCAGGTGCTGCAGGTGGGTGAGGACGTCCGCCTGGACGTAGTCCTCGTACGGCGTGGTGCCCGCGAAGTCCAGGTTCGGGCTCTCGGCCCCGGACACCTCGGACGGCTCCGACACCTCGGTGGACGCCGCGCGCTCCTCGGGGGATGCCTCATGCGTCTCTGGGGACATCGCTGTCTCCTCGATACGTACTCCGGGTAGCGGTCCGCCCCTGCCGTTACCGGCACGGGGGCCCCGGTCCCCACCGGAATCCTCCGCAACTTTCCCGCAATCGGCAAGGCCCGTACGCGCCACACAGCAGCGAACGAGCTACGCAGCTGTCGCCCCGGGCGCCCGGTGACGGCACCCCGGACGACGCCGCCCCTCAGCCCTGCGCGCGACGGCGCTCCCGGCAGGCCCGCAGATGCGCCGCGTTCCCGCAGCCCCGCACCGAGTGCCAGACCCCGCTGTTGTTGCGGGAGCGGTCGTAGAACGCGGCGGCGCAGAATTCGTTGCGGCAGATCTTCAGCCGCCGCCAGACGCCCGTGGCCTGGGCGAGCAGCCCCTCGGCGAGGACGGCGGAGGCCAGCCAGCGCGCGCCCGCACCCTCCGGCTGGACGGACAGGGCGCCGTCCCCGGAGAGTTCGACCACGACCGGAGCCGACGTGAAGCGCACCGAGCCCCCGTCCCCGCAGTCCGCGGCCAGCGCCCGGCCGAGCTGCTCCCGCAGGCACCGCAGCTGCGGCAGGTCGCCCGCGGCCAGGGTCAGCCGCACGGCGCCCCGGCCCGTCTCACGGGCCCAGGACCGTACGGCCAGGTCGGCCCAGTCCTGGGCGCGGTCGAGCGCCCCGTCGGCGAGCGGGTCGACGGAGTCGAGGTGGCCGGCGGGCGCGGTGTTCAGGAGGTCCTGGACGAGGGCGAGGCCGCCGGGCGCGGGGGTCAGACGGAGGCGCTCGGTCGCGGGCCAGTTCATGCGCTCCACGGTACCCGGCCTGACTGCGACATCAGTGAAAGGCTTACAGTGCTGTTAGACGCGTATGCCTCTGTTCGCGCCGGAAACTCTGCAGAAACTCCAGGAGCCCGCATGGAAGCCACGGAAACCACCACCGCACGAGCCGCGCGAATCCTCGGCCGCCCCTTCGACATCAACGGCCTCAGCGTCCGCAACCGCATCGCCATGGCACCCATGACCCGCGAGTTCTCCCCGGACGGCGTGCCCGGCGCGGATGTGGCGGAGTACTACGCGCGCCGCGCCGCGGGCGGCGTCGGCCTGATCGTCACCGAGGGCACGTACGTCGACCACGCGTCGGCGGGCAGCAGCCACCGCGTCCCGCACTTCTACGGCGACGCGGCGCTCGCGGGCTGGCAGCGGGTCACCGAGGCCGTGCACGCGGCGGGCGGGAAGATCGTCCCGCAGCTCTGGCACGTCGGCGCCACCCGCGACGAGGGCCAGGGTCCGGTACCCGCCGCTCCCCCGGCGGGCCCCTCCGGCCTCGGCCTCGACGGCGCCCCCAAGGGCCACGCGATGACCGGCGCCGACATCGACGCGGTCATCGAGGCCTTCGCCGACAGCGCCGCAGCCGCCGAGCGGATCGGCTTCGACGGCGTCGAACTGCACGGCGCGCACGGCTACTTGATCGACCAGTTCCTCTGGGGCGTCACCAACCGCCGCACCGACGGCTACGGCGGCAACCTCGCCTCCCGCGCCCGTTTCGCCGCGGAGATCGTCGAGGCGGTCCGCGCGGCGGTCTCGCCGACGTTCCCCGTGATCTTCCGGCTCTCCCAGTGGAAGGCGCACGCGTTCGACGCGAAGCTGGCCACGGAGCCGGGCGAACTCGAGGCCCTGCTCACCCCGTTGGCCGCCGCGGGCGTCGACGCCTTCCACGCCTCCACGCGCCGCTACTGGCTCCCCGAGTTCGAGGGGGCCGACCTCAACCTCGCAGGCTGGGTCAAGAAGCTCACCGGCAAGGCCACGCTGTCGGTCGGCTCGGTCGGCCTCGACAAGGAGTTCGTGGGCCCCCAGGGCTTCGCCGCGGAGGCCACGTCCACCGGCATCGACCTGCTCCTGGACCGCATGGAGCGCGACGAGTTCGACGTCATCGCGGTGGGCCGCAGCCTGATCGCCGACCCGGAGTGGGCGAACAAGGCGCTGACGGGCCGCCTCGCCGAGGCAGCGCCGTACGAGGCCGGCCTTCTGGGTAGCTTGCGCTAGTAACAGCCCGTCAGGCGTTTGCGGACGAGGCCGTTCAGGCCGACAAGGGGGTCCGGGGGCGAAGCCCTCGCGGCAGGGGCCCGGGGGTGACAGCACCCCGGGCCCCGGCTACGTCAGCCGAGCGTAGTCGCAGCCGTCTCCGAAGAGTCCCGCAAGAAGCCCGCGCAGCGCTCGTACTCGTCCTGCTCACCGATCGCCTGCGCGGCGCGCGCGAGACCGTGCAGCGCCCGCAGGAAGCCCCTGTTGGGCTCGTGCTCCCACGGTACGGGCCCATGGCCCTTCCAGCCGCTGCGGCGCAGGGCGTCGAGGCCGCGGTGGTAGCCGGTGCGGGCGTACGCGTACGACTCGACGACGCTGCCCCGCTCGTACGCCTCGTCGGCCAGCTGCGCCCAGGCGAGCGAGGACGTGGGGTACTTCGCGGCGACGTCGGCGGGCGCCGTGCCGTTCGCGAGCAGCTCGCGGGGCTCGGGGTCGTCGGGCAGGTGGGTCGGGGGCGGTCCCCCGAGCAGATCCTTGTGAATGGCCATGGGCCCAAGTCTGCGCCATGCGCGGACGGGACACGCATACGGGCCCGGCTCCCCGCGAAGCGAAGGGGTGCCGGGCCCGTACGTGACGCCGGGGGCGCTACTTCAGCTTCGTGCCCGTGGAGCGCAGGTTCGCGCAGGCCTCGGTGACGCGCTTGGCCATGCCCGCCTCGGCGGACTTGCCCCAGGTGCGCGGGTCGTACGTCTTCTTCGAGCCGACCTCGCCGTCGACCTTCAGGACGCCGTCGTAGTTCTTGAACATGTGGTCCGCGACGGGGCGCGTGAAGGCGTACTGGGTGTCGGTGTCGAGGTTCATCTTCACGACGCCGTTCTCCAGGGCGGTGGAGATCTCCTCGGCGGTGGAGCCGGAGCCGCCGTGGAACACGAAGTCGAAGGGGGACTGCTTGCCGTACTTGGCGCCGACGCCCTCCTGGAGGTCCTTGAGGAGCTCGGGGCGCAGGACGACGTTGCCCGGCTTGTAGACGCCGTGGACGTTGCCGAAGGACGCGGCGAGGAGGTAGCGGCCCTTCTCGCCCAGGCCCAGGGCCTCGGCGGTGCGCAGCGCGTCGTCGACGGTCGTGTACAGCTCGTCGTTGATCTCGTGCGTGACGCCGTCCTCCTCACCGCCGGTCGGGGTGATCTCCACCTCAAGGATGATCTTCGCGGCGGCGGCCTTGGCCAGCAGCTCCTGGCCGATGGCCAGGTTGTCGGCGAGGGTCTCGGCGGAGCCGTCCCACATGTGCGACTGGAAGAGCGGGTTCCGGCCGGCCTTGACGCGCTCGGCGGAGACGTCGAGCAGCGGGCGGACGTATCCGTCCAGCTTGTCCTTGGGGCAGTGGTCGGTGTGCAGCGCGACGGTGATGTCGTACTTCGCGGCGACGATGTGCGCGAACTCGGCGAGGGCGACGGCGCCCGTCACCATGTCCTTGTTGTACTGGCCACCCAGGAACTCCGCACCACCGGTGGAGATCTGGATGATGCCGTCGCTCTCCGCCTCCGCGAAGCCGCGCAGGGCCGCGTGCAGGGTCTGCGAGGAGGTCACGTTGATCGCCGGATAGGCGAACTTGCCTGCCTTCGCCCGGTCGAGCATCTCGGCGTAGACCTCGGGGGTTGCGATGGGCATGTGTCCGCTCCTTGTGATGTGCGGGGTATGTGCTTGGCCCTGACCTATGGGGGCGACGTCATCGTCGCCCCCATCTTTCCAGACTCGCGGGGCGGCTCCGGCCCGGCGAGGCCCCTGCCGGGGCCGGTGTCAGTCGGCCAGGCCGAGGTCGTCCTTCGAGTACGCGAAGAGGTACGGCACGCCCGCGCCCTCGGTGATCTTCTCGCCGGCGCCGGTCGCGCGGTCCACGATGGTGGCGACGCCCACGACCTCGGCGCCCGCCTCGCGGACCGCCTCGACGGCGGTCAGCGGCGAGCCGCCCGTGGTGGAGGTGTCCTCGACGACCAGGACGCGGCGGCCCTTGATGTCCGGGCCCTCGACGCGGCGCTGCATGCCGTGCGCCTTGGCGGCCTTGCGGACGACGAAGGCGTCCAGGCGCTTGCCGCGCGCGGCGGACGCGTGCAGCATCGCGCCCGCGACGGGGTCGGCGCCCATGGTCAGACCGCCCACGGCGTCGAAGTCGAGGTCCTTGGTGAGGTCGAGCAGGACCTGGCCGACCAGCGGGGCGGCCTCGCCGTCGAGGGTGATCCGGCGGAGGTCGATGTAGTAGTCGGCCTCCAGGCCGGAGGAGAGCGTCACCTTGCCGTGCACGACGGCCTTGTCCTTGATCTGCTGCAGCAGCTCGCCGCGTACGTCGTCAGTCATGCGTAAGAGCTTAAAGCCGACGCCAGGCCCAGGTCGTCGCCGTCTCGAGCGGCTCGATGGGGGTCACCAGGCGCGGGTCGGTGTTGAGTCCGTTGGGCGGCCCTGTCTGCGGCTCCACGCACACCGCGGCCTCCTGCTCGTCGTAGACGACGACCCACTGCTCGCGGCTGCTGACGTTGACTTCGAGCTGCTCGGGCCAGGTGAGCGTCACGTCGACGCCGTCGGGCATGCCGAAGCAGTCGTCCCAGGGGCCCGGCTCCGGCTCGATGCGGCGGCCGGTGGGCAGGTGGTCCTCGCCGCGCTCCTCCTGCCAGGCGGCCGTGAAGTCGACACGGACGTCTTGGCCGCCGAGGTTCCTGTTGAACCACGGGTGCCAGCCGGCCTGCGCGGGGAAGGAGCCGCCGTGCGTCTCGATGCCGAGGCGCAGCGTCAGCGCGTCCTCGGTGAGTTCCACGATCTGGGTGACGCGGCCCGGGTAGGGCCAGGGGTCGGTCAGGTCGTACGTGAAGACCGCCTCGCCCGCGCCGCTGCGGGCCGTGCGCCACTCGGCGTCGCGGCCGAAGCCGTGGATGGCGTGCGGCGGGGAGTTGACCGGCATCTGATGGACCGTCGCGCCGTCGCGGAACCGGCCGTTCTCGATCCGGCCGCACCACGGCACCATCGGGAAGGAGCCATACTTCCCGCCTTGCCTCAGCAGCTCCACGCCGCCGATGCGCAGGCTCGCGATGCGGCAGCCGTTGCCCGGCTGCACGGTCAGTTCCGCGTCGCCCGCGGTCAGGGTCACGTCTTCGGTACTCACGGGGCCGACCCTACGGCGTGCCGGGGCCTGTCCGGCGGAGCAGGGTCGGGCAGTCCCTGGGTCGGCGGCGGCGCGGCGCCCTTGCGTCAGCGGCGGCGGCGCAGCGCCCTGCCGACGACGATGGCCGAGGCGAGCGCGAGGGCCGCGGCGGGCGCGGCCCAGCGGAGCGTGGCGCTGGTGGCGAGGGACTCGGGGGCGGGCGCGGGCGCGTACCGGCCGCGGGGCGGGGCGTGGTCGACCTCCTCGGCGCTGCGGCCGATCATGGTGCGGCGCGCGTGCGCGGCTTCGGCGGGCGGTACGTCGATGTTCGCGACGTCGTCCGCCACTTCGGCGTCGGCCTCCAGGGCGTCGAGATCGTCGAGATCCCCGATGTCACCGAGGTCGTCGGTCTCGTCCAGCTCCGCGAGTTCGTCGAGGACACCGGCCTCGTCGGCGTCCGCCTCCACCGTCTCGACGGCCTCGAACACGGTGACCGTGTGGGTGCCGGGGGCGTCATCGGGGCCGGGCGCCGTGGTGGGCGGCGCCGCCTCCGCGAGGCCCTGGGCGAACCGTTCGAGCAGCCGGTGCACCGCGGATTCCACAGCCTGTGGAGAACCTTCGGCGATCCGCCCGTCGGCGGTCGCGCTGCCGCCGAACACGAGGGTCGTCCCCCCGGCGGCCGGCAGGAACCGCACGGTCAGCGAGAACTTCACGGTGCCGGACCCGCGCACCTCCGCGCCCTCCGCCGCGATCGCGTACGAACCGTCGCCGCGCGCGTCGGTCCGCGCCGAGCCGCGGTACGTGATGGTGTGCCCGCCGGACCCGCCGACGCGCACCTTGAGACGCCCGGAGAGCGGATCCGCTCCCTCCTGCGCGTCGCGCTGAAGCCCGGGGACCGCCCCTGCGACCCGTTCGGGGTCCGCGAGGACCTGCCGGAGCCGCTCTGCCGAAACCGGAACGAACACCTCATGCTCCATGGCAGTCGAGCCTACCCAGGAGGTGACCAGTTGTACGACAGTTCGTAAAGGGTTGTACGTCAGTTCGCGTAACGCGGGTGCACGAGGGTGGACGGGGCGAGCCCCGGCCGTCTCGGCGGCTCGGCCGTCCACGCCCCGGCCCGTGCGGCGCCGGATCCGGCCGGGCGCGGCAGCGCGGGCCGCGTCCGCGCGGCGAGCACGAAGCCCCAGTCGCGCGGCGCGCGGGCGCCCTCCGCCGTGCGGTCGGGCCCGGCGGCGAAGCCGGACTGCCGCCCGCCCACCCGGTACGGCACGGTCCGCAGCCCGGCCGCGCGCAGCGTCGCCTCCACCGTCCAGAACGCGCGCGAGCGGGCCGACAGCGGGCCCGCGTGCACGGCGATCCTGCCGGTGCCGGCGAGGACCCGGGTGGCGAGGCCGTAGAACTCCTGGGAGTACAGCTTCGTGCTCGCGGTGATGCCCGGGTCCGGCAGGTCGGAGATCACCACGTCGTACTCCCCGCGCGCGCAGCGCAGCCAGCGGAACGCGTCGGCGTTCACCACGTGGACCCGCGGGTCGCGGTAGGCGTGGCCGTTGAGCTCGCTGAGGGCCGGGTCGTGCCGCGCGAGGTCGACGACGCCCGCGTCGAGTTCGACGACGTCGACGCGGCGCACGCCGCGGTGGCGCAGGATCTCGCGCGCCGCGAGGCCGTCGCCGCCGCCGAGGACCAGGACGCGCGCGTGCGGTCCGCGCATCGCGGGCGCCACGAGGCCCCGGTGGTAGCGCTCCTCGTCACGTCCGCTGATGCGCAGCCGTCCGTCGAGGAAGAGGTCGAGGGAGCGCCGTCGGCCGCCGGTGAGGACGACTTCCTGGACGTCGGTCTGCACGGCGACCCGTACGTCCCCGCCGTACACGGCGCGCCGGGCGGCCCGCTCGAAGTCGTCGACGAGGACGGCGGCGGAGGCGAGCAGGGAGAGGACGAGGACGTTGGTGGTGAGCAGCGCCCAGCGGCCGCGCACGCTGAGGTCCCGCCGGAACAGGCCGAAGACGAGCGCGCCGCCCGCGACGGCGTTGACCGCTCCGGTGAAGAGGGCGCCCGTCAGCTGCCCGAACAGCGGCAGGAGCAGGAAGGGAAAGGCGAGCCCGCCCACCAGGGCGCCCACGTAGTCGGCGGCGAACAGGTCGGCGACGGCGCCGCTTGCGTCCTGGCGGCGGATGCGCTGGATGAGCACCATCAGGAGCGGCACCTCGGCGCCGATGAGTACGCCGATGGCGAGGGAGAACGCGACGAGCAGGAACCGCGATCCGCCGGCCCACACCTCGCCCCGGTCCCCGGTCCACGCGAACGCCGCGTACAACGCCATGGCGCTGCACCCGCCGACCAGCGCGAGCGCCGACTCGACGAGGCCGAACCAGACGGAGGCGCGGCGCCGCAGCCGTTTCGCGAGCAGCGAGCCGATGCCCATGGCGAAGACCATCACGGAGAGCACGACGGAGGCCTGGGTGACGGAGTCGCCGATCAAGTACGAGGCGAGGGCGACGAGTTCGAGTTCATAGACGAGACCGCAGGCAGCGCAGATGAACACGCCCGTGAGAACGAGAAACCGTCCTGTCTGGGGTGAGACCGGCAACCGCACCGAGGACTCGAGCACGCCTGGAACGCTACGTCACAGGATGCTCACACCGAGTCCCCCACATGGGTGTAACTCTGCTTTCATGCCTGGCGGCCGGCCCGCATTACGGGATTCCCCGCTTACGGGATTCCCCGCTTACGGGATTCCCCGCGTCACAGTGCGACGGGCACCGGCATGCGTACGCCCACGCGGGTCCGTGTCGCCACCAACTGGCCCTCCTGCGGGTACGCGTGCCACGTACGCCACATCAGGGCCCCTTCGTGGCGCTGCGCCAGCATCGCGGTGAAGGCGTGCGGGCTGCCGGGGAACACCCCCGCGAGTCCGTGCGGGTGTTCGGCGACCAGGGCGAGCAATTCCTGTGCGCGGCCCGCGAACTGGCCGGGCGACAACGCCTCCACCCGCGCCGCGAATTCGTACTCCCATTCGCCGACGCGCTTGGAGACGCCCAGCGGCAGCGGTGTGCTGCTGCCGGGAATGCAGGCGACGGTCTCTGAACAGCCGCCTTGATCTTCCTCGAGGAGCACTTGGTGCGAGGCGCCGAGCAGCCTCAACTGCATTCTGGCGTCCGCGAGTTCGACTTCGAGGGTGGCGAGCGCGGGCAGCGGCTCGCGCCCCAGGGTCCAGGCGAGGTCCGCGGCGCGCGTGTCGGTGTACGCGGTGTTCAGGGTCGTGAGCATGGGTCGGCTCCGCTAACACTCAATGGAGGTGGGGCCGGCGCCCCGGTGCGGCCACCGGGAGGTCGGAATGCCGGCTCGTGCCCACGAAGACGTCATCTGACGGGTATCCAGAATGCTTTCTGCGAAACCTGAGACGTACATCCTTGGGCGGTGCTGACGTGTGAGAGGGAATCATGGTCGGCGATGCTGCCACTGCGTTTTTACCCAACTTCGTAGGGTTTCCATCCCCATGAGGGCTGCACAGTTCAACTGTTCAGTACGCCGGTCACACCGCGGCCCGTGAGCACGCCCCCCGTCGTACGCCACCACCCATGGCGAGGCGCCCGGCGGGAACTGTCCGCCCCCGCCGGGCGCCTCCATGGAATCGGTGGACCAGCTGCCCCGTGTCAGCTGCCTCCGCCGCATCCGCCCCCGCCACCTCCGCACGAGGAACCACCCCCGCACGAGGACCCACCGCCCCCGCAGGACGACCCACCACCGCAGGAGTGCCCGCCACCGTGATGGCCGCCGCCGTGGTGCCCGCCGCCGCCGTCACCGCCCCCGGCCCACCAGCCGCCGCCCGCCGAGCTCGACGCGGTTCCCGAGCCCCACCCGGCGCGCTTGCGGCGCTTGCTGTTCCCCCCGTAGTTGACGGCCGCGACCACCGCGAAGACGAACACCGCCACGAAGACGAAAGCCACGATCACGGCCCTCACACTCCTTCAGTTCTGCCGAAGCAGGTCCCCCGTGGGCCGTGCTTCTCGCGTGACAGGGGGATGCCCCTGCCGAAGCCGACGCAAAGCAGAGTTGAGGAACTCCAGAGGTTCGGCGCAGGATGGCGGCCATGACGTCCCCCTCCGGGCGCGAGCGCCCCCTGCTCAACCGCCGTCTCACCGAGTTCGGCACGACCATCTTCGCGGAGATGTCCGCACTCGCGGCGACGACGGGCGCGATCAACCTGGGTCAGGGTTTCCCCGACACGGACGGCCCCGAGTCGGTACGGGAAGCCGCGGTGCGGGCGCTGCGCGACGGCCGCGGCAACCAGTACCCGCCGGGCCCCGGCGTCCCGGAGCTGCGCACGGCGATCGCCGAGCACCAGCGCACCCGGTACGCCCTCTCGTACGACCCCGACCGCGAGGTCCTCGTGACGGCGGGCGCGACCGAGGCGATCGCGGCGTCGCTGCTCGCCCTCGTCGAGCCGGGCGACGAGGTCATCGCGCTCGAGCCCTACTACGACTCGTACGCCGCCTCGATCGCGCTCGCGGGCGGCACCCGCGTCCCCGTCACGCTGCGCCCCCGCGACGGACGCTTCGTCCTCGACCTCGACGAACTGCGGGACGCGGTCACCGACCGCACCCGGCTGATCCTCCTCAACACCCCGCACAACCCCACCGGCACCGTCCTCACCCGCGCTGAGCTCACGGAGATCGCGCGGCTCGCGGTCGAGCGCGACCTCCTGGTCGTCACCGACGAGGTGTACGAGCACCTGGTCTTCGACGACGCCGAGCACCTGCCGCTCGCCACCTTCCCCGGCATGCGCGAGCGCACGGTCTCCATCGGCTCGGCGGGCAAGACGTTCTCGTTCACCGGCTGGAAGGTGGGCTGGGTGACGGCATCCCCGGAGCTGGTCACCGCCGTCCGTTCGGCGAAGCAGTTCCTCACCTACGTCGCCTCAGGACCCTTCCAGTACGCGATCGCCGAGGCGCTGGCCCTGCCCGCCTCCTACTTCGACGGCGTCCGCGCCGACATGCGGGCCAAGCGGGACCTGCTCGGCGCGGGCCTGACGGCGGCGGGCTTCGACGTCTACCGTCCGGCGGGCACGTACTTCATCACGACCGACATCACGCCGCTGGGCGAAGCGGACGGCTTCGCCTTCTGCCGCGCGCTGCCGGAGCGGGCCGGCGTCGTCGCCATCCCGAACGCGGTTTTCTACGACCACCGGGACGCGGGTGCGCCCTTCGTGCGCTTCGCCTTCTGCAAGCGGACGTCCGTCCTGGAGGAGGCGGTGACCCGCCTCAAGTCGCTGGCGGGCTGACCCGCCCGGCACGCCGAGAGCCCGGCGGGGGTGGCATGTGCCACCGCCGCCGGGCTCTCACGTGCGTACGGGCCCTCAGGCCTCGTCGTCGCCGGGCTTCTCCCCGGTCTCGCCCTCGGCGGCGTCGACCTCGGCCTCCAGGCCCAGCTGCTCCACGAGCCAGCGGTCGAACTCGATCGCGGCGCGCACCCAGCTGACCGTCGACGACACGAAGTGCTCCAGGGAGACACCGGTGCCGATCAGCATCTGGGCCTCGCCGATGAGGCGGACCGTGCCGTCGTCGTGCGTGTGGCTGTAGACCTTCGGCCACAGCGTGCGGCGGTTCCAGTCGTCGATCGACTCCAGGAGCTGCTGCTTGGCCTCGATCGTGTGCGGCCGGTCGTAGAACGTCCGCACCGAGAAGACCTGCTGGTCGTCCTCGCCGCGGAACATGAAGTACGTACGGAACTCCTCCCACGGCGCCGCGAGGTCACCCTCGTCGTCGACGACGTGCTTGAGCTCCATCTGGTCGAGCAGCTGCTTGACGAGGTCCTGGTCGGGGACAACGGGGCCCGCCGGTCCTGCGCCCTGCTGCGGATCGGGCTGGCCCCCGAAATTCGGAATGGAGGACGGGTCGATGCTCACGTGCGTGGTCCCTTCGTACGGATTCCGCCATCCTCTCCCAGAAGGGGGTCCCGGTCGCAACCCCGGCACCGCGTCTGCCCGGTTTCCGCCGTTCGCCGTCTGCGGACAAGCCGTGGCCCCTCGCGCGGTTCCCCGCGCCCCTGACGGGGTGCGGGGAACCGCGCGAGGACGGACCACTGCCCGCAGACGCGATGCCGTTACAGCGACTTGCCCGTGGGCGAACCCGTCGCGGGACCCACGATCAGGCCGTCCTCGACGCGGTCCACGCGGACCACGTCACCGTCCTTCACCTCACCCGCGAGGATCTCCTTCGCGAGCCTGTCGCCGATCGACGTCTGGATGAGGCGCCGCAGCGGCCGCGCCCCGTACGCCGGATCGTTGCCCTCGTCCGCGAGCCAGGCCAGCGCCTCGGGCGTGACGTCCAGCGTGAGCCGCCGCTCGGCGAGCCGCTTGGCGAGGCGGCCGATCTGCAGCTCGGCGATGTGCGCCAGCTCGTCCTTGGTGAGCGCGGAGAAGACCACGAGGTCGTCGAGCCGGTTGAGGAACTCGGGCTTGAAGGACGCCCGCACCACCTCGAGGACCTGCTGCTTCTTCTCCTCCTCGCTGGTGAGCGGCTCGACCAGGTACTGGCTTCCGAGGTTGGACGTGAGGACCAGGATGGTGTTGCGGAAGTCCACCGTCCGGCCCTGCCCGTCGGTGAGCCGCCCGTCGTCGAGCACCTGGAGCAGCACGTCGAAGACCTCCGGGTGCGCCTTCTCGACCTCGTCGAGCAGCACGACGCTGTACGGACGCCGCCGGACCGCCTCGGTGAGCTGGCCGCCCTCCTCGTACCCGACGTAGCCGGGGGGCGCGCCCACCAGACGGGCGACGCTGTGCTTCTCGCCGTACTCGCTCATGTCGATGCGGACCATGGCCCGCTCGTCGTCGAAGAGGAAGTCCGCGAGGGCCTTGGCCAGTTCGGTCTTGCCGACGCCGGTCGGGCCGAGGAAGAGGAACGAACCGGTGGGCCGGTCGGGGTCGGCGATCCCCGCGCGGGTGCGCCGCACCGCGTCCGAGACGGCGCGCACGGCCTCGGTCTGGCCGATGAGGCGGCGGCCGAGCTCGTCCTCCATGCGCAGCAGCTTCTGTGTCTCGCCCTCCAGGAGGCGGCCCGCGGGGATGCCGGTCCAGGAGCCGACGACGTCGGCGATGTCGTCCGGGCCGACCTCCTCCTTGACCATGAGGTCCTTGGCCTGGACGGCCTCCTCCTCGGCCTCGGATGCGACTTCGAGGTCGTGCTCCAGGGCCGGGATCTCGCCGTAGAGCAGCTTGGACGCGGTGTCGAAGTCGCCGTCCCGCTGGGCACGTTCGGCCTGGCCGCGCAGCTCGTCGAGCTTCTCCTTCAGCTCACCGACGCGGTTGAGGGACTGCTTCTCCTTCTCCCAGCGTGCGGTGAGGCCGCGCAGCTCCTCCTCCTTGTCGGCGAGATCGCGCCGCAGCTTCTCCAGGCGCTGCTTGCTCGCCGGGTCCGTCTCCTTGCTGAGCGCCAGCTCCTCCATCTTCAGGCGGTCGACGGCGCGCTGGAGCTCGTCGATCTCGACGGGCGAGGAGTCGATCTCCATGCGCAGCCGGGACGCGGCCTCGTCGACGAGGTCGATGGCCTTGTCGGGCAGGAAGCGCGAGGTGATGTACCGGTCGGAGAGGGTGGCGGCGGCGACGAGCGCGCTGTCGGCGATCTGGACCTTGTGGTGCGCCTCGTACCGCCCCTTGAGCCCGCGCAGGATCGCGATGGAGTCCTCGACGCTCGGCTCGGCGACGAGGACCTGCTGGAAGCGCCGCTCAAGGGCGGGGTCCTTCTCGATCCGCTCGCGGTACTCGTCGAGGGTGGTCGCGCCGACCATCCGCAGCTCACCGCGGGCGAGCATGGGCTTGAGCATGTTCCCGGCGTCCATGGCGGAATCGCCGCCGGCCCCGGCGCCCACGACGGTGTGCAGCTCGTCGATGAACGTGATGATCTGCCCGTCGCTCTCCTTGATCTCGGAGAGGACGGTCTTGAGGCGCTCCTCGAACTCGCCGCGGTACTTCGCGCCCGCGACCATGGCGCCCAGGTCGAGGGAGACGAGCCGCTTGTTCTTCAGCGACTCCGGGACGTCCCCCTTCACGATGCGCTGGGCGAGCCCTTCGACGACGGCGGTCTTGCCGACGCCGGGTTCGCCGATGAGGACGGGATTGTTCTTCGTACGCCGTGAAAGGACCTGGACCACGCGCCGGATCTCCTGGTCCCGCCCGATGACCGGGTCGAGCCTGCCCTCGCGGGCGGCGGCGGTGAAATCGGTGCCGAACTTCTCCAGGGCCTTGTACTGGCCCTCGGGGTCGGGTGTGGTCACCCGGCGCCCTCCCCTGGTCTTCTCGAATGCGGCCAGCAGCTTCTTGCTGCCGGCTCCGTGCCGGTTGAGTACGTCCCCGGCCTTGCCGCCCTCGGCGGCGATGCCGATGAGCAGGTGCTCGGTGGACAGGTAGTCGTCGCCGAGCTCCTTCGCGCGCTTGGCCGCGTCCGCGACGACGGCCAGCATCTCGCGGTCGGGCTGCGGCGGCGAGACGGTGGACCCCGTCACGCTGGGCAGCGCGGCGAGCACCCGCTCGGTGTCGGCGCGGACGGCGGCCTGGTCGGCCTCGACCGCGGCGAGCAGGTCGACGATGTTCTCGTTGTCCTCGCCCTCCAGCAGCGCGAGCAGCAGATGCGCAGGGGTCAGGTCAGGGTGACCGTCCTGCACCGCGCGGCTGGTGGCCGCGTTGATCGCGTCCCGGCTCCTGTTGGTCAGCTCGGCGTCCACGTGCGCCTCTCCTCCTTACGGGTCCCACCACGTCGTCCTACGGCCCTACGGGTTCCTGTTGAGCCGTACGCGTAACACTGACTTGGTCAACGTACACAAAGTTGAGTCTATTCCACTCAAGGACGAAGCGGGAAGTCCGGGCGGCTATGTTCCGTAACCATGACCCCGAACCCGCCGACCCCGCCCGCCGCCCGGATCGATCCGTGCGACCCGCCCGAGCACTACCTCAGCTTCTGGCGCGAACGGCACCTGTGCACGTTGACGACCCTGCGCCCGGACGGCACGCCGCACGTGGTGCCGGTCGGCGTCACGTACGACCCGGCCGCCGGGGTCGCGCGGGTCCTCGCCCGCAAGACGAGCCGGAAGGTCGTGCACATCCTCGCGGCGACGGGCGTGGACGGGCCCGGCGCGCGGGTGGCCGTGTGCCAGTTCGCGGGGCGGCGGTGGGCCACGCTTGAGGGCCGGGCGGAGATCAGGACGGCGCCGCGGGAGATCGCGGAGGCGGAGATCCGCTACGAGGAGCGGTACGGGCGCAGGCCGTCGCCGAACCCGGACCGGGTCCTGATCGAGATCACGCTGACCCGCGCGCTGGGCAAGGCGTAACGGAAAAGCACCCGCGCACACCACAGCGGCGCCACCGTGTTCAGGTCCACGGTGGCGCCGCTGCTGGGGGAAGCGCCTGCGCGATTTACAACGACGGGGGAATCGCGTCAGGCACTGCGGGGGGTGGCTGTGACGTTGTCCGAGGCGCTCGCGGCGCCCTGGTCGTGCTGGTCCTGCCCGCCGACCACCTGGTGGTCACGGCGGTCGAGGTTGACGAAGACCATCCCGTACCGGACGGCGCAGCGCACGGGCTGCGGCGCTCCGCGGGGCCGGCGCAGACACCGGTAGGCCCTGATCTCCTCCTCGTCGTCACGGGTGACGACGATGGGCTCACCGAGCAGGGTCACCATCAACGAGTCGCCGCGGTGGGGGATCGCGGTCACAAGATCGATGAAGTGCCAACCGGAGCGGTAGGCGGTGGCCATTTCTCGGCGGAAGGTGCGGTCGTCGGGAGGGGTACTCATGAGACGGCGCCCCCCTTCGGAGCGGTCCCCCAAATGACATCCCCCTTCGCAGCCGACGCCCAGATCACGTCACCCTGCGGAACGGCGTCCCAGATGACATCCGACGGCGCCGCGGACGCGGCCGACGCGGTTCGTGCGGCGGCATCGTCGTCCGGGTGCGCGCTCAGAGCGCTGAAGGCGCTGACAGCCAACCCAACGGAGAAGGCACAGACAAGTACCGAGCGAAGCTTTCCCTGGCGCATAGCGGGCTTCGTCCTCACTTCCATCGCGACTCTCCCCCGGCCTTCCAAGACGATGGCTCATTCAGCCATGCGAACACCACAGGACCGATGCATCATGTTCCTGCACGTTCAAGACCCTGGGGGGTGGAGTTATGCCAATAAACAGCTCAATTAGGGCACATCCACATGCCATGGCTGAACTATGCGATGAAGGTAAGCGGCTCTACGGCAACGCGTTGCGTACCGGACGCATCCGGCGCACGGAAGCGGAAGCCGCTCCCTGCCTTATGGATTTCGCGCTCCTGGTCCCCGATCCGGATGACGCCGACTGGCTCCGCCCTGTTCCGCCCACTTCGGCACTCGCCCAACGTGTCCGCCCCATTGAGCGCGAGATCCAGGAGCGGAGGACGCTGGCCAACGAACTCGCCGACACGTTCGAGCCATTTATGGCCATCACCGCCCAGGACCGTCCTGCCGCCCATTCGATCACCGTTCTCGAAGGCGGAAGCCGCATCAACGCGGCCATTCAAGTCGCCATAGCCGAATGCCAGTCGGAGGTCATCACCGTCCAACCCGGCGGCGGGCGCAGCGAAGCCATCGTCACCGAAGCGGTGAAGCAGAGTCAGAGCATCCTCGACCGAGGCATCAGGATGCGAACGCTGTACCAGCACACCGCACGCCACAGCCAGACCACCATCGCCTACGCCGAGCACATGCGGCAGGGCAAGGTGGAGGTCCGCACACTCGAAGAACTCATCGAACGACTCATGATCTTCGATCGGACCGTCGCCTTCATACCGGCCCGCGAGGACCGCCAAACGGCCCTGGAACTCCGCCATCCAGGCCTCGTCCAGTATCTGGCCAACGTCTTCGAGCAGCTGTGGCAACGAGCGTCACCGCTGCTCGACGAGGCCCCCTACGCACCGTCCACGGACGGCATCACCGGCGTCCAGCGTTCCATCGCCAAACTCCTCGTCGACGGCCACGTGGACGAGGCAATCGCCCGCCGCCTCGGCATGAACGTCCGTACCTGCCGCGCCCACATCGCCAAGATAGCCGCCGCCCTCGGCAGCGGCAGCCGGGCCCAACTGGGCTATCTCATCGCCCAGTCGGGAATTCTCGAACAGGGAAGAACGACATGACGGGCATGGGAAGCGGACGGAAATAAGACACGTTCGCGGGGCCGTCCATAAGTAGACACTTGAACTACGGCATCCGGACCGGCCCACTCCTCGCCTGCATAGAATCGCGGCGCTTCAACCAGGCAGGAGGGGGACCGAATGGCCACGAAGCACTTACCGCACGCCGTCGACGAACTCTGCCCGGAGGGGCTGGGCGTCTACCGGCGCTCCCTCCGCGAGGGGCGCATTCTGCGCAGTGAGGCCGTAGGCGCTCCCTGCCTGGAGGAGCTGGGGATCCTGGAACCCCACCCCGACGACCCGGAACGGCTGCGCCCCTCCGTCCCCATCGACCCCGCCGTCCTCGACGTGCGGTTCGGCGCCGACGCCTGTTCCGGAACGGGCGACCGCTCCGTCATCGTGCTCGACGGGCTCGACGCGATCAACGCGGCCATCGACCGCGCGATGGGCCGGGTCACGGAGGAATTCCTCGCCGTACAGCCCGGCGGGACGCGACCGCCCGAGACCCTGGCCGAAGTCTTCCCACGGGACCAGGCCCTTCTCACCCGAGGGTGCCGAATGCGCACTCTCTACCAGCACACAACGCGCCATTCCCTGCCCGTGCTGGCCTACTTCGAGCAGCTCACCGGCGACGCCGAGGCCCGGACCCTGCACGAGGTGACCGACCGGCTCTTCGTCTTCGACCGGACCGTGGCGTTCATCCCCGCGAGCCGGGACCGCAGCGTCGCCCTCGAACTGCGCCACCCGGCCCTCGTCGAGTACTTCGCCACGACCTTCTGGCGGCTCTGGGGGCTGGCGACCCCCATGTGGCCGCAGGCCGCCCCCCAGCCGCCCGAGAACGGCATCACCGCCCGCCAGCACGCCATCGCGGGGCTCCTCGTCGAAGGCCTCACCGACGCGGAGGTCGCCGACCGGCTCGGCATGAACATCCGCACCGCCCGCGTCCACATCGCCAAACTGGCCAGCACGCTCGGCAGTCACAGCCGGGCCCAACTCGGCTACCTCATAGGGCAGTCAAAGATCCTGGACCATCACCAGAGATAGGGGCAGGGCCAGGGACAGGGCCAGGGACAGGGCCAGGGACACGGACACGGACACGGGCAGACGCCTCACCCCTCACCCCTCACCCTCACCCCCCACTCCCCGCAACCCACTCCCGCAACAACGCCTCCCGCTCCGCCGCCCGCGGCGACCCGCCCTCGTGGCGACGGCCCCAGTCCGCCATCGCGGTCAGCGTCGTGAGGAGCGAGCCCGCGCCCTCCGTGAGGCGGGACAGGAGCGCGCGGGAGAGGTCGTACTCCGTCTGGGAGTAGCCGATCGCCGCCGCGGTGTACGCCGTCAGTTCCTTGTCGCCGTCGGGGGCCGTCAGGCGCACCGTCATCGTGGGGGCCTCGTCGCCGCCGCCCAGGCCGACCGTGAGGACCAGGTCGACCGCCGCGCCCACATGCCGCCGCAGGGACTTCACCGGGACGTCGTCGACCGTCAGGGCGCGCACGTCCTCCCACGGCCACATGCCGGACTGCCGGTCGCCGAGGGCCAGTACGCCCTCCGGGGACAGCCGCACCCCGGCGGCGAGCCCGGCCGGTTTCGCCCCCACGTACACATCGCCCTCGGCGATCCAGAACAACCCCACCATGGCCATGGTCAGCTCAACTCCCCCGGTAAAACCGTCGGCCCACATCGAACAGGGCCGGGAGGTGGTCACCTCCCGGCCCTGTTTCAGGTTACGGAACCTACTGCTCGGACGTCCGCTTGGGCCGCCACACCACCAGCGCGCTCGCCTGCTGCACGTCCTGGTAGGGGACGAGGTCGCGGCGGTACGAAGCGTGCACCGCCGCCTCACGCTGCTGCATGGCGACGGCGGCGCCCTCCACGGCCGAGGAGAGCTCCGCGACGCGCGACTGGAGCGCGGCGACCTGGTTCTCCAGCTCGATGATCCGCTTGATGCCGGCGAGGTTGATGCCCTCCTCCTGCGACAACTGCTGCACGGTACGCAGCAGCTCGATGTCGCGGGCGGAGTAGCGACGGCCGCGTCCCGGGGTGCGGTCCGGGGAGACCAGGCCCAGGCGGTCGTACTGCCGCAGGGTCTGGGGGTGCAGGCCGCTCAACTGGGCGGCCACCGAGATGACGTAGACCGGCGTCTCATCGGTCAGCTGATACGCCCTGCTCAGTCCGGGCTGTCGACGACGGCCGTCCATCTCATGCTCCCTTCGCGGCCTGGAACAGTTCTGCCCGCGGATCGTCGTCCGCAGTCGCCTTGCGGTAGCTCTCCAGGGCTTCCTTCGCCCCGTCGCTCAACGACGTCGGAACCGCGACCTCCACCGTCACGAGCAGGTCGCCGCGGCTGCCGTCCTTGCGGACCGCTCCCTTGCCGCGGGCCCGCATCGTACGCCCGTTCGGCGTGCCCGCGGGCAGCTTCAGGGTGACGGACGGGCCGCCCAGCGTGGGCACCTTCACCTCGCCGCCCAGCGCCGCCTCCGGATACGTCACCGGCACCGTGACCGTGAGGTTGTCGCCCTTGCGGCCGAAGACCGGGTGGGTGTCGACGTGCACGACCACGTACAGGTCACCGGCCGGGCCGCCGCGCTCACCGGGTGCGCCCTTGCCGCGCAGGCGGATGCGCTGCCCGTCCGAGACACCGGCCGGAATCCGCACCTGCATCGTCCGGGACGACTTGGCGCGGCCACTGCCGCCGCAGACCTCGCAGGGGTCCTGGGCGATCAGCCCACGGCCCTTGCAGTCCATGCACGGATCGGTGAGGGAGAACCCTCCGCCACCGCCCCGCGAGACCTGGCCCGTGCCGACGCAGGTCGGGCACACACGCGGCGTACCGTTCTTGTCGCCGGTGCCGGAACACGCCTTGCAGGGCGCCTGGGAGGACATGCGCAGCGGCACCGTGGCACCGTCCACCGCCTCCGTGAAACTCAGCGTGACCTCGGACTCGATGTCCTGGCCGCGCCTCGGCTGCGTACGCGCACCGGCTCCGGCACCCGCGCCGCCGCGGTTGAACAGGCCCCCGAAGACGTCACCGAGACCGCCCCCGAAGCCGCCGCCGGCCGCTCCACCGCCACCCGGGGCGCCGCCTCCGAAGAGGTCGCCCAGGTCGAAGTTGAACGATCCGCCGCCGCCTCCGGGGCCTTGCCGGAATCCGCCGTTGCCGAAGAGAGCACGCGCTTCGTCGTACTCCTTGCGCTTCTTGGGGTCACCGAGGATGTCGTTCGCCTCGGAGATCTCCTTGAAGCGCTCCTCCGCCTTGGTGTTGCCCTTGTTGGCGTCCGGGTGGTTCTCGCGGGCGAGCTTCCGGTACGCCTTCTTGATCTCGGCTTCGGTGGCGTCCTTGGGGACGCCGAGGACCTTGTAGTAGTCCTTCTCGATGAAGTCCTTGGTGCTCATCCCCGACGCACCCCCTTTCGGTAGTCCCTCGTCAGTTCAGCGTCAGCCCTCGTCCGGGCCACCGCTGTCCTTGTCCGTCGGCTCGGCCGACTCGGCGTCGGCCTCCGCCGTCTCGCCCTTGACCGTCTGCGCGCCGGGCTGCGGCTCGGCGACGGCCACCCGCGCGGGGCGGATGGTGCGCTCGCCGATGCGATACCCCGGCTGCAGGATCGCGACGCACGTCGTCTCGGTGACGTCGGGCGCGTACGAGTGCATCAGGGCCTCGTGGATCGTCGGGTCGAAGGGCTCGCCCTCCTTGCCGAACTGCTGAAGGCCCAGCTTGGCGACGACGGTCTCGAGGGACTCGGCCACCGACTTGAAGCCGCCCACCAGCTCACCGTGCTCACGGGCGCGGCCGATGTCGTCGAGGGTGGGGAGCAGCTCGGAGAGGAGGTTCGCCGAGGCGATCTCCTTCACCGTCACCTTGTCCCGCTCCACCCGACGGCGGTAGTTCTGGTACTCGGCCTGCAGCCGCTGGAGGTCCGCCGTGCGCTCGCTGAGCGCGGTGCGCACCTGGTCCAGCTGTGCGGTCAGGCCCACGTCCTGCGCGGACGTCTTGCTTTCCGTGTCCCCGGCCGGGGCCGCCGGGCCCTCCTCGGTGGAGGGCTCGGCGGCCTTCGGCGCCGCGTCATCAGGGGTGGCGCCAGAGGGGACGTCGGGATTCTCGGCGTTCTCGCCGAAACCCGGGGTCTCCTCGGTCATCAGGCAGCGCCACCCTTCGCGTCACCGGGCTTCTCGTCGTCGACGATCTCGGCGTCGACCACGTCGTCGTCGGCCTTGGCCCCGGCGTCCGGGCCGGGGGCAGCGCCCTCGGCGCCCCCGCCGGCGGCCTGGGCGTCGGCGTACATGGCCTGGCCCAGCTTCTGCGAGACGGCGGCGACCTTCTCGGTGGCGGTGCGGATCTCGGCCGTGTCGTCGCCCTTGAGCTTCTCCTTCAGCTCGCCGACGGCGGTCTCGACCTCGGTCTTCACGTCACCCGGGACCTTGTCCTCGTTGTCCTTGAGGAACTTCTCGGTCTGGTAGACGAGCTGCTCGCCCTGGTTGCGGGACTCGGCGGCCTCGCGGCGGGCGTGGTCCTCGTCCGCGTACTTCTCGGCCTCCTGACGCATCCGGTCGACCTCGTCCTTCGGCAGCGAGGAGCCACCGGTGACGGTCATCTTCTGCTCCTTGCCCGTGCCGAGGTCCTTCGCGGTCACGTGCATGATGCCGTTGGCGTCGATGTCGAAGGAGACCTCGATCTGCGGGACGCCACGGGGCGCCGGCGGCAGACCGGTCAGCTCGAACATCCCGAGCTTCTTGTTGTACGCCGCGATCTCGCGCTCGCCCTGGTAGACCTGGATCTGGACGGACGGCTGGTTGTCCTCGGCCGTCGTGAAGATCTCGGAGCGCTTCGTCGGAATCGTGGTGTTCCGCTCGATGAGCTTGGTCATGATGCCGCCCTTGGTCTCGATGCCGAGGGACAGCGGGGTCACGTCGAGGAGCAGGACGTCCTTGACCTCACCCTTGAGGACACCGGCCTGGAGCGAGGCGCCGATGGCGACGACCTCGTCCGGGTTCACACCCTTGTTGGCGTCCTTGCCGCCGGTGAGCTCCTTGACGAGCTCGGCGACGGCGGGCATGCGGGTGGAGCCACCGACGAGAACGACGTGGTCGATCTCGGAGAGCTGGATGCCCGCGTCCTTGATGACGTTGTGGAACGGCGTCTTGCAGCGCTCCAGGAGGTCGGACGTGAGCTGCTGGAACTGGGCGCGCGTGAGCTTCTCGTCCAGGTGCAGCGGGCCCTCGGCGGAGGCCGTGATGTACGGCAGGTTGATCGAGGTCTCCGTGGAGGAGGACAGCTCGATCTTGGCCTTCTCGGCCGCCTCGCGCAGGCGCTGGAGCGCCATCTTGTCCTTGGAGAGGTCCACGCCGTGGCCGTTGTTGAACTGCTTGACCAGGTAGTCGACGACGCGCTGGTCCCAGTCGTCACCACCGAGGTGGTTGTCGCCGTTCGTGGCCTTCACCTCGACGACGCCGTCGCCGATCTCGAGGAGCGAGACGTCGAAGGTGCCGCCACCGAGGTCGAAGACCAGAATGGTCTGGTCGTCCTTGTCCAGGCCGTAGGCCAGGGCGGCGGCGGTGGGCTCGTTGACGATGCGCAGGACGTTCAGGCCCGCGATCTCGCCGGCCTCCTTGGTGGCCTGGCGCTCGGAGTCGTTGAAGTACGCAGGGACGGTGATGACCGCGTCGGCCACCTTCTCGCCCAGGTACGCCTCGGCGTCACGCTTCAGCTTCTGCAGGATGAACGCGGAGATCTGCTGGGGGTTGAACCCCTTGTCGTCGATGTCCACCTTCCAGTCGGTGCCCATGTGGCGCTTGACCGACCGGATGGTCCTGTCCACGTTGGTGACCGCCTGGCGCTTGGCGACCTCGCCGACCAGCACCTCGCCGTTCTTCGCGAAGGCGACGACGGACGGCGTGGTCCTGGCACCCTCGGCGTTGGTGATGACGGTGGGCTCGCCGCCTTCCAGAACGCTTACGACGGAGTTAGTCGTGCCCAGGTCGATGCCGACCGCACGTGCCATTTCGGTTCCTCCAGAGGTACATCTTGAGTGGATCTGACTCAAGGATGCATCAGCGGTGCGCTTGCGTCAACAGAAGTGAGTCGGGGGGACTCAACTCTTATCCGGCCCTTAGGCGCAGGTAGGGCAGTCGCCCGGCCGTGGCTTGCCTGAGCGACGCGGATCTCCACCTCGCTGACTACAGTGCGGCGGAGGAAGCAAGGCAGCAGCCGCTTCGTCACAGTTCGCCTCGCAGGCTCGAGGAGCCCCCACATGCAACTCGCCGCGATCATCGTGTCGCTGGTCCTCATCGCGGTCGGTGTCGCGCTGTTCAGCCGTGCCATCGTGCAGATCTACCGGTTCGTACGGCTCGGCCAGCCTGTGCCCGCCGGGCTGCGGACCGACAATCCCTGGCAGCGCACCCTCACCGTGGTCAGAGAGTTCCTCGGCCACACGCGCATGAACAAGTGGGGCATCGTCGGCGTCGCGCACTGGTTCGTGGCGGTGGGGTTCTTCACGCTGCTCCTGACGATCGTCAACGCCGTCGGCCAGCTCTTCCGGGCCGACTGGCTCCTGCCGGTCATCGGTGACTGGACGCCGTACAACGTCTTCGTCGAGTTCATCGGCACGATGACGGTGCTCGGCATCCTCACGCTGATCGTCATCCGCCAGCTGAACAGGCCCGACAGCCCGGAGCGCAAGTCCCGCTTCGCGGGCTCCAAGACCGGCCAGGCGTACTTCGTCGAGGCCGTCATCTTCACCGTCGGCGTCTGCATCTTCACGCTGCACGCCCTGGAGGGCGCCCAGCACCACGTCGACGGCTACGAGGCCTCGTTCTTCCTCTCGTACCCATTCGTCTCCTGGTTCAGGGGGATGGACCTCTCCACCCTCCAGAACCTCACGTACTTCTTCGCGGGCCTGAAGATCGCGACCTCCTTCATCTGGATGATCGTGGTCGGTCTGAACACCAACATGGGTGTCGCCTGGCACCGCTTCCTCGCCTTCCCGAACATCTGGTTCAAGCGTGAGGCGGCGGGCGGCACGGCGCTTGGCGAGCTGCAACCGATGACGTCGGGCGGCGAGCCGATCGACTGGGAGGACCCGGCCGAGGACGCGGTATTCGGTGTCTCCCAGGTGGAGCAGTTCTCCTGGAAGGGTCTGCTGGACTTCTCCACCTGCACCGAATGCGGTCGCTGCCAGTCGCAGTGCCCCGCCTGGAACACCGGCAAGCCGCTCTCCCCCAAGCTCCTGATCATGTCGCTGCGCGACCACTCGCACGCCAAGGCCCCGTACCTGCTGGCCGGTGGCGGCAAGACGATGGAGGGCGAGGAGAAGGCGAGCGCGGAGCAGCTGGCCGATGTGCCCGCCGCGGCGCTGGCGGAGGCGGAGCGTCCGCTGGTGGGGACGCTGGAGGAGAACGGGGTCATCGACCCCGACGTCCTGTGGTCCTGCACCACGTGCGGCGCGTGTGTGGAGCAGTGCCCGGTCGACATCGAGCACGTCGATCACATCGTGGACATGCGCCGCTACCAGGTGATGATCGAGTCGTCGTTCCCCTCCGAGGCGGGCACGATGCTCAAGAACCTGGAGAAGAAGGGCAATCCCTGGGGGCTTGCCAAGAAGCAGCGCCTGGAATGGCTCAAGGAAGTCGACTTCGAGGTCCCGGTCGTCGGCAAGGACATCGAGGACCTCACCGAAGTCGAGTACCTCTACTGGGTCGGCTGCGCCGGCGCCCTGGAGGACCGCGCCAAGAAGACCACCAAGGCCTTCGCGGAACTCCTCCACATGGCGGGCGTCAAATTCGCCATCATGGGCGGCGACGAGAAGTGCACCGGCGACTCCGCCCGCCGCCTGGGCAACGAACCCCTCTTCCAGCAACTCGGCCAGGAAAACGTCATGTCACTGAACATGGCGTTCGGCGAGGACGCGGAGTACGAGTCCACGAAGAAGCCGAAGTCGGCGAAGAAGATCGTCGCGACCTGTCCGCACTGCCTGAACACGCTCGGCAACGAGTACCCGCAGCTGGGCGGTGACTACGAGGTCATCCACCACACCCAGCTCCTCCAGCACCTCATCGACGAGGGCAAGCTCATCCCGGTGACGCCCGTCGAGGGCCTGATCACCTACCACGACCCCTGCTACCTGGGCCGCCACAACAAGATCTACACCCCGCCCCGCGAGATCATGACCGCCGTCCCCGGCCTGCGCCAGCAGGAAATGCACCGCCACAAGGAACGCGGCTTCTGCTGCGGCGCCGGCGGCGCCCGCATGTGGATGGAAGAACGCATCGGCAAGCGCATCAACAACGAACGCGTCGACGAAGCCCTCAGCCTCAACCCCGCCATCGTCTCCACCGCCTGCCCGTTCTGCCTCGTCATGCTCACCGACTCCGTCAACGGCAAGAAGAACGACGGCCAGGCCAAGGAATCCGTCCAAGTCGTCGACGTCGCACAACTCCTCCTCGACTCCGTGAAGACACCGACCGACCCGGCGAGTGAGACGGAGTCTGCGGACGAGCCGGAGCCGGTGAAGTAGCGGCTGCCGTAACCCGGCCCGCGTGCGGGCGAGCGTTCCGAAGACCCCGTTCCCTCCGTGCGGAGGGGGCGGGGTCTTCCTGCTTCAGGCAGCAGCCACGGCACCCGTCAGCTCACACCACACGAGCTTGCCTCGGCTCTCGCTCTGCCGCTCCCGTGTGCACCCACCCCCACCCGTCGGCACATTCCCGTACGAGCCCGAGCCCGAGCCCTCTGTCCGACGTCTCGCCCCCCTGCTCCTCCGCGAAAGCGACGCCCCCGACGACATACTCACCCTCGCCCCTCAAGCCCTCGCCAGTCTCCTCAGGAGGCTTTTGACTCCGTGAGTGGGCGCCACGGGACACGTCCCGGTAAGGCGGTGACTTCGGTGGGCCTGCGTCTTTGATGGTTGCTGGGGCCGCCCGGTGTTGTGCGGAGTGTGGCGGTTCCGGGCCGGGAGTAAAGGGCGCTCCGCTGCGCTGCGCGTCGGCTGCGCCGATTCCGCTGCGCTCCACCCTTGACTCCCGTCCCTCCACCGCACGTAGACCTTGACCCGGACGGCCAGGGGTGGGGGCGACGGGGGCGATGCTCGGGCCATCCCCTTTCATCGCCGGGTGCGGCCCGGTCCAACGCGAGCCGCCGTCACGGTTCGGGCGGGCCCGGCTTCGCCGCTCGGGTCATCGGCTCGCGCTGCCGGGTGCGGCCCGGTCCATCGTGGGTGGCCGCCACAGTTCGGGCGGGCCCGGCCCCGCCGCTCGGGTCATCACCTCGCGCGGCCGGGTGCGGCCCGGCCCAACGTGGGCGGGAGCGACGGTCGATGTGCCGGTCGGCCCGGGCCGTCCCCTCCGGCACCTACTTTGGGAAAGTTGCGAACGCGTTCGCCGCGCGCCCCCCTGCCGAGCCGGATGCGCCCCCTCGCATGCGGGCTTGCCCCTGCGGATGCGGGAGATGGGGTGGTGGGTGGGACGGCGCCCGGGGCGTGGGAGGGGGACGGTTGAGTCGGGCCGCCCCCTCCCGGCACCTACTTTGGGAAAGTTGCGAACGCGTTCGCCGCGCGCCCCCCTGCCAAGCCGGATGCGCCCCCAACGTGCAGGCTTGTGGCGTCCGATTCGCGAGAACGGCAACATGGCTGACGGCGCGCGGGGCATGGGAGGGGGGCGCGCGGCGAGTCGGTTCGCAACTTTCCCAAAGTAGGTCCCGGAGGGGCCGGGGGTCGGAGCCCATGGCAGACCGCCGCCATCGCTTCGGCCGGGACGGTCGCCCCACCCACTCGCCCCGACCCCGCACCCCAACCGTGACAGCGACTCACGATGAGCCGGACCGCACCCGGCAGCGAGAGGCGATGACCCGAGCGGCGAAGCCGGGCCTGCCCCAACCGTGACGGCCACCCACGATGGACCGGGCCGCACCCGGCGATGAAAGGGGATGGCCCGAGCATCGCCCCCGTCGCCCCCACCCCTGGCCGTCCGGGTCAAAGTCAACGTGCGGTGGAGGGACGGGAGTCAAGGGTGGAGCGCAGCGGAATCGGCGCAGCCGACGCGCAGCGCAGCGGAGCGCCCTTTACTCCCGGCCCGGAACCGCCACACTCCGCACAACACCGGGCGGCCCCGGCAACCATCAAAGACGCAGGCCCACCGAAGTCACCGCCCAACCCCGCCACGTGCCGAAAGGGAGCCTCCGGCCCCACCCCCGGACCGGACCCGGTGTGATGGAAACGGGACCGCCTCGGACTCCTCCCGCGAGGGGCGCAGGAGCATCATGGGCTGGTTGTTGGCGACTGTGGCGTTCGGGGTGGGTGAGAGGCATGCGGAGTGCCGGCGTACGGGGCGTGAGACGGGGCGTGAGACGGGGCATATGGCGCGGCGCCTCCACCGGCGCGGCCACCGCCATGAGCTGCGCGCTTCTCCTCTCGGGCTGCGGCAGCCACGACGACGTCACCGGATCCGGTGACGCCTCGCACAAGCCCATGAGTATGACGGGCAAGAGCACGGCGCAGCAGCCCATTCCGCGAGGCAAGGGCGGCAAGGGCAGCCGGGGCGAGGACGACTTCAACGGTGACGGCGCCCGTGACCTCGTACTCGACGACCTCGTACACCCCGACCACGGCGACGACGCGGGTATCGGCATCGTCTACGGAGGGAAGGCCGGGCTCGTTCCAGGCGCACGGCAGTTGCTGAGCGCGCACGCCAACGGGGCCCGGGTCAAGGGTGAGCTGCCCGCCGCCTTCGACTCCGAGGCCTCCTGCGACCTCGACGAGGACGGCTTCAGCGACCTCGTCGTGTCTACGGACCCGCCGTACGACGGGCAGGGACAGCCGCCCGTGCCGCTACAGATTCTGTTCGGCTCGCCCAAGGGGCTGGTCGGCAAGGCCGTGAAGCTGCGGGTGCCCGCGCAGGCACGATTCGGCAACGACTGGCCGGACCAGCCGGTCTGCGGCGACTTCGACGGGGACGGTGCGCACGACCTCGTACTGCACGCGAGCAGCGCCCGGCTCACGTTCCTGCGCGGCCCGTTCAAGCGGACCGGCGCCCCGCGCACCGCGGGCAAGCCCGTCACCGCGCCCGGCAACAACCTCGTGTCGGGCCGGGCCACGGACGTCAACGGCGACGGCTACGACGACGTACTCGTCCGCAAGGCCGCGGACCCGTCCGGCGTCGCCGCCAGTGCGCTCGTCCTGGGCGGTCCGAAGGGCCCCGGCGAGACCGGCGTGCTCTTCCCCGCGGGCGAGGACGTCGCGTTCGGCCGGTTCGGCAAGGGCAAGGGGATGGACGCCGCCATCGCGGCGCGGCGCGGTGTCGCACTGCGCTACGACGTTCCGGGCACCCTCCGCGGCTCCCTGGAGGCCAGGGACATGGCCCTCGACGCGGGCGACCTGGATGGGGACGGGCTCAGCGAGCTGGTCCTGAGCGGTCGGGGCAGCGGGAGCGGCGGGGGCGCGGGTGACGTACGGGTCTTCCGGGGACGTACGGGCGGACTCGCCGCCAACGCCACGGCGCTCCTGGCCCCCGCGGCAAAGGGCACTACCCAGGTCCTCCAGGTCGCGGACTTCGACGGAGACAAGCGGGCCGACCTGGTCGTACGAACGTATCGGGGGGCCGGCGCGGACACGGTGTCCGTGTATCCGGGTCGCCGGTCAGCGGAACTGGTCGCGCGCAAACCGCTTCTGTCCTTCTCCACCGCCGAGTTCCTCTCCCTGAGCGAGGGGTGAAGGGGCGAGGGGTGAAGGGGCGAGGGGTGAAGGGGCGAGGGGTGAAGGGGCGAGGGGTGGGGGCCAGGGCTGGAGCCCCCGTCCCCTCCGCCGCACAACCCTTCGTACGCCCCACGAGTCACACCCCCGAAAGCCAAGTTCCCCCGCCGGGGCGGGCGGTGGCTGGTCGGCAGCACGGGCAGTGGCGCGCTGCCCGTACTCGACCCGCCCCTTACCGAACGCCCTCGTTCTGCTACTCGTTGGAGCACCGAGCATGCCCTTGTACATACGCAAGAACGCGCGCAACAAGTTCCTCGCGGCAGGCGCCCTCTGCGCCGTCACCGCCCTCGGCGTCACCGGCCTGACCGCCGGCACGGCGTCCGCCGCCCCCACGCCCTCGAAGATCCGCGCCGACTACAACGGCGACGGCTACGTGGACCTCGCGGTCGGCGTGCCGAGCGCCACGGTGAACGGCGAGGCCAAGGCCGGGTACGTCAACGTCGTGTGGGGCGGCGTGTCGGGCCTCGGCAAACACGGCTCCACCACCGTCAGCCAGGCCACCACCGGCGTGCCCGGCACCCCGGAGGCGGGAGACAGGTTCGGCGCCGCCGTCGACTCCAACGACATGAACGGCGACGGCTACAGCGACCTGATCGTCGGCGCGCCCGACGAGGACACCACCGTCGGCCTGAGCGCCGGCACCGTCGCGGTCGTCTGGGGCTCCGCCACCGGCTTCAAGGGCGGCTTCACCGCCGCCAACGGGGACATAGACGACGCGGGGTACGGCGCGCTGCTCGCGACCGGCGACTTCGACAAGGACGGCGACAACGACATCGCCTTCAACTCGCACTTCGACGAGTCGAGTGCGGTCGTCGTACGCCCCGGACCGTTCACCGCGGGCTCCCCCGCCGCACTCGACAGGGTCACGGGCTGGCACTTCGCCGGCGCGCGGGCGCTCGCGGCGGGTGACTTCGACGGTGACGGCGGCACCGACCTCGCCGTCTCGTACCGCGGGATGGAGATCAGCGGTACGCAGGTGCTGAACCGCGCCTCCGGCGAGTGGAAGCAGACCTGGTCCACGCCCGACAGCACCAACACCGCGCTCGCCACCGGCGACTTCGACGGCGACGGCACCACGGACCTCGCCATCGGCAACGCCCTGGCGAACCCCGAGGTCGAGGGCGAGGGCACGTACTGCGAGAACATCCTTGGCGGCACGGTCGTCGCCATCTACGGCAAGAAGGGCGGCGCCCTCGGCGACGGCGGTGCCTCCTGCACCACGCAGAGCAGCCCGCAGGTCGGCGGTGTCGCCGAGGCCGGTGACAACTTCGGCGCGCACGTCGCGGCCGGGGACCTCGACCGCGACGGCCGCGACGAGCTCGTCGTCGGCACGGACACCGAGGCGGTCGGCACCGTGAAGGACGCGGGCGGCTACTGGGTCCTCGCCTCGGCCGGCACCGGCGCGGACTTCTCGGGCCCCGCGTTCACCCAGAACACCGCGGGCGTGGCGGGCACGGCGGAGGCGGGCGACCGCTTCGGCGCGGCCGTCGCCACCGGTGACTACAACGGCGACGGCCACGCGGACTTCGCGGTCGGCACGCCCGGTGAGGACGCGTCGAAGGGTGGCGTCTGGTACGCCGCGTCCCCGACCTCCGGGCCCGCGGCGCCGGTGACGTCGGTCACGCCGGGCAAGCTCGGTCTCGCGGGGGCGCGGGAGTACGGGGCGGCCCTGGGGCGGTAGCCGGAGCACGGTAGCGGTGGCTCGGGGCGGTAGCCGGAGCACGGTAGCGGTCGCTCGGGGCGGTAGCCGGAGCACGGTAGCGGTCGCTCGGGGCGGTAGCCGGGGCGCTGTCACCGTTCAGGGCGCCGTCTGATCACCGGCTTCGCCGAGTTCGTCCTCAAACGCCGGACGGGCTGGATCTACCCAGCCCGTCACCCCCAACTCCCGCAGGAGACCCGCATGACACAGCGCAAGCACACCCACACCCCCACCGCCCGTTCCAGACGTGGCCGCCTCGTCGCGACGACGGTCGCCGCCGCCGCACTGGCCGGCGGGCTCCTCACCGTCACAGCCGCCACGGCGTCCGCCGCACCCGCCGAGCCGCTGCCCTCGCACGAGGCGGACTTCAACGGCGACGGCGTCGCCGACCTCGTCACCTCCGCGACCGGCGCCCGCGTCGCGGGCAAGGACTCGGCGGGCCAGGTCACCGTCACGTACGGCGGTTCCACGCTGCGACACAAGACGTTCAGCCAGAACAGCGCGGGCGTGCCCGGCGACGCCGAGACCGGCGACATCTTCGGTTTCGACACCGCGTACGGCGACTTCGACCGCGACGGCTACGACGACCTCGCGGTCGGCGCGCCCGGTGAGGACGTCGGCAGCGACAAGGACGGCGGCACCACGCAGATCCTGTGGGGCTCCCCGAGCGGCCTCAAGGGCGGCACCACGGTGAAGGACCCCCGCCCGGACGGGCACGACTTCTTCGGCGGGCCGCTGGAAGCCGGTGACTTCAACGGTGACGGCCGCACCGACCTCGCCATCGGCGCCCGCTCGGGCGCGGCCACCATCGACGTCCTGAGCGGCGGAATCTCCCGTACGACGGGCGCGGGCCGCAGCCACTACACCGTCAAGCCAGCCATCCGGAGCGGCGAGGGCGCGGGCCCGTTCAACCTGCACTCCGGTGACGTGAACGGTGACGACAAGGAAGACCTCATCGTCGACGGCTTCTCCACGGGCGACGGCTACAACGCCAACCTGTGGCTGCCCGGCACGTCCGGGGGTCTCAGGACCACCGGCCAGCAGCGGCTGCCCGGCGGCGTCATCACCGACGTCGGCGACACGGACAGCGACGGTTACGGTGACATCGTCATCGGCCTCAACTGGGACGACGGCATCCAGGGTGCGAACAAGGGCGGCTCGGTGTACGTCGTGCACGGCGCCGCCAACGGCCCCTATGGCGACACGCAGGTCTTCACGCAGGACAGCACGGACGTCCCGGGCACGAGCGAGAAGGGCGACTCGTTCGGCAACGAGCTCGACCTCGGCGACCTCAACGGCGACGGTCACCTCGACCTGGTCGTGGGCTCCGCGGGCGAGGACCTCGCCGGCCTGGAGGACGCGGGCGCGGTCACCGTCATCTACGGCGCGGCGGACGGCTCGGGCCTCTCCACCAAGGGCGCGGTCTTCCTCGACCAGAACACGCCGGGCGTGCCCAACTCCAACGAGAAGCACGACTTCTTCGGCTCGGACGTGCACGTCGACGACCTGAACGGGGACGGCCGGGGCGACATCACCGTCGGCTCGTACGGCGAGAACGGGCAGAACGGCGCCGTGTACCCCCTGTTCAGCAAGGCGAACGGCACCTTCGCGGGTTCCGCGGGCATCTACCCGTCGACGGTGGGCATCTCGTCGGCCGGAACGCCCCGCTTCGGCGCGAACTTCGCCGACTGACGCGACCCCTCGGGGAAAGTCCTGGGCAACCCCTCAGGGGGCCCTTAGGGGGCCCTTAGGGGTTGTCACAGGTCGGCCGCAAAGCCCGTCTCCTCCGGAGGAGGGACGACCCCGCCCCGCAAGACCAGGTACGTTCGATTCGTGGCTGGATTCAGGATCGGACGCGGCCGGGACAACCGCGCCCCGCGACCGCAACAACAACCGCGACCGCGACAACCGCGGCAGGAGCCGTACGGACAGCAGGCCCCCCAGGGCCGGCAGCAGCCGTACGGCTACCCGCCCGCGCCGTCGAACCCGCAGCAGCAGTACGGCGGGGGCGCCCCGCAGTACGGCGGCGGCGCTCCGCACGGCGGCCGGCCGTACGGCGGTGGTGGGGGCAACGGCGGTCAGCAGTGGCCGCAGGCCGGTGGCCACCACGGCGAGCCGGAGTACTTCGGCGGCCCCGACGACCACGGCCAGGGCCACGGACCCCAGGGCGGCGGCTACGACCCGTACGCGGCCAACAACCCGGGACACACCCAGGCCTTCTCCATCGGGGAAGACCCCTACACCCAGGGCGACACCTACCGCGCCGGCCAGGCGGCCGCCCCGCCCGTGGGCCCCCGCCTGCACTGGAAGGACCTGCTGCGCGGCGTCGTGCTGCGCCCCGGCCCGACCTTCCTGCAGATGCGGGACTACGCGATGTGGGGCCCCGCCCTCATCGTCACGTTCCTCTACGGCGCGCTCGCGATCTTCGGCTTCGACGAGGCCCGCGAGGACGCGATCAACAGCACGCTGTCGTCGGCGGTCCCGTACGTCCTCACGACCGGCGTCGCGATCACCATCAGCGCGTTCATCCTGGGCGTGGTCACCCACACCCTGGCCCGCCAGCTCGGCGGCGACGGCGCCTGGCAGCCGACGGTCGGCCTCTCCATGCTGATCATGTCGATGACGGACGCGCCGCGCGTGATCGTGGCGATGTTCCTGGGCGGCGGCCAGCCGTTCGTACAGCTGCTCGGCTGGGCGACGTGGCTCGCGGCGGGCGCGCTCCTGACGATGATGGTCGCCAGGTCCCACGACCTGCCGTGGCCGAAGGCGCTGGGAGCTTCGGCGATCCAGCTGCTCGCGATCCTGTCGATCATCAAGCTGGGCACGTTCTAGCTGTATCGATCCGCAAGCAGATGTACGAGGAGGGGCCCGGCGGACACTGTCC
>NZ_JBHVYE010000044.1:0-43610 GCF_042881135.1 Streptomyces sp. NPDC058284
TCGAGCGGAGCCGAGAGCTTGGGGACGATTGCGATCGGAGTGCGGAGTTCGAGGTCATGTGGCGGAGCCACATGACCTGGGGCTCCGTGCGCCGAGGGCACGTGCCGGGCGCCGGGGCGCAGACGGGGGTTCAAAGACAGGCCTCAGCCCCCTCAGGGGCGCGGGGAACTGCGCGAACAACCCGAGACGACCCGCATCCGCCGAACCGAAGAAGCCCCGCCCGGCAGGCGGTCTGGCGCGGGCGTCTGCCCGGCCAGGGCCCTTCGCGGCTGCGGGTCGTTCTTCGGTCGCTCGCGCAGTTCCCCGCGCCCCTTACAGGGCCCTCAGGTCAAGTAGTCCCGGCCCAGACGCTCCGCGAGGACCTCCAGGATCGGGCCCGCCTCCGCGATGCACCGCACCACGTCCGGCTCCACGTCCGTCAATGCGTACGCACGGCGGATACCGGCCGCACCCAGCGTCTCCGGAGGCAGCGCGAGGCGGCCGCAGACCGCGACGACCTCGACCCCGGCGGCCCGTGCCGCCGCCGCCACGCCCGCGGGGGCCTTGCCGTGCAGGGTCTGCTCGTCGAGCGAGCCCTCGCCCGTGATCACCAGGGTGGCCCGCTCAAGCGCGGGCGCGAAGCCCAGCACGTCGAGCATGACGTCGATGCCGGGCCGGAAGCCCGCGCCGAGGCCGACCAGCGCGCCGTACCCGATGCCGCCCGCGGCTCCGGCGCCCGGCGACTGCGCGTACTCGGCGGCCTTGGGGCCGATGGACTCCTCCAGGACCGTGGCGAAGTGGGCGAGGGCCGCGTCGAGGGCCTCGACGTCCTCGGGGGACGCGCCCTTCTGCGGACCGTAGACGGCGGGCGCGCCCTTCGGCCCGGTCAGCGGGTTGTCGACGTCGCTGGCGAGGACGATCTCGACGTCCTTCAGCCGGGGGTCGAGACCCGACAGGTCGGCGGTGGCCAGTTCCCCCAGCGGTCCGCCGCCGGGTCCGACGGGTTCGCCGTCCGCGTCGAGGAAGCGCGCGCCGAGCGCGGCGAGCATGCCCGCGCCGCCGTCGGTCGTGGCGCTGCCGCCGACGCCGAAGACGATGGTGCGGGCCCCCGCGTCGAGCGCCGCGCGCAGCAGCTCCCCGGAGCCGTACGTCGTGGAGGTGAGCGGCGCGAAGACGCCCTCGGGGAGCAGCTGGAGGCCCGAGGCCTCGGCCATCTCCACCACGGCGGTGCCGTCCTTCAGCGCGTACGCCGCCGTGACCTGCTCGCCGAGCGGGCCGGTGACCCGCACCTCCCGGCGCTCGAAGCCGCCCGCGACGGCCGCGGCGACCGTGCCGTCACCGCCGTCGGCGACCGGCAGCGCCTCGACCGGCACGCCGGGGGCGACGCGGTGGAGTCCGGCCGTCACCCGCTCGGCGACCTGCACGGCCGTGAGCGAGCCCTTGAACTTGTCCGCGGCGATGAGTACGCGGTGCGCGTTCCCGCGCTGTGCGCCGTCGCGCCCAGCGTGCGCCTGCCGCTCGTGTCCCGCCGTCCCTGCAGCGTCCGCCACCTTGGTTTCCCCTTGCTTTCCGGGCCTTGCTCGCGTCAAGGCAGTCGCGCCGCTGCGACCATAACCGCAGACAGGGCCCGCTGCCCATGGCCGACCGGGGCGCGAGACGGCGCGCCCCGACGAAAAATCCCGCCATATCGCTCCATAGTGGTGCGCCATGAGCACGGAATTGATCGATCAGCCCCCTCCCGGCGAGGACCCGCCGGACCCGCCGCCGACCGACCGGGACCCGGCGGACGGCTCACCGCACGACGGCACGCCGGACTACGTGGTCGTCGGCATCGGCGTGGCCGCCGTCCTCGCGGTGGTCGGCTGGGCCGCGATCGGCAAGAGTTCCTTCGAACGCGCCTCGGACGCCGCGCTCGCCTGGGTCCTCGCCAACTTCGCCTGGCTCTTCGTGATCGCCGCCGACGCCTTCCTCGTCCTCTGCGTGGTCCTCGCGCTCAGCCGTTTCGGCGGCATCCGGCTCGGCAAGGACGACGCGCGGCCGGAGTTCACCAACCTCGCGTGGATCGCGATGATGTTCAGCGCGGGCATGGGCATCGGCCTGATGTTCTACGGCGTCGGCGAGCCCCTGACCCACTATCTGAACCCTCCCCCGTCCTCGGGCGGCGAGCCCCGCACCGGCGGCGCGGCGCGCACCGCCCTGGAGTACTCGTTCTTCCACTGGACGCTGACCCCCTGGGCGATCTACGGCATCGCGGGCCTGGCCCTCGCCTACGCGGGCTTCCGCAAGGGCCGCGGCAACCGCCTGAGCGCGGTCTTCGTGCCGCTCATCGGGGCCCGGCGGGCGGCAGGCTGGCCCGGCCGCCTCATCGACCTGCTCGCCGTCTTCGCGACCGTCTTCGGCACGGCGACCAGCCTCGGCGTCGGCACGCTCCAGGTCGCCACGGGGCTCAACCTCACCACCGGCGTGACGGACTCCACCACCCTCCAGCTGATCATCATCGTGGCGCTCGGCGCCGCGTTCGTGGTCTCGGCCTTCTCCGGCGTGCACAAGGGCGTCAAGTGGCTCAGCACCCTCAACATCGTGCTCGCCGCCTGCCTGATGCTGTTCGTCTTCGTCCTCGGGCCGACCGTCTTCGTCCTCGACGCGATCCCCTCCAGCGTCGGCGGCTACCTCCACCAGCTGCTTCCGATGGCCTCGCGCACGGGCGCGTTCACCGACAGCGGCTGGCTCGGCACCTGGACGATCTTCTACTGGGCGTGGTGGCTGTCCTGGGCGCCGTTCGTCGGCACGTTCATCGCCCGCATCTCGCACGGCAGGACGATCCGCGAGTTCCTGATCGGCGTGCTCCTCGTGCCGAGCGGCGCCACCATCGTGTGGTTCTGCGTGATGGGCGGCACGGGCATCCGGCTCGACGCGACCGGCCGGGTGGACATGGCCGCGAAGGTGGAGGAGGGCGCGGAGGCCTCGCTCTTCGCCATGCTCGACGCGCTGCCGCTCGGCACGGTCACCTCCTGGGTCGCGATGATCCTCGTCATGACGTACTTCGTCACCAGCGCCGACTCCGCCTCCCTGGTGATGGGCTCGCTCAGCAGCCGCGGCTCGCTGCACCCGCCCACCTGGCTGGTCGTCACCTGGGGCGTCCTGATGGCGGCGGTCGCGGCGGTGCTGCTGGTCGCGGGCGGGCTGAACTCGCTGCAGAGCACGACGATCCTGGTGGCGCTGCCGTTCGTCGTGGTGATGCTGGCGCTGTGCTGGGCGCTCCTGAAGGAACTGCGCGCGGACCCGGGCGCGGGACCCGCACGCGGCCAGGCGCTGCACGGGCTGCGGGACGCGGTGCGCACGATGGTCGGCGACGCGATCACCGAGCAGACCCCCGACCGGCACCGCCGCCTCCGACGGGCCATCAGGTCCCGCAGCGGGGAAGGGGATTGACGTCCCGCCGGGCCCATGCCGGGCTGCGGCTACGCTTTCCGGATGACCATCCAGGACTACGCCACGTACATCGCCGGACTCCCCCGCGTCCTCGTCGGCGCCGCCGCGCTCTTCCGCGACGCGGAGGGCCGCGTACTCCTCGTCGAGCCCAACTACCGTGCGGGCTGGGCCCTGCCGGGCGGGACCGTCGAGTCGGACGACGGGGAGACGCCGCGGCAGGGCGCGCGCAGGGAGACCCTTGAGGAGATCGGGCTCGACGTCGGGCTCGGGCCGCTGCTCGTGGTGGACTGGGTGCCGCCGGGGCCGGTGCGGAGCCGGCCGCCGCTGGTGGCGTACTTGTACGACGGCGGGGTGCTCGACGCCGACCAGTTGAAGTCGGTCAAGTTGCAGGAGGAGGAGCTGCTCTCCTGGCGCCTGGTGGCCCCCGAGGACCTCGCGGAGCACCTGCCCGAACCGCTGGGGCGCCGGGTCGCCGCCGCCCTCGACGTGCTGGCGCGGGGCGGCGGGCCCGTGGAGCTGGAGGACGGGCGCAGGCCGTAGCGCCGCAGAGGCCCGCGGGCGCGGGCGCGGACCAGGGCCTCGTCAGAAGAGGACGTCGTCGGAAGAAGACGTCGTCAGAACAGGACGTCGGCCCCGGTCCGCGTCGCCCCGCCCTCGAAGGCCAGCAGTCGCTGCTTGCGGTCGAGCCCGCCCCCGTACCCCGTCAGGCTGCCGTTGGCGCCGATGACGCGGTGGCAGGGCACGATGACGCCGATCGGGTTCTTGCCGTTGGCGAGGCCGACCGCGCGGGAGGCGCCGGGCCTGCCGAGGAGTTCGGCTAGTTCGCCGTACGTACGGGTCTCGCCGTAGGGGATCCCCTGGAGCGCACGCCAGACCGTGCGCTGGAACGGCGTGCCGTCGAGCCGCAACGGCACGTCGAACTCCGTGAGCTCCCCTGCGAAGTAGGCCGCCAACTGGTCGGTGGCCTCGGCGAACGGGGTCGCATCGCGGTGGCCGAAGGTCTCCTCGGGCGGGCGGTGGCGCTGGTCGGTCATGTAGAGGCCGCTGAGCACGCCGTCGGTGGCGACGAGGGTGAGCGTCCCGTAGGGGCTGTCGATGTGGGTGTGCAGGCGTTCCGTGACCATGGTCGGGATGTTCCTTGCGTCTCGTCGTCCCCTACGCGGGGAGGAAGTTGATGGGGTGGACGTCGGTGGCCCACAGGTACTGGACGGCGTAGGCCCGCCAGGGGCGCCAGGCCGCGGCGCGCGCCGTGAGCGCGGCCGGGGTGTGCGGCAGGCCCAGCTCCTTCGCGGCGCGGCGGATGCCGAGGTCGGAGGGGAGGAACGCGTCGGGGTCGCCGAGCGCCCGCATCGCGATGACCTCCACCGTCCAGGGGCCGAAGCCGGGGAGCTCGGCGAGCCGGGCGCGGGCCTCGTCCCAGCCGTTCTCCACGCCGAGGCCGAGGCTGCCGTCGGCGAGCCGGTGCACGAGCGTGGTGAGCGTGGCGCGGCGGCTGCGGGGCAGGGCGAGCGACTCGGGGTCGAGTGCGGCGAGCGCGTCGGGGCCGGGGAAGAGGTGGGTGAGGCCCCCTTCGGGGTCCTCGACCGGCGTCCCGTGCGCGGTGACCAGGCGTGCGGCGTGGGTGCGGGCGGCGGCCGTGGAGACCTGCTGGCCGAGGACGGCGCGTACGGCGAACTCGGCCTCGTCGACCGTGCGCGGCACCCGCCGCCCCGGGGCCTTGTCGACGAGCGGCGCGAGCAGCGGATCGGTCCGCAGCCGGCCGTCGACGGCGGCCGGATCGGCGTCCAGGTCGAGCATGCGGCGGCAGCGGCTGATGGCGATGGTCAGATCGCGCAGGTCGGTGAGGGCGAGCCGGCAGCCGATGTGGTCGGGGTACGGGGTGAGGGCGACGATGCCGTGCCCGTAGGGGAGGCTCAGGGTTCTGCGGTACGCGCCGTCCCGCCACTCCTCGACGCCGGGCACGGCGGTGGCGACGAGGTGCCCGAAGAGGTTGTCGGGGTTGAGCGGGGCGCGGAACGGCAGCCGCAGGGAGAGGACGCCGCCCGCCGCTCCGGGCCGCGCGATACCCGGCCGCTTCGGCGCGCGGGCCCGCAGCTCGCCGGGGGCCAGCGCGAAGACCTCGCGCACCGTGTCGTTGAAGGTGCGGATCGAGGCGAAGCCCGCGGCGAAGGCGATCTCCGCCATGGGCAGCTCGCTCGTCTCGATGAGCAGCCGCGCGGTCTGCGCGCGCTGGGCGCGGGCGAGCGCGAGCGGTCCTGCGCCGAGCTCGGCGAGGAGCTGGCGCTCGACCTGCCGGGTGGAGTAGCCGAGGCGGCGCGCGAGGCCGGGGACGCCCTCGCGGTCGACGACGCCGTCACCGATGAGGCGCATGGCGCGGGCCACGAGGTCGGCGCGCTGGTTCCATTCGGGCGAGCCCGGGCTGCTGTCGGGGCGGCACCGCTTGCAGGCCCGGAAGCCGGCCTGCTGGCAGGCGGCGGCGCTGGGGTAGAACGTCATGTTCTCGGCCTTGGGCGGGACGACCGGGCAGCTGGGGCGGCAGTAGATCCGGGTGGTGACGACTGCCGTGAAGAACCAGCCGTCGAAGCGGGCGTCCTTCGACTGAACGGCGCGTACACAGCGTTCCGTGTCGGTGTGCATGCTCTCAAGGATCGCGGTTCCTGCGCCGGGTGGCTGGCGAGAATGCGACATCGACGTAGCGCTGCCTGGCCGCCCGCGCGGGCCTACCGCGCCGCTGCCTCCGCCGCGGTGAAGGCGTCGTACGCCTCCTGGCCGAAGAGGACGAAGCGCACCTCGTCGAAGTGCGCGGGATCCGCGGACTCGCGGACCGTCCGGACGGCGATGCGGGCCGCGTCGTCGAGCGGCCAGCGGTAGATGCCGGTGGAGATCGCGGGGAAGGCCACCGTACGCGCGCCCAGCTCGGCGGCCACGCGGAGCGACTCGCGGTGGCAGGAGACGAGCAGCTCCGAGCGGTCCTCGTCGGCGGACCAGACGGGGCCGACGGTGTGGATCACGTGCCGGGCGTCGAGCCGGCCCGCGGTGGTGGCGACGGCACGGCCGGTGGGGAGCCCCTTGCCATAGTGCGAAGCGCGCAGGCGGCGGCAGTCGGCGAGGATGTCGGGGCCGCCGCGCCGGTGGATGGCACCGTCGACGCCCCCGCCGCCGAGGAGCGAGGAGTTGGCGGCGTTGACGATGGCGTCGGCGTGCTGCTGGGTGATGTCCCCTTGGACCAGCGTGATGCGCGCGGTCACGGTGTGCTCCTCAGTGCTTTCCATACGGCCTTCGCGGCGTTGTGCCCGGACATGCCGTGCACTCCGGGTCCTGGGGGCGTCGCGGACGAGCAGAGGAAGACCGCGGGGTGCTGGGTGGCGTACGGGAAGAGGGACGGCTTGGGCCGCAGCAGCAGTTGCAGGCCGCTCGCGGCGCCGCAGGCGATGTCGCCGCCCATGTAGTTGGCGTTGGACGCGGCGAGCTGGGGCGGGCCCGCCGTGGCGCGGGCGAGGACGCGGTCGCGGAAGCCGGGGGCGAAGCGCTCGAGCTGCCGCTCGATCGCGTCGGTGAGGTCGCCCTCCCAGCCGTTCGGGACGTGGCCGTACGCCCAGAAGACGTGCTTGCCCTCCGGCGCGCGGGAGGGGTCGACCAGGCTGGGCTGCACGGTGATCAGGAACGGCGCGTCCGGCGCCCGGCCTTCGCGGGAGGCGGCGTGCAGCGCGGCGCCGATCTCCTTGCTGTCCGCGCCGACCTGCACGGTCCCGGCGCGCCGCGCCTCCTCGGCGGTCCAGGGGACGGGGCCGTCCAGGGCATAGTCGATCTTGAAGACGCCGGCCCCGTACCGGTACCCCGCATAGGCGTTGCCGAGCCCCGCGATCCTGGCGAGCGCGGTCGGCGAGGTGTCGAACACGTAGGCGCGGGCGGGCGGCAGGTCGTCGAGCCGCTTGACCTCGTAGTCCGTGTGGACGGAGCCGCCGAGGTCCTTCAGATACGCGGTGAGCGCGTCCGAGATGGACTGCGAGCCGCCGCGCGGGACGGGCCAGCCGCGGGCGTGCGCGGCCAGCGCGAAGACCATGCCGACACCGCCGGTGACGATGCCGTCGAGCGGGGCGATGACGTGGGCGACGAGTCCCGCGAAGAGCGTGCGGGCCCGCTCGTCGCGAAAGCGCCGCATCAGCCATGTCGACGGCGGCAGCCCGACGAGTCCGAACCGGGCGAGGGTCACGGGGTCCCTCGGCAGCGAGCTCAGCGGCAGGGACATGAAGTCCCGGAGCAGGACGTCCCACTTGGGCAGGAACGGCTCGATCAGCCTCCGGTAGGCGCCCGCGTCGCGCGGCCCGAACGAGGCGGCGGTCTCGGCGACGGAGCGGGACAGCACGGCGGCGGTACCGTCCGGGAAGGGGTGGGCCATGGGCAGCGGCGGCTGCAGCCACTGGAGCCCGTAGCGCTCCAGGGGCATCGAGCGGAACGCCGGGGAGTTGATGCCCAGCGGGTGGGCGGCCGAGCAGGGATCGTGCCGGAACCCCGGAAGCGTCAGCTCCTGTGTGCGCGCTCCGCCGCCCACGGTGCTCTTCGCCTCGAAGACGGCCACGGAGAAGCCGCGGCGGGCCAGCTCGACGGCAGCGGTCAGCCCGTTCGGCCCCGCCCCCACGATGACGGCATCAAGCATGGACGGCACCTTGGGACTCCTTCGTCAGCCGCTGGCCACGTCAGCCGCTGGCCACTTCCGCCAGGATAGGCCGGGGCACCGGCGCCGATCCGCGGGCCCCGGCCCTCCCGGAGCCCGCCTTCGAGTGAACTGTCACGCGTGCCGTGCGCCCATCCTGAGCGCCAGTTCTCGTGCGTGGTCGGCTGCCGCCGGTCCGCGGCTCGGGTCGGGCGCCTCGGAGAGGAAGACGAGAGCCAGCATCAGTGCGGCGTCCAGGCGGCAGACGTGCAGGCACGGATCGCTGTCGGGTGGCACCGTGGCCGTCCTCGCGTAGCCGCTGCGGATCGCTGCCATGTCGAGCTCGTTCTCCGGGTACCTGGCGTACTCGGTCAGGCGCCCGAACTCCAGCGAGGTGGAGCCGAGCAGGGCGTTCGACCAGTCGAGCAGGGCGACGGTCCGCCCCTGCCGACGCCGGATGTTGTCGCTGCGGACGTCGAGGTGGAGGAGGCTGTCCTCGGTGAGGCCGGTGAGCCGGCCGGCGATGAGGGACGGGTCCGGCGGCTCGGGCCAGTCATCGACGAGGCGGCCGATCTCGGCCCAACGGCGCCCGATGCGTGCGGTGATCGCGCTCGCCGTGGGCACCGCCTCCGATGCGACGGGCCGCAGCCGCGGCGGCGGCACCTGGTGCAGCCGTGCGAGGAGCTGCCCGAGCGCGAAGGAGTCGAGAGCCGACCCGTCATCGGGGACGTATGCGGAGAGCAGTACGTCAGGGGAGTCCGGATCGTCCGCCAGGACGAGTTCCTTCGCCTCCGCGACCGGCAGACCATGGGCGGCCAGATGCCGCGCGATCTCGTACTCCTGAAGGAGCAGGGTCCGGGTGTCCACGTGGGGGTCATTGGCGTTCGAGTCGAATCGCCGGTGCGCGAGACGTACCGCGACGGGCCGCCCGTCGCGCCCTTGGGCCTGGTAGACGGAGAACTCCAGTCCCTTGCCCACCAGTTCCAGACTGCTCAGGCCCCACCGCTCGGCAAGGCTGTCCAGCTCGGCGAATCTCTCACTCATCATGTGCACCTTCGGGGATCTTGCGGTCGTCGGTGATCCTGCTGTCCTTCAGCAGGGTGAAAGCGATGGGCGGACACATCAGCAGGGTGACCGCGCCGCCGACCGCGAAGGCCGTCCGCGGCCCCGCCGACGTGCTCAGCCAGCCGAAGATCAGCGCGCCGAGGGGCATCGTCCCCCAGGCGAACAGCCGGTACACGCCGGTTGCCCGGCCGAGGAGGCGGTCCGGGATGAGTTCCTGACGCAGGGAGACAGCCACGACGTTCCAGACCATGAGACCGAACCCGGCGGCGCAGTAGCCCGCGGTGACCACGTACACGCTGTCGGTCGCCGCTACCGCCAGGCCGCCCAAGCCCATGAGGGCCAGGTTTCCGATCAGGGTGGGGACCCGGCCCAGCGCTCCGGTCATACGGCTCGCGGCCACGCTGCCGGCGACGCCCCCGGCGGCTCCGGCGGCAAGCAGCGCCCCGTATGCGGCGTCCGGGAGCCCGAGCACGTCGCGCACCAGGATGACGAAGACGGCGATCTGTCCGAGGTAGACGGCGTTGATGACGCCGGCGGAGAAGGTCAGGGCGCGCAGCAGAGGATCACGCAGCACGTGGACCAGGCCCTCGCGGATGTCGGTCAGGAGCCGCGGCCTGACCGCGGACCGCTCGGGCCGCGGCCCGCGAACGCCGGTCAGCAGCGCTGCGGACACCAGGAAGGAGAGCGCGTCGAGCAGGAGGGGAATCACCCTGCCCAGCACGAAGAACACACCCCCGAGCACATGTCCCAGCAGGTCGCGGCCCACGGTCTGGACCGCGAAGAGCCTGCCGTTCGCCGCCTCCAGCTTCTCCCTGGGAACGATGCCCGGCAGCAGCGCGAAGGACGCGCAGTCGAACAGCACCTCCCCGACACCCAGCAGGAACGCCGCGGTCATCAGGGGCCAGAAGGTCAGCCAGTCGCAGGCGAGCAGCACCACGGTGACGATCAGCGTCGCGGCGCGCAGCAGGTCGGCGGCGACCATCAGACGACCACGCTCGAACCGGTCGGCGTACGCCCCTGCCGGCAGACCGAACAGCAGCCAGGGAACCGTGGTGGCCGCGGTGACGGCGGACACCTGGAACGCGTCGTGCAGCAGCGCGGCGGACAGCAGCGGAAGGGCCGCGAAGCGCATGCCGTCGCCGACCGCCGACGCGCTCGCGGCGCCGATCATGCGGTGGTAGCCGGAACCGAAGCGAACAGTGGTGTGCGCGCTCACCCCGTGCTCCCCGGTGAGAACACGGCGCACCGCAGCTCGCTGGTGTAGCGGTGACCGCGCACGCTCAGCCAGCGTTGGGCGGGCGTGGGCAGCATCTCGGAGATCTCCAGTGTGCCGTCCTTCCGTGCGGCAAGTCGGCACAACTGCCGTACCAGGAGCGGTGCGTGCCAGTCGACGTAGACCGGTTTCGGCTCGCCGGGGATCTTGACGAAGACGTGCCGGGGCAGGCCGAGCTCGGAGCGCAGTCGGCAGGCCGCGACGAACTCCGCGGCCTCCTCCCCGCCCGTCCGCCCCACGGGTCCCTCGAAGGCGGCCGCACCGCGCAGGCGGGCGGCGGAGACCCGCCAGGTCTCGCGTTGCAGGACGACACGGCCGCAGCGGATACGGGGGATGTGCGCCAAGGCGGGGGCGTCCAGTCCCGCCCCGCCGAAGTGCCGCGGGAAGGCGAACGGGGAGAGCGGGTCCTGGCGGATGCTCGGTCCGCCGGCCGGGGGCGCCATGAGTCGCAGCCTTCCCGCGACCCCGTGGGCCCGCAGCTCCAGCCGTCCGTCACGGAGCACGACGTACAGCTGGGACGGCTGCACCACCCGGTCGCGCGACTGCCCGGAACGGCCGTAGACCTCCAGGTCGTAGCAGGGGTAGACGAGCTGTGTCGATGACTTGTCCGGGTGGCCCCGGGACAGGTTGGCGAGGACCTCGCCGTCGTCGAGCAGGGACAGGTAGCCCTCGTAGACCTGCGGCAGCAGCTCCGGCGCGCGTTCCTGGATCAGGGGACCGAAGCTGGTGTGGGTGATGACCTCCCGGACGGCGTGGCAGTCTCCGATCACCGCGGTGAACCGGCCCTCGCGCAGGTCCTGAAGGCTCGTGGCGGCGAACAGCACGTCCGGGTCGACGACCGCCGCGGGTCTACGGGGACGGTCGGCGAGGATCGCCTCCATCCGCTCCCTCTCCACGACGACCTCCGGCCGGTCCGTGCCCCCCTCCCCCATCAGGGCGTCGGTGATCGAACGGTCGAGCGCCGCCAGCTCGGCCTCGACGGCGGCGCACTCCTCCTCGATGGCGTGCCGGTCCCGGAAGAACTCCGAGTAGAGGCGGTCCAGGGGGACCTCGACACCGGCGCCGAAGCGCTCCGCCACCCATCGGGTGAGAATGGCGAGCTCACGCCGCATGCGCAGGCGTGGACGCGCGAGCACGGTCTCGTACACGATCGACAGTTCGTCCGTGATGAAGCGGGCGATGTCCGGGCCGATGGTCAGGTCGACCGGCTCGCCGTGGGCCTCCTCGAACAGGACGCTCCGGTCGGCGTAGTGCAGGCCGCTGTTGCGGTTCGCGGGGGTTCCCGTCACCTTCTCGAACCTGGCCTTGATCGCGGCCAGCGCGGCGGGGCGCTCGGCGAGGGGCAGCGTCGCGAAGCGGGCCAGGTCCTCCTCGAAATGCCCGATGGCCGAGAGGACCGGCGCGGCCTGCTCCGGTGGAGCGGAGAGCAGTTGGCGGCGCAGGGCGGTCAGGGGCTCGTGGTCGCCGACGGGGATCTCGAACTCGGCCACCACCCATTCCCGCGCGACCAGCTCCTTCAGCACCTGGTCGAAGGGGGCGGGGGTGTGGGAGCCGAACGCGGTGTCCCACTCCGCGCGCAACTCGCGCAGCGTCCGTTCCCCGTCGCAGCGCTGCCACAGCCATTGCTCGTGCGCCGCCGCCTCCCTGCCTCCGAGGTGCTGGAAGTTCCAGTCGGTGTCGAGGCCGTCGCGGGTGGTGAACGCGTAGAGGTCGATGCGTCCTTCGCGCAGGAAGGACAGCGGGCGCCTGCGCGGACGTACGCAGTCGAACAGGCCGGGGACCTCCGCGGCGCTCTGGGCCAGCTTCTCCGCGGCCCAGTGGCTGAAGAGCGTCCGGCGCTCCATCTCGCGTTCCGAGGTCCAGGCGATGCCCGGCGCTTGTCCGACCCGGCCCACGGTGAACGGTCCGAAGTGGGAGTGGGTCTCGTTCTTCGTCGTCACCCGCTGGAGGTACATCGTGAGCAGGTCGGTCATCCTCCGGGTGTGCCGGCCCATGTCTTCCTGGAAGCTGTCGAGCCATGCGGCGAACTCCGGGTACGCGGAGTCGTTCGACAGCAGCAGCACTTGCCGCAGGCGCTCGTCGCCGAACGCCTCGGCCACGGCGGTTCTCGCAAGGTTGAGGCGCGTGCGGTACCGGGCCGTGTACGCCTCCTGCTCCGCGGTGAACTCCTCGGCGGACGCCTGGTAGGTGTGCAGGGTGTGCGCCGCCTCGTCGGGCAGTGCCGCGGTGGCACGCCGCACTTCACGGCCGGACAGCGGTCGCAGCAGGCCCACGCGCGACGCCGACTGCCGGCAACCGGGCACCTGGTGCTGCCGCAGTACGGGCTTGAGGTCCCGCGCCAGCGAAGCCAGCCGGTCCCTGCTCTCCAGGAGAGCGTGGGCCTCGTCGAGGGAGGCGGTGTCCACGAGGGGGTCGAGCGCCTCCATCGGGAAGCCGGCCTGTCGGAGCACGACGATCGGCACGAGTCGCCACGCCTCGCCCGGTGCGGGGTTCGTGCTGCTCTGGGAGTCGTTGACGCTGGTCACAGCCCTGCCTCGGTGCTCGTGCGGACGGGACGACGCTCGTGCAGCGCGTCGAGGACGGCCAGGGGGTCCGCGGGGAGCGCGGGCAGCAGGCCGGGCCGCGGCGCCCAGGGCTTGACCCGCACCCCGTGGTAGTCGGACCCGGCGGTCGGGACGAGGCCGAGCCGGTCGCATACATCGGCGAGGAGGCGGCTCTCGGCCGGGGTGTGCCAGCTCGTCCACACTTCGAGCCCGGCCAGTCCGGCCTCCCGCAGCGGCTCGAGCAGCGCCACGCACCCGGGTCCGTCCAGGTCCGTCACGAACTGGCCCGGGTGGGCGAGGACGGCGGCCCCGCCGGCCTCCTCGATCCATGACAGGACGTCGACCACGTCGGGCTTCTCGGGGTGCTCGACATGGAGCGGCCTGCCGGGACGGCACCAGTCGGCCACGAGCCGGTCGTACGCATCTGCCGTGTAGTCGGCGAACCTCGCATCGTCGTGCGCCGCCTCGAGGAGCAGGGCGAGATAGTCGCCCACATAGGCCACCCGGTGGCCGCCCAGGCGTCGCACCACGTCGTCCCAGGTGAGCGGCGCTCCAATGGTCTGCGCGCGGTCGGTCCAGGTGCGCCACCACGCCAGTTCGGCGTCGTGGACACCACCGATCCGTTCCCGGAACCGCAGGTCATGGGGGTCGATGAAGTAGGCAAGGCAGTGGGTTTCCGCGCCGCGCCAGGTGGCGGTGACCTCGCAGGCCGGTACCACGGTGAGGCGCCCGCCGACGGCCTGCTCGAACGCGGCGACGCCGGCCACGGTGTTGTGGTCGGTCACGGCGGCCACGCGCAGCCCGGCGTCGACACAGCGCCGGGCCAGCTCGGCCGGGGCCTCGTCCCCGTCGGAGTGCCGCGTGTGCAGATGCAGGTCGACCGGGGTGGCGAGAGTGGCGGACGCCCCCCGCATCAGCGCGCTCCGGGCAGGGCGCGCCGCCAGGACGCGGCCAGCCATCGCTCGTAGTCGGGTCCTGACGGCTCGTCCATGACCAGGCACAGTGGCTCGATGATCCGCCCCGGGCCGCCGGCCAGGCCGCCGTGGAGCATGGTGAGGTTGTGGCCGAACAGCAGGTCGCAGTGCTCGCCCGGTGCGAGTACTTCCCAGCGGCGCCGGAATTGCGCCCAGGTCAGGCCGGTGGCCATCAGCACCTGGTGGCAGAAGAGGCGTGCCGCCTCGCCCTCGCACTCCCCGCAGGCGCAGCGCCGGGCCAGCGGCACGGCGGCGGGGTAGCGGACCCGTTCCTCCTTCGTCAGCACGGCCTCGCTGTGGTGGAAGGACAGGCCGTGCCAGAGAGGTTCCTGAAGACCGAGCATGGCTCCGAGCGACGGATAGGCACAGCCGTGCTCCGGCTGACGCTCCAGCCCCCGGCGCAGGTTGTCACCGAGCCAGCGGGCCGCGGCGGCCGGCCGGTCGTCCCCGGCTTCGATGTCACGCCGGTCGAGCACGTCGTCGATGACACCGAGCCAGTCGTAGTACGTCGTGACGCTCAGCCCTTCTCCCACGTCGGGGAGGAAGATGCCCTGGTACATCTTGTGCGCGGGAGTGGTGGTGTAGCCGGAGCTGCCGAATTCCCGCCAGGCGGGATCCCAGTCGGGCGCGTCCTGGAGACTGGGCGTCAGGTAGGAGCAGTGCTGTCCGTCGTGGTGGGGCAGCAGGGTCCGGGTGGAGAACCCCTCGGGGACGTACGTCTGCTGCGGCCGGTCGACCTCCAGCCGCATCTTCGCGGGGGCGCCACGGGCGATCAGCGCGGCGCGGATCCGTTCGGCCAGGGCTGTCGAAAGGCGGCGGCTCTCCTCGACGCCCAGCCGCAGGCGGCCGATGCGGAACACCGCGAAGCCGACCCGGTGGATGACGTCGACGGACGCGGCGGCCATGTCGTCCAGTGCCTGCTCGCGCCGGTCCGCGGGCCCGGAGACGAGAGCGGTGCAGTCGAACCGGGCTTCGGAGGGGGTGAAGTTCACTGGTGCTCCAGGGGTTCGTCACAGGCGCTTTCGGACCAGGGCGCGAAGTCGGACGGGACGCACTCGGTGCGGAACAGGAACTCGAAGAGCAGGCGTGCCGCGATCTGGGCGGTGCTGCCCGACGGGTCGTAGCGGGGTGCGACCTCCGCCACGTCGACGGCGCCGACGGGCAGCGCGCGGAGTTCCTCGTAGACATCGAGGAGTTCGCCGGTGCTGATGCCGCCCATGGTCACATGGCCGGTTCCGGTGGCCGAGGCGCTGTCGAGTACGTCGATGTCGAGTGAGACGTAGACCGTGTCGCACCGGGAGCCGAGTTCCTCGATGAGGGGGCGCAGTGCGGCGGCGGCCCCGTCCCTGGTGATCCGGGAGCCCGGCACGATGTGGAAGCCGCTGTCGAGCAGCCCCCGGTACTGGTCGTACTTGGTCACGTCGCCGACGCCGACGAAGGCCATGTCCTCCGGGCGCATCTGGGGGATCTCGCTGATCCTGCGGGAGTTGGAGCCGTGGTACAGCGGTCCGTGCAGCGTGCTCCAGTTGCCGAAGTCGAAGTGGTGGTCGATGTTGATGAACCCCACGCGGCCCGCGCCGCGGTCGAGCCGTCCGGCACGGAAGCCGGCGAAGGTGGGGAAGGTGCACGAGTGGTCGCCGTTGAGGAAGACCAGACACGGCGCGGACTGGCTGAGACGGCGGCTCTCCGCCGCGACGGCCTGGAAGGTCCGCACGGTGTCCGTCGGGTAGACGTGCAGGTCACCGGCGTCCGCGACCTGGGGGGCGCGGTAGCGGAAGGCCTGGCCGGTGCGGGTGTCCAGCATGCGCCACTGGCCCAGGCTGGTCAGGTAGCTGGAGAAGACCAGGCTTGCCTGGCGGATGGCCCGGGGGCCCTCCGCGGCTCCCGGCCGGGAGCTTGCGGTGGCGTCGAAGGGGACGCCGGACACCACCCAGCCGTCCTCTCCCACGTCCACCCGGTCGGCGGGAGTGGTGGGGGTGCCGAAGAGTGTCGCGACGCCGGCCCAGCCGGGCAGCGGATCCTCCTCGAAGTCCTCGGCCTTGACGCTGTTCTGCAGCGCTGCGAAGTCGGGGAGCTCGTTCATGTCACTTCTCCTGCGCAGAGGACGTGGGAAGGGGCATCGGGGTGCGGATGATGTCGTGCGCGGCGGCGACCTTCTCCTGGAACAGGTCCCAGCTCGCTTCGGGAGACAGGTGCTGCGGCCGGTAGACGACGGGTACGTCCTCCCGCCAGTCGGCGAAGTCCCAGTTGAATATGCGCTCACGCAGCCTCGGGAAGTCCGGGGTGAGCGGGTAGGGAACGAAGTTGTAGAGGTTGAAGAGCCACAGCGCCGAACTGTTCTCCCGCATCCAGTCGACGGTCTGGCCGTGCGCGGCTTCCGTTTCCTCGTCGAGGCCGCCCATCATGTTGAGGACGACCTTCAGGCCTGCGTCGCTCAGCTTATGGATTTTCGTGGTGTAGTCGTCGAGGCCGCGGGAGAGTTTGTTGAGCCGTTTCAGCATCTGGGAGTCGGCCGACTCGAAGCCGAGTTCCACGGCGACGACGCCGAGTTCCCGCATGGCGTCGACGATCCAGTCCTTCACCTGCATGACATGTGTCTGCACGATGAACCGGTATCCTGGCCGGTCGCGGAAGACGTCCAACAGGTTGGCGACCGCTTCGCGTGACTGGCCGAATGTCTTGTCGCCGATGTAGAAGAGCCGGGTGTCCGGGAAGCGGGCGGTGAGTTCGTCCACTTCCTTCTCGAGGGCGCCCTTCTCCACGAGGGTGAGCTGCTTGCTCCAGGCGTCTCCGCAGAAGGAGCACTGGTACAGGCATCCGTGGCTGGCGTTGAGCCGCAGCAGGGGGACCTGGCCTTCGTAGCCGCCGAGATGGCGGTAGTCCGGTGCCCAGGTGATCCGCTCGGACACCAGTCCGGGGAGAAGCGGCTTCTCCAGGTTCCCGCCCGCTCCGGAGGCGAGACCGGCGAGCCTGCGCACGAAGGTGGCGTCGAGCTGGCCGCGGTGTACCGCGTGGACGGCTCCGTCCGGGGCGAGCGGGGCCATGTTCCCGCCGAGGACGACGCGGCGTCCGGCGTGCTCCAGGTGTTTGGCCACGTCCAGGGCGAGGCGGAAGTTCTGGGCGAGAGGCGACATGAGGACCAGGTCGCCGGGGGTCGTCGCCTCCATCAACGGCTCGGAGCAGGCGTCCGGTTCGGCCGGTGTCCTCGACAGGTCGCGGAAGACGGAGTCGATGCCCGCGGTGTCGAGCAGGGCGGTCAGATGGGCGACCCATAACGGCATCTCCCATAACCCGTCGGACGGGATGAAGTATTCGGGGAGTAACGCCCGGAATCGCCGGTCGTAATCGTCGTAGTAGCTCGACAGATGAGGGTCGGGGTCATGACTGGAGGGGAAAGGAAGTTGGACTACGCAGCTCTTCGGCATCGTCGTTCCTTTGCTCGATGATGATGGGGGCATCCTCGAAGTGGAGTCGTCAGCCGGAACCGCGGGAGAAGACCGCACAGCGCAATTCGCTCGTGTGGCGTTCTCCGTCGATCTCGAGCCAGAGCTGTTCCGGCGACGGAAGCATTTCGCTGAATTCCAGGGGAGAATCCGACCGCCGGGCGAGGCGGAACACCTGCCTGACGATGAGGGGGGACTCCCAGTCGACGTACACCGGTTTCGGCTCACCGGGGATCTTCAGGAATCCGTGGCGGGGCAGATCAAGGTCACGGCGGAGCCTGCGGGCGGCGGCGAACTCGGCCGCGTCCCCCTTCGCCGGGCGCGTGCCTGGGCTCCATCCCCGAAGGGCGTTCGCGGGTATGCGCCAGCGCTCCCGGTGCAGTACGACGCGGCCGCAGCGGATGCGTGGCAGGTGGTCATGTCCGGCGCTGCGTATGCCGACGCCTCCGAAGTGCCGGGGGAAGGCGAACGGGGACAGCGGGTCCTGGCGGATGCTGGGTCCGCCCGCCAGCGGAGCGAGCAGCTTCAGCCGGCCTTCCACTCCCCGGGCGCGGAGCTCCAGGCGTTCGGCGGTCGCCACGACGTACAGCTGGTGGGGCTGGAGCACGGCGTCCCGGCTCTTCGGGGACAGCCCGTGCACCTCCAGGTCCGGGCAGGGGTAGGCCAGTTGGGCGGCGGTTTTGTCGGGATGCGAGCGGGAGAGGTCGACCAGCACCTCGTCCTTGTCCAGCAGGCTCTGGTACCGCGCGTAGACCTCGTCGAGCAGGTCCGGAGCCTCGGCCTGCAACAGCGGGGCGAAGCTGGAGTGGGTGAGCGCCTCACGGACGGCATGGCAGTCGCCCACGACGGCGAGGAAGTCGCCGCCCGCGAGCGCGTCGGCGTCCCGTGCGGCGAGCATGACGTCCGGATTGCACAGTGCGGGCGGCGTGGCCGGATGGCGCGAGAGCAGCTGCTCCAGCTGCCCCCGGTCGACGACCGTCTCGTGCTGGTCGCCGGTGGCCCCTGCCAGCAGTACGGCAGTGATCTCGTGGTCGAGCGCCGCGATGTCCCGGTCCACTTCCTCGCACTTGAGGGCGAGTTGGGGCTTGTCCTCGAAGAAGCCGGCGTAGAAGTGCTGGAGAGCGACGGGGTTTCCCTGGCCGAAGCGTGCCTTCATCCAGTCGTGCAGGATCTCCTGCTCGCGGCGGACCCGGAGCCGGGGGGCGAGAAGCGTCAGGTCGTAGACCACGGACAGCTCGCGGCTGACGACGTTCTCGATGTCCTGGCCGAGGGCCATGTCCCTGACCGGGCTGTAGGCCTCCTCGTAGAGGACGCTCCGGTCTGCGTAGTGCAGTCCCTGGGAGCGATTGGCCGCGGTCCCGGTGGTCTCCTCGAAGGTCTTCTTGAGGCGGCCGAGGAGGGCTGCGCGGTCGACGGCCGGGCCGTCGGCGAACTGTCGCAGCGTGTCGGCGAACCACCGCACCACCGCGCGTTCGCCTGCTTCCTTCTCCAGGTGTCCCTCCAGGTGTCCGTCCAGCGTCCGGAGGGGATCGGCGGTCCCGACGGGAATCTCCCAGCGCGCTGTCAGCCAGCCCTTGCTGACCAGTTCACGCAGTACCTCGTCGAAGGTGCGGCGGGGCGGGGTGCTGCCGCGTCGCGGCCAGGCGGCGCGGAGCTGTGCCACCGTGCGCTCGCCGTCGCAGCGTTCCCACAGCCATGACTGGTCGTCGTCGAACGTCTCGGCCGTCACCTCGACGAAGCGCCAGTCGTCCGGCATACCCGTGCGCGTCTCGAACGCGTACAGCCGGATCCGCGGACCCTGGCCGAACGCGAGCGGCAACCGCCGAGGACGCACGGTCTCGAAGAGCTCAGGACGGCCGCTGAACGCCTCGGCGAGCGCTTCGCCCGCCCAGTGGCTCAGGAAGGCGACGCGTCGCAGTGGACCGGTGGACCAGGAGATCCCCGGGGTACCGGGTGCCACCCGGGCCACCGCGAGAGGACCGAAGTGGGAATGCGTCTCGTTCTTCGTCGTGACCCGCTGGAGGTACATGGCGAGCAGGTCGGTCATGCGCTTGACGTGCCCGTCCGATCCGCCTCCGCCACTGTCGATCCAGTCGGTGAACTCCTCGAAGCGCGCGTCGTTCGACAGGAGCAGAACCTGCTGGAGTGCGGGGTCCCGGAAGAGGCGTACGACACTCTCGCGACCGCGGGCCAGCGCTGCGGCGTGCTCCTTCTCGAAAGCGCTCCACACGCTGTCCAGGGCCAGAACCGCGTCCTGGTAGCACGTGACCGTCTCCAGGGATGCCTGGCTGAGGTCCGTCTCCAGGCGGGCGAGATCCCGTGGCGGTAAAGGGCGCAGCATGCCCACCCCGGAGGCGATGTCTCCCTGCGTGCCCACGCGCTCCTCGCGCAGCACCGCTTTCAACCGCTGTCCGATCCGACGCGCCTCATCGCAGCGGGCGAGTACGGCATCCGCGGTTCTCGCAGACGCCGAATCGGCGACTTCCCGCAGGAGAGAGCAGGGGAATCCGGCGTGGCGCAGCAGCATGACCGGGGCGAGCGCCCACGCGTCGCGGTCACTGGAGCGGCCGGTCGGAGTGTTGCCGTCCGGCAGTCGTGTGTCGTCCTGACGCTGTCCTCGACGGTCCATGACTGCCCCCGTTGGCCGCTCAGTGCTCACCACTGGGCGTGACGCTAGCCACGGAGTGCGGCGTCTTTCAATGGCATATGCATGGGCTTGCCGACTTCATGCCAAAGATTGGCCTGATCACTCTCCACACCAGGCACTTCACGCTCCGTGCGCCACGGTGGTCGGTGTGCGGGGCGTGCGTGCCGGGCGTCGGGGCGCGGGCGAGGACCGGCTTCTCAGGCGGCGCCCGTGAGCAGGTCCGCGACGCGTCGGGCCGTGGCGGCGTCCCGGGCCGCGGTGAACGGCAGCGTGTTGCCGCCGCCGATCCGGAAGGGCTCACCCGTCAGCGTCAGGTCGGCGCCGCCCGCCTCGGCCACGAGCAGCAGGCCCGCCGCGTGGTCCCAGGCCAGCTCCCACGAGAAGGCGACGGCGTCCAGCGCTCCCCTGGCTATGGCGAGGTACTCAAGGCCCGCCGACCCGCACGGCCGGGGCCGCACGCCGTCCACCGCGAGGCCGAGCAGGGCCCGCTTCTGCTCCTCGGTGGTGAAGTCCGGGTGCGAGGTGGCCACTTCGAGGTCGGCGCCCGCGGCGGGCGAGCCGGCGGTCAGCCGCTCTCCGTTCAGCCAGGCGCCCCGGCCGCGGATCGCCACGGCGAATTCGTCCAGCGCCGGCGCGTACGTCCAGGAGGCCTGGACCTCGCCGCCCACCGCCAGTGCGACGAGCATGCAGAACCCGGGGTCGCCGTTCACGAACTGCCGCGTCCCGTCGACGGGGTCCACGATCCACACCGGCGCGTCACCCCGGATCGCGTCGTACGTCGACGGGTCCGCGTGCACCGCTTCCTCGCCCACGACCACGGAGCCGGGGAGGAGGGCGGCGAGGTCCACCGTCAGCTGCTCCTCCGCGCGGCGGTCGGCGACGGTCACCATGTCGTGCGGGCCGCTCTTCTCGACGACATCGCCCTCGGCGAGCTGCCGGAAACGGGGGGTCACCTCGGTGGCCGCGGCCTTGCGGACGGCTTCTTCCACGTCACGTACGCCGTGCGTCAGAAAGTCTTCGATCATGTGTCCATGAGAGCACGACGGACTGACATCCCGTTCGGCCGCGGAGAATGGGGGGTGAACGGGGGGACAACTCCTGGGGCGGTCACGTCGCCCCGCGCCGCGGGGGAGCCGAGCGCAGCGTCACCGCCCCACCGCGTACCCCTGCGCCCCCCGGGGATTCGCCGCCGCCGACAGCACTCCGGTCCTCGGATCCCGTGCCACCACGCACAGGCGGCCCTCCGACCAGCCGCCGCCCACCACCACGTCATGCCCCCTGCGCCGCAGCTCGTCCACCACCTCGGGGTCCATCCGGGATTCCACCGCCAGGCTGCCGGGCGTCATCCGGCGCGGGTGGAAGGAGCCGGGGAACGCCTCCGTGTGCCAGCTGGGCGCGTCGATCGCGCCCTGCAGGTCGAGTCCGCCCCGTACGGAGGCCCGCGCCACGACGCCGAGGAAGAAGTGCACCTGCCACTGATCCTGCTGGTCGCCGCCCGGCGTACCGAAGGCCATGACGGGCACCCCGTCCCGCAGCGCCAACGACGGCGTCAGCGTCGTGCGCGGCCGGCGCCCGGGTGTGAGCGAGTTCGGCAGGCCCTCCTCCAGCCAGGCCATCTGGAGCCGCGTTCCCAGCGGGAAGCCCAGCTCGGGCACGACGGGGTTGGACTGGAGCCACCCTCCGCTGGGCGTGGCGGACAGCATGTTGCCCCACCGGTCGACGACGTCGAGATGGCAGGTGTCGCCGCGCGTCGCGCCGTCCACGGTCACGGTCGGCTCCCCGGCTCCCGCCGCCGCCCCGGCCCCCCGGTCGAGACCGGCGGTCTCCCCCGCGGCCACCGCCAGCGCGTGCGCGGAGAGCCGCGGTTCGAGCCCCCCGGGCGCCCCGGGCCGCAACTCGTACGAGGCCTTCTCCCCGATGAGCCGCCGCCGCGCCGCGTTGTACTCGGGCGAGAGCAGCTCCCGCACCGGCACGCCGTCCGCGCCCCGCTCCCCCGCGTCCCCGTACCAGGCCTCCCGGTCGGCCATGGCCAGCTTGCAGCCCTCCACCAGGAGGTGGACGTACGCGGCCGACCCGTACTGGGGAAGTTCCGCGGCGGTCGAGGGCAGCAGCGCGAACTGCTGCAGGAACGCGGGGCCCTGGCTCCAGGCGCCCGCCTTGCACAGGGTCCAGCCCTCCCAGTCGTACGTGACGGGGTCCTCGTAGGAGGCCGTCCAGCCGCGCAGGTCCCGCGCCGAGAGCGTCCCCACGTGCCGCTCGCCGCTGGTGTCCATGGTGGGCTGTCCGGCCTGCCGTACGAGCGCCTCGGCTATGAACCCGCTGCGCCACACCTCGCGCGCGGCCTCGATCTGCGCCACCCGCGCGTCACCTGCCGGGGCGCCCTCCGCCTTCGCCTTGGCTTCCGCCTCCGCCGTCAGGCGCCGCCAGGTCGCGGCGAGCGCGGGGTTGCGGAACAGCTCTCCGGGGCGGGGGGACCGGCCGCCGGGGAGGTAGATCTCGGCCGACGAGGGCCACTCACGCTCGAAGAGCTGCCGTACCGTCTCCACGGTCTCGCCGACCCGCTCGACGGGAGCGTGCCCGTCCTCCGCATATCCGATGGCGTACTTCAGTACGTCGGCGAGTGGCTTCGTGCCGTGGTCCCGCAGGAGCAGCATCCACGCGTCGAAGGCGCCGGGCACGGCGGCGGCGAGCGGGCCGGTGCCGGGCACGAGTTCCAGGCCGAGGGAGCGGTAGTGGGCCACCGTGGCCCCGGCCGGCGCGGGCCCCTGCCCGCAGAGCACGCGCACCTCGCCGCCCGCGGGGGCGAGGATGATCGGGACCTCGCCCGCGGGCCCGTTCAGGTGCGGCTCGACCACGTGCAGGACGAATCCCGCCGCGACCGCGGCGTCGAAGGCGTTGCCGCCGTCCTCCAGTACGGCCATCGCGGACTGGGAGGCCAGCCAGTGGGTGGACGACACCATGCCGAAGGTGCCCTGCAGAGTGGGACGCGTCGTGAACATAGGCCCTCTCACCTCGCTGTTTCGCCCTCCTGGCCCGGGAGTTGGGCGCGCGGGACGGACGTGCGGCTTCCCCGCTTCCCAGGAGGCTATCGATCACCCCGCACCCCTTGGTCCCCGAGGAGGACTTCTGATGCGCAGCGTGACCTGTTCGATGAGCGTTTCACTGGACGGCTACATCGTCGGACCGGACGGTCGTTTCGACTGGACAGCGCCCGGCAAGGAGGTCTTCCGCTTCGCGAGCGACGAGGTGCGTGCACTCGGCGTCCACCTGCTGGGGCGACGGCTGTACGAGACGATGCTGTACTGGGAGACCGCCGACCGGGACCCGGCGCCCACCGCCGCACTGGACTGGGAGAACGCCGACCAGGACCTGCTCGGCTTCGCCGCGCTCTGGAAGGCGCTCCCCAAGGTGGTGTTCTCCACCACGCTGTCGGAGGTGCGGGGCAATGCCCGCCTGGCCTCCGACGGCCTGGCAGCGGAGATCGAACGGCTTCGGGCGGAGCCCGGGGACGGCGACATCGCGATCGGCGGCGCGACGCTCGCCGCCGAGGCGGCCGCGCTGGGGCTGATCGACGAGTACCGGATCAGGGTCTACCCGACGCTGGTCGGCGGCGGCGTTTCGCTCTTTCCCCGGCGCGAGCGCCGGACGGATCTCGAACTCGTCGAGACCCGTACCTTCAACACGCAGGTCGTCTACCTCCGCTACCGCGTGGCGCGCTCCAGGACCTCATCGCCGCCCCGGCATCCGAGGGGCTAGCGGACGTCGACGTAGTCCTCGCTTCCGTAGTCCGCGTAGGAGGAGGCGGTCGTGTCGGTGTAGCGCATCTGCCAGGTGCCGTCGCGCTGCGCGGTGAACTTCTTGCTGAACGTGCCGTCGGTCAGCGTCTTGGTGCTGCCCAGTTCCTGCCACGCGGAGCCGGCCGTCGCGGCCTTGAACCAGACGCGGATCTTCTGGCCGCCGTACGGCCGCCAGGTGGACCCCGCCTTCCGCATCAGGCCGCCCTTGGCCGTGAGCGTCGCCCCCTTGCGCACGCCCTCGGGCGAGACACCGTCGTTCCAGATCTTGGTGTACGTGCGGCCGAGGTCGAAGCCCGCGCCGTTCACGCCCGCGTTCACGAGGCGGAGCCGCCACTGGGCACCCGCATCCCCCTTCTTCGGCGAGGACGCCGTGAAGGTCGCGCCGTACGCGGCGTCGAAGGTGCCGGTGCTCGACCAGGTCCCGCCCGCGGAACGGCGGTCGATGGACACCTTCGCCTTGGTCCCCGCCGGGTACGAGCCCTGCGTGACACCGAGCTTTCCGGTGAAGGTGACCTTGCGGTACTTGCTCACCCCGGCCTTGACGTTCGACAACGCGCTCGTCCGAGGGGGCGTGGCCAGCGTGAAGGAGTGCGGGGCCGGTGCCGTGAACCAGTTCGACGCGGTCGGCAGGACGCTCACCTGCCCGCCCTGCTTGACGGTGTACGCCGTGGAGAAGGCGCCGTTCGCACCGCTCACGACGGTCCCGTCACCGATCCGCACCTCGGCGGCCAGCGGCTTCTCGGTGCCGTCGTCCGCGATACGGGTGAGCTTGCCGCGGACGGGGATGTCGCTGCCGTACGGGGCGGTGACCGTGCCGGTGGGGGTGTCCACCGTGAGCTTCAGCGGCTGCTTGCGGAAGGGCAGGGTCAGCGACTCGTACTGCTGGTCGAACATGTACTCGTAGGTGGTGGCGGTGCTGTACTCGTCGAAGTGCTGGGAGGACGTGAAGCGCCCCGCCTCGTCCGTCCACACCCATCCCTCGCCGTGGGCCTCGCGGGCGCGGTAGTACAGGCCCACTCCGGCGAACGGCTTCACCTCGTGGGTCCGGGGGTCCTCGGCCACCACGGACCCGGAGACCGTGAGGTCGGCGTTGTCGTAGGAGATCCACGGGCGGCTGCTGGTGAGGGTCAGCTTGGGGTTGAGACCGTAGTTGAGATAGCCGGTCGACGGCTCGACGACCTCGTCCGGCTGCCCCTCCCTCGCCACGACGTCGATCACGTAGGCGCCCATGGAGGGCAGGGTGACCGGCTCGGACCTGAAGGTGTCCTCGTAGCAGTCCTCCGTGTCGGGACATGCCTCGGTGCCGTCGAGGCGGACATCGGCGAGGACCCTGCTGTCGTTCTTCGCGTGAATCCTGAGCGTGACGTCCTCCGGGCGGAAGCGCGAGGACATGTGCTCATAGAGGGCGTAGACCTTGCCCCCTTCCACCACGGTTTCCGTCCGGCTCTTCGCACTGCCGCCACCCGCGTGCGCCGCGGGCGCGGCGACCAGTGCGGCAGCGCAGACCGCCATGCTCGTGGCCAGCGCTGCCGTGTACTTCTTCAAGACGTGAACTCCCCCATCGGGTTTTGCCATACGTACGAGCGTTTGACCTGCGAGGGGGGTGCAGGGTTGCGCGACTGCGTGCCTCAATTCGGTTCCGTCGCGCTGCCGCGCCGCAGCCGTTTCCGCACCGCATCATGGCTTCGTGGCGGCAGAGAACGTGCAGTACACCGAGGACGGTCACTTCATCGTCGTCAAGGGGCGGCGGTGGCGGGCCACCGATCCCCGTGTGCCCGACGACGTGAGAGAGCGGCTGGTCCGCCATCTGATGGCGGCCCGCAGGGCCGTTGCCGCCGCGGGTGACGACGCGGAGGCGCGGGGGGCCGCCCGGGCGCGTGTGCAGCTCGCCAAGACGGGGCTGGGGGAACGGGGCACGGCCTGGTGGGAGCAGTCCCTCGCCGAGCGGCGCCGGCGGTGGGAGGACTGCCTGCGGCGCCTGGACGAGGAGGCGACGGCCGGGGCCGCCTGAGCCGCACGGTCCGGGAGGGGCTTACGGGGTGGATCAGGGGTGATCGGGCGTACCGCAGTTGTGCCCCTTTCGGGGACGGCGGATTCTGGAGCAATGAACGAGGCTGATGTGGCGGCATGACTGCATGGAACGCGGAGCAGAGCACCGACTTTCGTGGGCCCCTCGACGTCACCAGGGCGGCCACGGCGGTCGTCGACGCCCGGGACACCGTCATCGGGTGGAGCGACGCGGCGGAGCGGCTCCTCGGCCATCGGCTCCTGGAGATCGTCGGCCGGCCCCTGACCACGTTCCTGTCGTCACCCGGCACGACGCCCGCCCTCCGCCCCCTCTCCCCCGGGTCCTGCGGTGACGAGATCCGCGTGGCCCGGCACCGGGACGGACGCGAGCTGATCGTCGCCATGGCGGTCTGCGCCCTGCGAGGGAGGGACGACGGCTCGACGCTGCGCGTCCTCGTCATCACTGAGCTGGCGGATCTCCGGTTGTGGGAGTCCCGGCAGTCCCTGTTGCACGGCCTTGCCACCCAGTCCCCCGTCGGCCTCGCCATCTACGACACCGACCTCTGCCTGACCTGGTGCAACACGGCGTACGAGCGGGACATGGGGCGGCCACTCGCCGAGTTCCGCGGTGCTCGGGCCGATGAGCTGTACTCGGAGGGGAAGTTCGTGACCAGGGGGCACCCGCCCACTCTCGACGCCGTCATGCGTCATGTCCTGGACACCGGCGAGCCCTTCCTGGACCTGCACTTCCAGGGACGCCCGCCCAGCGACCCGGAGACGGACCACCTCTGGTCCTGTGCCTACTACCGGCTGCAGGACGCCGACGGGAACGTGTTCGGAGTGTGCGAGGACGCCTTCGACATCACCGACCGCTACCGGGCACAGCGGCGGCTCGCCCTGCTCGTCGAGGCGGGCCGCGGCATCGGGACCGCCCTCGACGTGCTGGCCACCGCCGAGAAGATCACCGAGGTGGCCGTACCGGAGTTCGCCACCACGGTCACGGTCGACCTCGCGAAGCCGGTCCTCGATGGCGAGGCACCGGCCACCAGCGGCGCGGCGGCGATGTCGCTGGTGCGGGTCGCCCGCTGCCCGGCGAAGGAGACGGAAGACGCCGAGGTCCTGCGCCCTCCTCGCCACAGCCCCATCGCCTATCCACCCGGGACCCCGCAGGACCGCTGTCTCTCCTCCGGCGGGCTCGTGCTCGACGACACCGTCCTCGTCGTGCCGTTGCGGGCAGGGAACAGCGTGCTGGGGCTCGTCACCTTCCTCCGCGAGGCGCCGGCCGCCACGTTCGACAGCGGTGAGGTGGCGCTGGCCGACGAGTTGGTCGCCCGGACGGCCGTGTCCATCGACAACGCGCGCCGCTTCACCCGCGAGCGCACCGCCTCCCTCGCCCTCCAGCGCCAGTTGCTGCCGCAGCGGCTGCCCGAGCAGTCGGCGGTCGATCTGGCCTACCGCTACCTGCCCACGGACGACGTGACGGGGGTCGGCGGTGACTGGTTCGACGTCATTCCGCTGTCCGGGACCCGGGTCGGGCTCGTGGTCGGGGACGTGGTCGGCCACGGGTTGCAGGCGGCCGCGACCATGGGTCGGCTGCGTACGACCGTGCGCGCGTTCGCCCAGATGGACATGGACCCCGTCGAGCTGCTGTCGCGGCTCGACGATCTGGTGGGGCAGTCGGCGGAGGAGCAGGGCGGCGAGCGGGGGGCCTCCGACGGTGCGTACACCGATGTGACCACCGGGGCGACCTGTCTCTACGCGGTCTACGACCCGGTCTCGCGGCGCTGCGTCATGGCCAGGGCCGGGCATCTGCCGCCGGCGGTCGTCGATCCGGACGGGCAGGTGTCCTTCCCCGACCTGCCGGCCGGCCCGCCGCTGGGCCTCGGCGGCCTGCCGTTCGAGTCCCTGGAGATCGAGCTGCCGGTGGGCAGCCTGCTGGCTCTCTTCACCGACGGCCTGGTCGAGGCCCGGGACCGGGACATCGACCACGGGCTCGACACCATCGGACGGGTGCTCAGCGACCGGCACGCGTCCCTGGAGGAACTGTGCGACCGGGCCGTCGCGGAACTCCTGCCGGGCGGCTCGACGGCGGACGACACGGCCCTGCTGCTCGTCCGCACCCGCGAACTCGACACCGCGCAGGTCGCCGAGTGGGAGGTGTCCGCGGAACCGGTCGCCGCAGGCCGTGCCCGGGACCTGGCCACCCGGCAGCTGCACCGGTGGGGCCTCGAAGAGCTGTCGTTCACGACCGAGCTCGTCGTCAGCGAGCTGGTGACCAACGCGGTCAGGTACGCGGACGGTCCGATCCAGGTACGCCTCATCCGGGACCGCACCCTGCTGTGCGAGGTCGCCGACACGGGCCACACCTCACCGCACCTGCGCCACAGCGGCGAGGACGACGAGGGCGGGCGCGGCCTGTTCATCGTCGCGCAGCTCGTCCAGAGATGGGGCACGCGCTACACGCCCTCCGGCAAGACCATCTGGACCGAGCAGGCCTTCCCCACGACGGTCTGAGCCGCCCGTACGCATCCCAACGCCCCCGCCCGCCGCTCACGCCGCTCACGCCGCTCACGCCGCGAACAACGACTCGATCCGGTCCGCCGCCGGCCGCAGCCCGGTCAGCCGCTCGACCCCCGGCGCGTACGCCCCAGCCCCCGTCGACCAGCCCGGCCCCGCGACAAGCACGGTGGGATGCGTACGCGCGCCCCGCACGCCCCACTCCGCCTCCGCGACGAGGTGCACCAGCGCGCGGTCGGCGGTGTTGCGCGAGTGCGCCCAGAGCACCACGGCCGAGGGGCCGATGCGCCGCACCGCCTCGTACAGCGCCTCCGCGGGGAGGGCGGCGCCGAACATCCTGGTGGGCAGGCCCCGTTCGCCGAGGACCGCGGTGAGGGCCTCCAGCGCGAGGGTGTGCTGCTCCCCGGGTACGCAGGTGAGCAGCACCGGCGCGAGGGGCACCGTCGTGAGCGGCGGGGCGTCGGCCGCGGCGGTGTCCTCGAGGTCCGGGACGCGGCGCAGGACACAGGAGACGTGCCAGGAGAGCAGATGCTCGACCTCCACGTACCGCTCGCCGCAGGACGCCCATTTGCGGCCGATGGCGTGCAGGGCGGGGGCCATGACCTCCTCCCACCCCTTGGTGAAGCCGTACGCGGTCACCGTGGTCCGCAGCTGCGCGTCGACGGCGGGCGCGTCGAGCCGCACCGCCGCCCTGGCGAGGCCGCGGCACTCCTGACGGACGGTACCGAGGGAGAGTTCGCCGGGGTCGCTCCCGCGTCGGGGCCGCGGCACCTCGGCCCCGGCTTCCCGCAGGGCCAGCCGCGCGGCCTCCGCCGGCGGTACGCCGAGCGCGGTCAGCCGGCACATCTCCTCCACGCGGCCCACGTCCCCGGCGCTCCAGCGGCGGTGCCGGCCCTGCTCGCGGCGGTGGGCGGGCCCGATGCCGTACCGCCGCTCCCAGGAGCGCAGCGTGGTCGGCGCGACGCCCAGTCTGCGGGCGACGGACCCCGTGGTCAGTGCGGGTTCGTCCGTGCTCCGCCGGGAGGGGTCCGGCTGCCCTGTAGCGCCCATCCCGCGACGATACGACGCACAAGCGCTGCGAGTTGTCGTCTTCGGGGACTGTCACCAGTCTGAGAGCCTGTCTTTGAACCCCCGTCGTCCGCGCGAAGCGCGGGCGCAGCGGCGTTCGGTGCGTGCGATCGGTGTGCGGAGTTCCAGGTCATGTGGCGGAGCCACCTGTCCTGGAACTCCGTGCGCCGAGGGCGCGTGCCGGGCGTCGCTGTGCAGGCGGGGGTTCAAAGACAGGCTCTCGGGGCGACTTCGGCCTCCGGACGAGGAGTACGCGCTCGGCGCGGGCTGCGCGCGTCGCGGGACGGCCCGGGACGCCCGTCCGGTCCGGAGTACCCGGTGTTGGGCAACTCTTGGAGCCTTGGAGGCAGAACTATGGAAATCACGGGCGCGAACGTCCTGGTGGTCGGTGCCACCGGCGTCCTCGGCGGCCTCACCGCCTGCGCCTTGGCGGAGCGCGGCGCGCGGGTGGCGCTCGCGGGCCGCAACCCGGTGCGGCTCGCCGCTCTCGCCCAGGACCTCGGCGACGTACCCGCCCGGAGCTTCGAGGCGTGCGACCTGGACCAGTGCACCGCGCTGGGGCCGTGGGCTGCGCGGTTGTTCCCGCGGCTCGACGGGGTCCTCGTGACGGTGGGGGCCGCGGGTTTCGGCGCCGTCGAGGACGTGTCGAACGCGGCGGCCGGGCACCTGCTCACGGTGAACGCGCTCTGTCCCATGGCGGTCCTGCGGGGCGCGGCTCCGGTGACGGCGGACAAGGGGTTCCTGCTTGCGGTCACCGGGTTCGACCGCGCCGGACGCCTCGCGGGCAGCGCGGACTACACCGCCTCCAAGGCGGCGTTGAGCGGCTGGCTCGGCGTGCTCGCGGAGGAACTCGCGCCGCGCGCCGTCGCGGTCCACGACTTCCGCGCACCGCATCTGGACACCGGCTTCACCGAACGGCCGCTCATCGGCAGTCCGCCCGCGCTGTCGCCGGGCACCGACGCGCTGTCGACGGCGCTGTCCCTGGTGGACAGGATCGCCTCGGCCTGAGGGCCTGTCTTTGAGGGCTTGCCCTTGAGAGGCGTCGTCATGCGATACCCCTGGCCTGCTTGAAGCGGCTGAGTCCGTCGGCCAGTTCGACGAGCGGCTCGGGGTAGTCGTAGCGCGCCCGCTCCGCCGCCCGCAGCTTCCACGGTTCGTGGACCGCCGGGCCGCGCAGCTCGCCGAGTTCCGGCACCCAGCGGCGTACGTACGCTCCGTCCGGGTCGTAGCGCTTGGCCTGGAGCACGGGGTTGAGCACCCGGTTGGGGCGGCTGTCCGTGCCGGTTCCCGCCACCCACTGCCAGTTGAGCTGGTTGTTGGCGAGGTCGCCGTCGACCAGGAGCCGCCGGAAGTGGCGGGCGCCGACCCGCCAGTCGACGTAGAGCGTCTTGGCCAGGAAGCTCGCGGTCAGCAGTCTGCCGCGGTTGTGCATCCAGCCCTCGTGCAGCAGCTGGCGCATCGCCGCGTCGACGATCGGGTACCCGGTGCGTCCCTCCTGCCACGCGGCGATGTCCTCGCGCGCCGACTCCTCGGAGCGCCAGCGGTCGCCGCGCGTGCGGTAGTCGGCGGTGGCCGCGTCGGGGCGCGCGGCGAGCACCTGGTGGTGGAAGTCGCGCCAGCACAGTTGCCGGACGAAGTCCTCGGCGCCCCGGGACGTCCGCCTGCCCGCGTCGCGGACGAGTTCGGCGCCGGACAGCGTGCCGAAGTGCAGATGCGGCGAGAGCCTGGACGTGGCGTCGCCCGCCAGGTCGTCGTGGGTCTTGTCGTACCTGTCGATGCCGTCGCGCAGCCACGCCTTCCACCGCGCGCGGCCGGCGCTCTCACCGCCCTCGGCGAGCCCCGGCGAGAGCCCCTTCACCCGGTCCCTGGCGGGCAGGGGGTCGGAGCGGACGTCGTCCGGTACGCGCACGGTGCGCGGGGCGGCGAGGACGGCCCGCACGCCCTGCGCCGACCAGCGGCGGTAGTAGGGGGTGAAGACGGCGAAGTGGCCGGAGCCCGCGGGGGTGACGGCGCCGGGCTCGACCGCGGTGATCACGGCGTCGTGGACGTGCAGGTGTTTCCCGTCCGCTTCCAGTGCCGCGCGCAGCCGCTTCTCGCGGGTGTGCGCGTACCGGCTGACTCCGGCCGCCATGTGCACCTCGTCGGCGTCCGTCGCCCGGACGACGGCCCGCACCTCGTCGACGGGGTCACCGGCGCGCACGACGAGCCGGCCGCCGCGGTCCCGCAGCCGCCGGTCGAGGTCGGTCAGGCAGTCGGCGAGGAACGCCTCGCGGTTGGGGCCCGAGCCGCCGAGGCCGCCGATGGTCCGGTCGAGGACGAAGAGCGGCACCACGGCGTCCGCGCGCTTGACGGCGGCGCGCAGCGGCGGGTGGTCGTGCACCCGCAGGTCGGAGGTGAACAGGACGACGGAGATGCGCATGGGGTGGGCTCCAGTGGACGAGTGCCTCGGGCACGTGGCGCGGTGCCGGTGCCGACCGCTGTCCCCACTCTCCGCCGGACCGGCTCCGGGGCCGCGCCGTGCGGCGCGTGTTGCCCTCATATGGCGCGCGGAAAGGGACATTCCCCTACTCGGTTAGCGTGGGGGGACGATTCGGAACAGTGAGCCGAGGGCGGTTGCGCCCCTCGGGCATGGAGGAAGCACGTGCACGGTGAGTACAAGGTCCCCGGCGGCAAGCTCGTCGTGGTCGATCTGGACGTCGAGGGCGGCGCACTGCGGAACACGCGCGTGGCCGGTGACTTCTTCCTCGAACCCGACGAGGCGCTCGACGCGATCAACGGCGCGCTGGACGGCGCGCCCTCCGACACGGACGCCGCGGGTCTCGCCGCCCGCATCGACGCCGCGCTCCCCGAGGGCACCGTCATGTACGGCCTGACCTCGGACGGCATCGGCGTCGCCGTCCGCCGCGCCCTGGCCCACGCGACGGACTGGACCGACTACGACTGGCAGCTGGTCCACGAGGGGCCGCAGCCGCCCGCGCTGCACATGGCGCTCGACGAGGTGCTGACCCAGGAGGTCGCGGCGGGCCGGCGCCCGCCGACCCTGCGCGTCTGGGAGTGGGCCTCGCCTTCGGTGATCATCGGCAGCTTCCAGTCGCTGTCCAACGAGGTCGACGCGGAGGGCGCCGCCCGGCACGGCGTCGAGGTGGTGCGCAGGATCTCCGGCGGCGGCGCGATGTTCGTGGAGCCGGGCAACACCATCACGTACTCCCTGTCCGTCCCTGACGCCCTCGTCCAGGGGCTCTCCTTCCAGGACAGCTACGCCTATCTGGACGACTGGGTGCTCGGCGCTCTCGCCGACATGGGCATCAAGGCGTGGTACCAGCCGCTCAACGACATCGCGACGGACGCGGGGAAGATCGCGGGCGCCGCGCAGAAGCGCATGGTGGCGGTGGGCGGCGGGGCGGGCGCCGTGCTGCACCACGTGACGATGTCGTACGACATCGACGCGGACAAGATGCTCGACGTGCTGCGCATCGGCAAGGAGAAGCTGTCCGACAAGGGCACGCGGAGCGCCAAGAAGCGCGTCGATCCGCTGCGCCGCCAGACCGGTCTTCCCCGCGAGACGGTGATCGAGCGCATGATCGACTCCTTCCGCTCCCGCTACGGACTCGCTGAGGGCAGGGTGAGTGACGAGGAGCTGGCGCGCGCCGAGGATCTCCTGCGCACCAAGTTCACGACCCCCGAGTGGACTGCGCGCGTGCCGTAGTCGACGCGCGGGCCGGGTGGTCAGGTCATGACCGGGACGACCGACTCCGCGTACGCGTCGATGACCTCCTCGCGCGCGTCGTGCATCGCGTACACCGCGAACTGGTCGACGCCCAACTCCTTGAGTTCCCGCAGCCGTTCGAGGTGCGCCTCGACGGGTCCGAGGAGGCAGAACCGGTCGACGATCCCGTCGGGCACGAAGGCGGTGTCGGGGTTGCCGGTGCGGCCGTGGTGGCTGTAGTCGTAGCCCTCGCGCGCCTTGATGTACGCGGTGAGGGCCTCGGGCACCATCGAGGAGTGCTCGCCGTACCTGGCGACCAGGTCGGCGACGTGGTTGCCGACCATGCCGCCGAACCACCGGCACTGCTCGCGGGCGTGCGCGAGGTCGTCGCCGACGTAGGCGGGCGCGGCCACGCAGATCTTGACGTCCGCCGGATCGCGCCCGGCACCGGCCGCCGCGTCCCGTACGGCCCTGACCATCCACCGCGTCAGATACGGGTCGGCGAGCTGCAGGATGAACCCGTCGGCCTTCTGCCCGGCGAGCGCGAGCGCCTTCGGGCCGTACGCCGCCATCCACACCGGCAGCCTGCCGTTTCGCACCCACGGCAGCCGCAGGGTCTGCCCGCCGACGTCGGCCTCGCGGCCCTCGGCGAGGTCACGGATGACGTCGATCGACTCGCCGAGCCTGGCCAGGGTGTTGGGCTTGCGCCCGGCGACGCGCATCGCGGAGTCACCGCGCCCGATGCCGCACACGGTGCGGTTGCCGTACATGTCGTTGAGCGTGGCGAAGGTGGAGGCCGTGACCTCCCAGGTCCTGGTGCCCGGGTTGGTGACCATGGGGCCGACGGTCAGTCGCGTCGTGTGCTCCAGGATGCGGCTGTAGATGACGAACGGCTCCTGCCACAGGACGGACGAGTCGAAGGTCCAGCCGTAGCGGAAGCCGCCCCGCTCCGCGCGCCTCATGAGGCCGACGACCTCCGAGGCGGGCGGGTCGGTCTGCAGTACGAGTCCGAAATCCATTGCCCCGACTCCTCACGCACGTCACGCAGGTCGAATGACACCCGGGAAGCCGCCCGAGGGAGCCGGGAGCCGTCCGGGAAGGGACAATCCTCGGCTTCCGGCCGGAGCTTGGCAAGAGGGACACGACGGCCGTCGGGCGGCGCCGTCAGAGCGCCATGGCGGGCAGGGCGCCCGGCACGCCGTCGAGGTCCTCGTGGCTGATGGAACGGATCCGGCCCTCGTCCAGGGTGAGGATCCGGTCGGCGGCGGCGAGGCCCGCCCGTTCGTGCGTGACCAGGAGCGTGGTACGGCCGCGGGTGGCGTCGAGGATGTCGGCGAGCACCGCGGCCGCGGTGTCCGGGTCGAGGCCCTCGGTGGGTTCGTCCAGGACGAGGACGGGCGGGTCGGCGAGCAACGCGCGGGCGAGGAGCAGGCGTTGGCGCTGACCGCCGGAGACCGTGGCGCCGTCCCCGCCGAGTACCGTCTCCCAGCCGCCCGGCAGCGACTCGATCCAGTCCAGGATGCGCGCCCTGCGGGCCGCGTCGCGCAGCTCCGCGTCGGTGGCGTCGGGGCGGGCGAGGACCAGGTTGGCGCGGATGCTCGCGTGGAAGACGTGCGCGTCCTGGGTCATGCCGGTGATCGCGCGGCGGGCGTCGGCGCCCGCGCAGCCGCTCAGTTCGCGCCCGCCGACGCGGATGCTGCCCGCTTCGTACGGGACGAACCGCATCAGCGCCGCAATCAGCGTCGACTTGCCGGACCCGCTGGGGCCCAGGAGCACGACGCGGTGGCCGCTCGGCACCCGCAGGTTCACCCCGTCGACGGCCGGGGGCCCGCCGGCGGTGTGGCGCACCCGCAGGTCGCTGATGACCACGTCGAGCGGCCCTTCGGCGGGCAGCGGGGCCGGGTCGGCGGGGTCGGCGACCGGCGCGGGGGTGTCGAAGAGGTCGGCGAGGCGCTGCGCGGAGGCGCGCACCTCGGCGAAGCGGCGCGCCGCCGCGGGCAGCGGCGCGAGCGCCTCGAAGGAGACGAGGGCGAGCACCGCGAGGACGGTGAGCTGCACGGCGGGCAGGTCGCCCGATGCGTGGGCGCGCAGCGCGAGCCAGGTGACGCCGACCGTCGCCGCGCCTTGGAGTACGAGCACCACGGCCTGGGCGAGCGAGGTGGTCAGCGCCTTGTGGCGTTCGAGGCGGGCGATCCGGGCCGCGACGTCGCGCGCCCGGTCGTGGACGCGGCCGCGGGCGCCGTACGCGGCGAGGTCGGCGGCCCCCTGGGTCAAGTCGACGGTGACGGCGGAGAGTTCGGCGCGCGCCGCCTTCTCCGCGCGGCCCGCGCGCCGGGACAGCGCGAGGACGAGGGCGGGCACGAGGAGTCCCGCCACGGCGAGCAGGACACCGAGCAGCACTCCGGCCCCCGGCAGCAGCACCACGACCATGCCGGTGGCGGTCGCGGCGACCACGAACGCCGCCGTGGCCGGGATCATCACCCGAAGCAGCAGGTCCTGGGCGGCGTCGACGTCGTCGACGAGCCGGGTCAGCAGGTCGCCGCTGCGGAAGGCGGGGGTGCCGGCCGGGGCGAGCGGCACGAGCGATTCGTACACCCGGGCGCGGAAGCCGGCCACGGCCCGCAGCACGCCGTCGTGGCCGAGGAGCCGGTCGATGTAGCGCAGTGCGCCGCGTCCCAGGGCGAGCGCGCGTACGGCGACGATCGCGACGCTCACCGCGGCGATCGGCGGCTGTTCGGCGGCGCGGGTGATCAGCCAGGCGGCGGTGGCCATCAGGGCGGCGGCGGCGAGTTCGCTGCCTGCGGCGGCGAGCGCGGCGGGCAGCAGCCTGCGCCAGTAGGGCAGGAGGTGGTGCAGGAGGCGGACGGTGGGGCGGGGCCCGCGGGGGCGCCCGGGGGCGGCGGCTTCGGTGTACGTGGTCATGAGGCCACCAGCCTTTGCGTGGGCGGGAGTTCGGGGTGGGCGGGGAGCGCGGGGGCCGGCGGGAGGTGGATGCCGCCCGCCCGGACCGTGATGATCCGGTCGGCGTGCGGCAGCAGGCTCGTACGGTGGGCCACCACGATCGAGGTGCGGCCCCGCATGAGGGCGACGGTGGCGCGGGTGACGGCGGCCTCGCTCTCGGGGTCGAGGTGCGCGGTCGGTTCGTCCAGGAGGAGGACGGGGGCGTCCTTGAGGAAGGCGCGGGCCAGGGCGATCCGCTGGCGCTGGCCCGCGGAGAGCCCGGCGCCGTGCTCGCCGAGCGGTGTGTCGTACGCCTGGGGCAGCTCCTCGACGAAGAGGTCGGCGGACGCGGCGCGGGCCGCCTCGCGCACCTCCGCGTCGCTCGCACCGGGGCGTCCGAGGCGGATGTTCTCGGCGACGGAGGCGGCGATCAGGTGCGGGCGCTGCGGCACCCACGCGACCTGGGCGCACCAGTCGTCGGTGCCGATGTCCGCGAGGTCGGTGCCGTCGGCGGTGACTCGTCCGGAGGTCGGGGCGACGAAGCCGAGGAGCAGCGAGAGCAGGGTGGACTTGCCCGCGCCGCTGGGGCCGATCAGGGCGACGTGCTCGCCGGGTTCGATCGTCAGGCTGACGTGGTGGAGGGCGGCCGCGGCCCGGTCGGGGTACTGCACGGTGACGTCGTCGAGGCGCAGTCGGGCGGTGCGGGCGTCGGGGGCGGGGGCGCGGTCGGCGGGGGCCGGTGCCGCGTCCTCCTCGTCGAGGGTGGTGAAGACGCGTTCGGCCACCGCGATGCCTTCGGCGCTGTCGTGGAAGGCGCCGCCCATGGCGCGCAGCGGGAGGTACGCCTCGGGGGCGAGGAAGAGGACGATCAGGGCCGTGTGCAGGCTGACGTCGCCGTGCAGCAGCCGCAGTCCGACCGGTACGGCGACCAGCGCCACGGAGAGGGTGGCGACGGTCTCGAGGACCAGTGAGGAGAGGAAGGCGACGCGCAGGGTGCGCATGGTGGCCCGCCGGTGGGCGTCGGCCATCTCGCGCACCACCTTGGTCTGGTGGCGTTCGCGGCCGAACGCGCGCAGGGTGGGCAGTCCGGCCACCACGTCGAGGAAGTGGCCGCCGAGGCGGGAGAGCAACCGCCATTGGCGGGCCGTCCGTTGGGCGGTGTGCATGCCGACGAGGGCGCCGAACACGGGGATCAGCGGCAGGGTGATGAGGATGATCAGCGCGGATGTCCAGTCGGTCCACCACACGCTGGCGACGACCGTGAGGGGGACGACCGCGGTGGCCGCCATCGTGGGCAGGTAGCCGACGACGTAGGGGTCGAGGGCGTCGAGGCCCCGGGTGAGCAGGGTGGCGGTCTCGCCGTGGCGACGGGCCGCGAGCCGCAGGGGGTTGGTGTGCTCAAGGCGTCCGGTGATGCGGTCGCGCAGGGTGCGTTTGGCGTCGGCCGCGGCGCGCTGGGCGAGCACGCCGCGGAGCCAGGTCAGCAGGGCGCGCGCCGCCATGACGGCGCCGAGCGCGGCCAGCGGCCCGACGCGCAGCGCGTGGTCGGCGAAGCCGTCCGCGAGGACGGTCGCGAGCAGGACCGCCTGGGTGACGATGAGCCCGGCGCCCGCCAGGGCCAGTACCGAGGAGTACGTCATATGGCGCCGCAGCACTGGGATTTCCCGCATCAGGCGGCGTTCGACGGGCTTCATCGTGGGGGTCCCTCTCGTCGCTTTCCGGGGGTCAGAAGTAGCTGGGGTGACGTTGGCCCGTCCGCCCCCGGAAGGCCCACCAGCTCCAGAACTGGTAGGCGAGGATCGTCGGGATCACCAGGACCCCGAAGCCGCTCAGGATCTTCAGCGTGGCGTCGTCGGTGATGGCGTGGTCGATGTCCAGACCGGCGCCGGCCCCGGTGATCAGGAGGTACGGGTAGTGGCCCGCCCCGAGGAGCAGCACGGGCAGCGCGGTCGCGGCGCAGGTGGCGACGAACGCGAGGACGTTGTGCCCGCGGGTGAGGTACCACCAGCCCGCGGCGAGGGCCGCCACGAACGCGGCGGTGATGACCGCCGAGGTCGCGCGGTTCGTCATCGAGGCGCCCTCGCCGAAGAGCGTGAGGAGCAGCGCGAGCGCTCCCACGACACCGGCTCCCGTGATCAGGCTCGCGCCCATCTTCCGTGCCTTGGCGCCGATTTCGGGGCCCGAGCGGAGTGCGACGAAGGTCGCGCCGTGGGCGGCGAAGAGCAGCAGGGTGGTGACGCCGCAGACCAGCACGAAGGGCGTGAAGACCTCGCCGAGGCCGATGTGGAAGCTGCCGTCGGCGCGGCGGGGCACGCCGTGGAGCAGCAGGCCCACGACGAGGCCCCAGCACACGGCGGGCACGCCGCCGCCGACGACGATCAGGGCGTCCCACATCCGGCGGCCCCGCGCGCTGTGGGAGCGGCGGCGCAGCTGGACCGCGGCGTTGCCGAGGACCAGTCCCGCGAGGATCGCCACGATCAGCGGGTACATGCCGGACAGGAGGGTGCCTTCCAGGTGCGGGAAGGCGCCGAACAGGACGCCGGCGAAGGCGACCAGCCAGACCTCGTTGCCCAGGAAGAACGGCGCGATGGCGTCGAGGGCGGCGTTCCCGCTGGTGCGCTTCTCCTCCTCATCCTTTCGGCCGAGGAAGGGGTGCAGCATCTGTGCGCCGTAGTCGTAGCCGCCGAGTACAAAGTACCCGGCGAGTAGCAGGCCCAGCAGGGCCAGCCAGACGGTCTCCAGACTCATCTCGCTCAACTTTCCGTTACAGCAGGGGAGTTCATGGCGGGGGTGCCGGGCGGTTCCGGCTCAGAAGGCGGGCACCGGCTGCTTCTCGTCGGCGCTGCCCTCCGGCCCGTCGGGGACGTCGTCCGGGAGCGGTTCGTTGACGCCGAGCTGGGTGGCGTCGGGGCCGCGCAGGGCGAAGCGGGTGATCAGGGTCCAGTTGGTCACGGCCAGCGCCACGAAGATGGCGATGAACAGGACGCAGGACAGCAGCAGCGAGGTCCTGCCGACGTTGGAGAGCGCGTCCTCGACCGTCAACTGGCCGTACACGAGCCAGGGCTGGCGGCCCACCTCGCGGACGATCCAGCCGCCCACGGAGGCGATGAAGGGGAAGGGGATCGTTGCCACCATGACCCACGAGGCCCAGCGCCAGCGCATCAGCCGGTCCTTCCACAGAAGGATCAGGGCGATGGCGGTGATGGTGGACACGGTGTTGCCGATGAGCGACATGGCGTCCATCGAGATCCGCATCGTGTCCTGCCACGGCACGTAGTTGCCGGGGCCGTGCTCCTTGACGAGCTGGGCCTGCAACTCGGCGACGCCGCTGTTCTCCAGGACCGCGTCCTTCATGGGCTGGGTGCGCTCGATGATGGGCCGCTGCATCTCGCCGACGACGACGACGAAGAACGAGGCGACCGTCGAGACCCAGAGGCCCAGCTTCAGGGAGGTGCGGAAGAGTTCCCGCTCCTCGGTGTGCCGCAGGAAGTGGTAGGCGCTGATGCCGGCGACGAAGCAGCCGCCCGTCGTCAGGGCACCGAGCGAGAGATGGAGGAGGGCGACCAGGGCGCTGGAGTTGGTGAGCAGCGCCGCGAAGTCGGTCAGGTAGGCGACTCCGTCGCGCACCTCGTAGCCGACCGGGTGCTGCATGAAGCCGTTGGCGATCAGGATCCAGTACCCGGAGGCGTACGCGGTCAGGGCCACGAGCCAGATGAGCGTGACGTGCACACCGCGGCGCAGCCGGCCCCAGCCGAAGATCCACATGCCGAGGAAGGTGGACTCGGCGAAGAACGCGATGAGGGTCTCGAGGGCGAGCGGGGCGCCGAAGACGTTGCCCGCGAACTTGCTCAGGCCGCTCCAGCTGAGTCCGAACTGGAACTCCATGACGAGGCCGGTGACGATGCCGACCGCGTAGTTGATGACGTAGAGCTGACCCCAGAAGCGGGTCATACGCTCCCGGACTGCTCTCTGGGCGGGATCACGGGTGAACGCGGCCCGGGTGTGCATGATCGCCACGATGGGGACGAGCCCCATGGTGAGGATCACGAACAGCCAGTGGATGCCGGTCGTGGCCGCGAACTGGAGTCGGGCCAGATCCGCAGCGCTCATGATGCGACCTTCCTGGGGGGACGGTTTCTGTGGGTGGGCGGTGGACGGTGGGGCCGCCGCTTCGCGTGTGCGGATGCCGGGCTCCGTTGCCCGCCATCCGTGCGGTGACCTCGATGAAGACCGTAGAGAGAATTCCTTATGCATTCCAAGACCGGTTTTGCCATGTGATGATGTCCCGGAAGGCATAAGTGAAGGTGGATCATGGATCTTCTGCAGTTGCGCTACTTCCAGGCCGTCGCCCGTTACGAGCACATCAGCCGCGCCGCGGAGGAGCTGCGCGTCGCCCAGCCCTCGCTCAGCCGCACCATCGCGCGCCTGGAGGGCGAGCTCGGAGTCCCGCTCTTCGACCGGCAGGGCCGCCGCATCCGGCTCAACCAGTACGGCACCGTCTTCCTGCGCCACGTCGACCGCGCCCTGAGCGAGCTCGAAGACGCCCGCAGGGCGCTGAGCGACGCCCGCGACACCGCGTTCGGCCGGGTCGGCGTCGCCTCCGAGACCCTCCTGACGATCACCCATCTCCTCGGCAGCTTCCGGGCCGCCTACCCCCGCGCCGACGTCAGGCTCTACCAGTCGAACGCGGAGGAGATGGACCGTCAGCTGCGCGCGAGGGAGGTCGACTTCTGCGTCGCCTCACAGCCGCTGACCGGCGCGAACCTCGACTCGATCGAGCTGGCCCGCGAAGAGGTGCTGCTCGCCGTCCCGCGCGGCCACTGGCTCGACGGCCAGGAGAGCGTGACGATCCGTGAGATCGCCGCGGAACCCTTCGTCACCACCCGCCCGGGCCAGTGGCAACGCACGCTCCTCGACCGGCTGTTCGCGTCCGAAGGGCTCACGCCGCTGATCTCCTGCGAGGGCGACGAACCGGGCGCGAGCCAGGACATGATCAGCGCGGGGCTCGGCATCGGGCTCATCCCGGCCATCTCCCGCCAGGCCGGAACCGATTCCCAGGTCCCGGTCGCCTGGGTGCACCTGAACGCGCCGGACTGCCACCGGGTCCTCACCCTGGTGTGGAACCGCGACACCTACCTCTCCGACGCCGCCGTGAAGTTCCGCGAGTTCACCACCAGCAGGCCCTTCATGACCCACCGCCTCCCCGACCCCCGCCGCGGACGCGGCAACCGGCCCTAGACCTCTCCCGGGTCGCGTCCTGGGTCGCGTCCAGTCGCGCCCTGGGTCGCGTCCCGGCCACCGCTCCTGGTCCGGCCGGAACTAGTTTGGTACGCTCCGACCCGTTGCCGAGCCCTGGCCCAGGACGTCGCGTGTCCGAACGGCCGGATGGTGTCGGTGAGTTGACCGGGGTGTCGTGTCCCCCGTCGGCCACCGGGCAGCACATCTCCACCTTCCGTCTTTCCACTTGCCAGGCATCCGTGCCACGGCGCGCCCTCGCGTGCGTCCGGATGCCATCGAGGAGCTCCGCCATGCCCAAGATCACGTATGTCGCCGTCGACGGCAACGAGACCGCAATCGACGTCCCGGAAGGCACCAGCGTCATGCGCGGCGCCGTGTTCAACGACATCGACGGCATCGTCGCCCAGTGCGGCGGCAACATGCAGTGCGCCACCTGCCACGTCTACGTGGACGAGACCACCCTCGACAAGCTGGAGCCGCCGAAGGAGCGGGAGGACGAGATGCTCGACTTCACCGCCTGCCCGCGCAAGCCCAACAGCCGGCTGAGCTGCCAGCTCAAGTCGAGCGAGGCGCTGGACGGCCTGATCGTGCACCTCCCCGAGCGGCAGAACTGATGACGGACAGCACCCACCCCGAATCGGTCGTCGTCGTGGGGGCGGGCCAGGGCGGCTACCAGACCGCGGCCTCCCTCCGCGAGGAGGGCTACACGGGACGCATCACTCTCATCAGCGCCGAGGACGCGCTCCCCTACGAGCGTCCGCCGCTGTCCAAGGCGTACCTCAAGGGCGAGGCCGACGAGTCGCAGCTGTGGCTGCGGCCCGCGACGTACTACGTGCGCCAGTCGATCGACCTGGTCGCCGGCACCGTCACGGAGATCGACCCGGCCGCGCGCACGGTGCGCCTCGCCGACGGCTCCGCGTACGACTACGGGCATCTCGTCCTGGCCACCGGCGCCCAGCCGCGCACGCTCGGCGTGCCGGGCGCCGGGCTGCGCGGCGTGCACACCCTGCGCAGCGCGCAGGACGCCGTCGCGCTGCGGGCCTCGCTGGCCGGGGCCCGCCGGGCCGTGGTGGTGGGGGCCGGGTTCATCGGCCTCGAATTCGCCGCCGTGGCCCGGGAAGCGGGCGTCGAGGTGACGGTCGTCGAGGCGCTCGACCGCCCGCTCGCCCGGGTGGTCTCCGCGCGGACCGCGGAGCACTTCACGCGGCTGCACCGGAGCAAGGGCACCCGGCTGCTGTTCGGCCAGGGCGTCGCGGCGCTGCACGGTGACGGCCGCTCGGGCGTGAGCGCGGTGGAGCTTGCCGACGGCAGCAGGCTGCCCGCCGACCTCGTCCTGGTCGGTGTCGGTGTGAGCCCGCGCACAGAGCTGGCCGCCGCGGCCGGACTTCCGGTGGACGGCGGCATCACCGTCGACGCCCATCTGTTGACCGGCGACCCGCACATCTCGGCCATCGGTGACTGCGCGGCATTCCCCCAGGTGCGCTCGGGGAACCGGCTGCGGCTCGAATCCGTGCAAAACGCCGTCGGGCACGCCCAGTCGGTCGCCCGGCGGCTGACAGGAACGGTCCGCGCCTACGACGAACTGCCGTGGTTCTGGAGCGACCAGTTCACGACGACCGTGCAGATCGCGGGCTTCGACGAGGGTCACGAAACCGCGGTGGCGCTGGGCGACGACCCCGACGCGTTCTCGGTTCTCCTCTTCCGCGGGGAACACCTCCAGGCGGTCGAATCCGTGAACCGTCCCGCCGACCATCTCGCGGCCCGGCGGCTCCTCGCGCAGGGTGCCGCCCTGACGCCCGAGGACGCGTCGGCCCCGGGATTCAGCCTGCGGGAGCACCTGCGGAGCCTGGTCAGGGCCGGGACGGAGGCGCCGGTGCCGCTCTGACGGACGGCGTACGCGCGCGACTGGAATCTTCCATTCCGATTCCCGTCGCGCGCCGATCCGCCATCGATGAATTATGGCGGGAACTTTCCAGTCCCGCTCTTGGAATGTTTAAGAATTTGCGCCCGGAGGGCTTACCGGCATGCGCTCTCAAATTCGCGTGCCACATAGCGTTCATTAGCGAAACACCGAAACGGTGTTGATTTGATTCGTTGAACAAGGCAGGATCGCTCAAAGTCAACGGGGGGCTTCCGGCGACTGCTGTCCGCCCCCCTGGATTCACACACCATTCACAAAGGGGACAGCTATGTCTGATTCCGCCGCGGGTGAGGGTTTTACCACCTGAGAATCACTACATTACCGCTGGATCGGAGTACGTCAATGGAAGACGTTATACGGGAGATTCGTATCCGCGGGGCTCTGCAGCAACCCGACTGGAGCGACA
>NZ_JBHVYE010000045.1:0-41594 GCF_042881135.1 Streptomyces sp. NPDC058284
CTACGAGCGCAAGGCCGACCACTTCCTGGCCTTCACCAGCATCGCCTGCACCCTCATCTGTTACCGCAGGCTCGCCAAATGAGATGTCCTCTAAGTGCCCGCCAGAGGCGGGCAGGTCGAGCTGGAGGAAGGCCGCCTCGGTGGCCTGCGGGCGGCCGAGGTAGCCCTCGGCCAGGCCCTGGCCGCCGAGGTAGAGCTCCCCTGGCTGGCCCTCGGCGACGGGGTGGTGCTGCTCGTCGAGGACCCAGGCCCGTACGCCGGGCAGGGGGCAGCCGATCGGGGCGGGGTCCTCGCCTGGGCAGATGTGCTCGGCGAACACGGCATCCACGCACGCCTCGGTCGGGCCGTAGGCGTTGGACACGCGGTAGCGCGCGATCCAGGCAGCGAGCGGGGCGGGGTGCAGGGTCTCGCCGCCGCATACGATGCGGCGCAGCGCGGGCAGTTCGGTGAACGGGGCGGCCGCGAGGTGGGCGGGGGTGCAGGTGAAGGCGGTGATGTCGTACCGGGCGAGGAAGCGGGGCAGGGCCTTCCCGGGGGTGCGGTCGGCCGGTGCGGAGATCTGCAGCCGGGCCCCGGCGGCGAGCGCGCCGAAGACCTCCCAGAGCACGGCGTCGAAGCACGGCGCGGTGAACTGGGCGATCCGGTCAGTGGGGGTGAGCCGGGCCAGCCGGGGGATGGCCGCAGCTCGGGAGGCCAGAGCCCGGTGGGAGATGAGGACCGGCTTGGGCAGGCCGGTGCTGCCGCTGGTGTGCCAGATACAGCCGACCGTCTCCTCACTGACCTCCGCTGCCTGGGCTGGTGCTGTCAGCGGCGTCAGCCGCTCGGGGGCATCGGCTACCGGAACGGGACGGGGGAGAGGGAGGCGGCCCACTTCGGCGGGCGCCCGTTGGCGGTGAGGACTCCGGCCGCCGTGCACGCGGTAGCGATCTGGGACAGCCGCGCGGCCGGATGCGTCACGTCGACGGGCACCGCGGCGGCGCCGCTGAGCCACGTGCCGAGCAGCCCGATGATCCAGCGGGGGCCGGGCGGCAGGCCCAGCAGCACCGGGCGCCCGCCAAGGCCCGCCGCCTGAAGGCGGCTCGCGGTGGCGGCCGCCGCCGACCACAGTTCCTTGTAGCTGAACACCTGGTCCTGCTCGGTGACCGCGACGCGGCGGGGATGGGCGGCGGCGGTGGCCTGGAGCAGGCGGGTCAGTTCGCTCATCTCAGGCCGCCTCCGCCCTCGGCAGCGGCAGGACAACACCACGGTGCGCCTCGCGCAGCAGGTCCAGCGTGGTGACCAGGTCCCGGTGGGGGACCGAGAGGTTCACCCGGATCCGGGGCGGCCCCGGATACAGGGTGTGCCAGGACTCCTTGGTGCCGCCGAACAGCAGATGAGGGTTGAGTTTGAGCTGGAACTGCTGCCCGACGGCGTTGACCCAGGCGACGGTCTCCTCGGGCCGGGTGAAATCGGCGGACAGACGGGGCAGAGCGAGTACCCGGCGACCGGCCGCAGGTGATCACCCATCTCCAACAGACCGGCGGCGTGTTCGCTCAGCAGGTCGAAGCCGCGCGCGAAGTGGCCGCTCATCGCGTCCAGGTGGTCGACGATCTCCCGGCAGTCGCCCTCGGAGGGAACGGTGGGCACCTCGTGGCCGGCGTACTGGCGCACGAGCCAGCGGTAGCGGCGGGCGAAGGCCTTGGGGTCGCGGTCGTGGGCGGCCTCGGCGAGCAGCAGCACGCTCAAGTAGAGCAGGACGAGCTGCCCGGCCAGCGGGCTGGAGGAGGCGGTCCGGTCGAATACGTCATCGCGGACCGCGTCGATGAGGGAGCTGTGGCCGCTGATCAGCAGCCCGGGCCGGATGCCGGGAACGCACAGGTCCTTGGACGGTGTCATCAGCACGGCGGTGTCGGCGACCGTGCCCGCGAGCCTGCGGCGGACTGTCTCGGTGATCGCGTGGGGCTGCTCGGCGGCGCCGCCCGCCAGGAACACCACGTCGATGACCCGAAAGTCGGGCGTCACCGGGGGAGGGGAGTACAGGGTACCGGTCACACCGTTGGGGAAGATCTCCACCAGCGCCGTGCGCGCCGCGACGGTGCTGGTCACCGCGAGGTGGCCGTCGTGCCGATAGCGGCCCTGGATGGTGCCGCCCCAGCGACGGGGGGTCTGCTCAAAAGCGTAGTAGCAGGGCGCGGGCAGGATCAGGCCCGCCTCGCAGGCGGCCAGCCAGCGGGTCACCAGGCCGATCCCCTCGGTGGCGCCGTTGGTGAACACGACCTGCCCGCCGTCCAGTTGGACCCCGAGGTAGGTGCCCGCGAGCTTCGCGGCCAGGGCACGATCGTGCGCATCGTGCACGGTGCCGTACTCGTGCAGCCGGCCCAGGTCCGCGCACACGGCAAGCGCCCGGTGCAGGAAGCGGTGGGTGGCCCGGGCGGCCGGGTAGAGGTTGTAGCCGTAGCCGATCTGCGCGCTGGAGCGGGGCACATCGTCGCGCAGCTCGCGGTAGACGGCCACGCACGGCGCGTCCTCGGTGATCGGGGCGATCAGGGCGGTCATCGCGGCACCTCCGCCAGCGCCGACCGGATCACTGCTTGCGCGGACGCGACCGCCTGCGTGCCGAGTTGCGGCACATACGGATAGGGCCGGGCCGGGCGTAACGCGGCTGTCTGGTCAGCGAGTTCGTGCACCGGGCGGGTGCCGTCGCGGGCGTCGGTCATGATCTGCGCGAGACGGGACATGCCGGCCGGGAGCAGGCCCCGCCAGGTGGCCTCGGCCAAACCCAGGCGCAGCGCGGGCTGGGGGAGGGGGGAGGTCGGTGAGCCAGTTGACGTGCAGCCCGGCCGCATACAGGCGCGCCGCGGCCTCCCGGGCGTCCAGGTGCGGGGTGGTCGTGATCCACAGCTGGTGGGTGTTCGTGTAGCCGAACTCGGCTCCGGCCACCTCCCAGCCGCTCTGCGCGAGGTGCTTGCCGAGGGCGCGGGCGTTCGTGATGACCGTGTGCGCGTAGGCGGCGCCCTGGTCGGCGAAGGCCGCCAGGGACAGGCCCAGGGCGGCGACCGCGCCGAGCTGGTGGTTGGACACCAGCTGCGGCTGTACGGCCTTGACCTGCTGGGCCGCGGCTGGGTCGCGGGTGGCGATGATGCCCTTGTGCGGGCCGGGGAACGTCTTGTGCGTGGAGGCGGAGATGCTTCCGGCGCCCGCGTCGAGCGGGTTGGGCAGGGCCCCGCCGAGCACCAGGCCCAGCGTGTGGGAGATGTCCGTGTGCAGAAAGGTCTTGGTGCCCGCCCGGCGGATGGTGTCCGCGACCGGTGCCGCGTCCAGGGCGGTGAGGACATGGCACTGGTCGAGGTAGACCAGTGCGGGCCGGTGCTCGCACAGGAAGCCCTCCAGCGCGTCGAGGTCCAGTCCCCCGGCGCCAACGGGCAGGTATACGGGACGGTGGCCGAGCCGGCGGGCGACATCGGCCGTGGCGTAGTGGCCGCCCTGCTCGGGGGCCAGGCACGCCAGAGTGCCGCTGGCCCCACCGCCCAGGGCGGCGATCGTCATCTCCATGGCGTGCAGCCCGGACAACGGGCGCACGTTCACGTGTTCGGCATCAATCAGGCGGGCTAGGAGCGGGACGGCCAATCCGCTCTCCAGCCAGGCGCCTGTCTTGGCGGAGGGGAAGCGCCACTCGCCCGTCGCCGGGTTCGGGTCCTCGTCGAAGAGGTAGCGGGCGTACAGGTCCGCGATCAGCGGCAGCCGGGCGAGCGGCGTCATCAGGTTCTCCGCGGGCACCAGGCTCAAGGTGCGCTCGGCGCGCTCCTGGTGGGCGGCCAGGACACCGAGCCCCTCAGCCAGCAGCGCGGCGCCGGTAGTGGGGGGTGCGAGGTGGTGTGGCACGGTCAGCCCTTCGTCGTTGAGGTGGGGGAGCGGGCGTACGGGGCGGTTCAGGCACGCGGCCGGGCGGTGAACAGACCGCGCAGCAGCCGGGGGACGGCGGGGGCGTCGCGGTAGGCGGTGCGACCGTGGCCGATCCGGGCGTTGGACACGATCAGGGCCTGACCCGCGCGCAGGGTGAAGTCGGTGCGGTACGCGCTGCCTTCACGGGCCGCGGAGTCCATGAACGCGATCGCCCGGGCCAGGGCGTCCTCGGCGCCGGGCAGTGCGTGGTAGGTGTCGGTGGAGGTGCGGCTGTAGCGGGTGGTCCACGCACCGGGCCGTTCCTCGGCGAACGCAGGACCGGACGACCAGGCATCGGCCGCGAAGGTGGAGGTGCGCTTCAAGACGGCGTCATGGGTGAGCTGGTGGGTGGCCTCGGGGTCGCGGCGGCGCAGCTGCGTGTAGGCGTCCAGAAGGAAGATCTCCCACCCGCCGACCGCCAGGACGTTGGTTCCAGCTGTCAGCGGATCGATCAGGCTGGCGCGGTGGGCGAGGCTGCTGCATCGGCTCGTGGACGCCACGGGCGATGAGTCCTCGCGCTACCTCGCGCAGGACGCCGAGGACTGTGCCACGGCCGCGCGAGCCGGAGCCGAGGCCCTGGCCGCCGAGTGCGGCGACCCGCAGCCAGCGCCGCGCGAGCCGTGAGAGAAGGCCAGGCGCCCGGCCGGAGGTCCGTCACGTCCCACCGTCCGGGCGGCTGGAGACTGCGGGACCGTCAGGGCCGGGGCATCGGCAGGCCGGGCAGGTGCGGGTGCCGCAGGTGCTGCCCGTCGTCGGAGACGTGCAGAGTGAACGCCTCCGGCCCCGGGCGGCCCGCCTCGTCGTACGCGGACATTACGCGCTCGATCCGCTCCCACAGTTTCACCGGACCGCCCTCCCGTACCTCCCACCAGCCCTCGACGGGGGTGAGGGTGGCGGCGGAGCCCGTGACGACGTCGACCAGGTGCACCACATCGCCGACGGTCGTCATCTGCGCGTCCGAGGCGGCGCACTGAGCGAGGAACCGCAGCTGGAACGCCTCCTCGGTCGCGGCCGTGATCCGCTCCGGGCTGTGCCGGGCCGCCCGGCCTGTCTCCGGGAGCCCGGCGGCCCAGTGGGCGGGGTTGCCGAACGCCGGCGCCGCGTGTGTACGGGCGGACATGAACGACACCGTGCCGCCGAGCAACTGCCCCTCGGCGGTGCCGTCGCCGTTCACGGTCAGCAGGACGCGGGCGTATCCGTAGAGCCAGCCGGACAGGGTGAGCAGAATCTTCCCGCCCGGCCGCGCCTGCGCGAGCAGCGCCGGGGGGACGGCGCGGAAGGAGCAGGCGGCCACGATCCGGTCGAACGACGCTTCGGGCCAGTACCCGTACAACCCGTCCGCCACAGCCAGCGTCGGGGTATACCCCAGGGAGTACAGCGCGGCGGCGGCCTGGTCGAGCCGGTGGGGGTCGACCTCGATGGACGTGACGTCGGCGGAGCCAAGGCGTTCGCAGGCCAGCGCGGTGGAGTAGCCGGTGCCGGTGCCGATCTCCAGCACCGTGTGCCCTTCCTGCACGTCCGCGTCCGCCCACATCCGCACCACCAGCGACGGCAGCGTGGACGACGAGGTCGGCGCCCCCCCGTGCCGGGTGGCCGGGGCCTTCCAGTCCGGCTCGTCGCTGTCGAACTGGGTGATCAGCGTGGTGTCCGAGTACGCGGCGGCCAGCCACCGGCCATAGTCCAACTCGGCGGTGACCGCCTCCCACACCGTCAGGCCCTGCTGATCGCGCTCGTCGGCGGGCAGGTAGAACCCGGGCACGAAGGCGTGCCGGGGCACTGTCTCGACCGCCTGGCGCCAGCCGGGATCGGCAAGGACGCCGTCGTCGGCGAGGGCCTTGGCCAGCGCGTCGCGCAGCCGGGCGGCGTCGGTCTCCAGGTCGGCGGGCATCATCGGGCTCCGCCTCCTTCCGTGCTCAGGATGTCGGCGAACGCCGTCGTGATGTCGCCGGCGTCGGGAAGCCAGCCCCACTGGCCGTTGGGGTTGCACTCGATGAACACCCAGTCCTCCGCCGCGTCGCCGTCGCCGGTGAGGGCGAAGTCGAAGCAGCCGAAAACCAGGCCGAACGCGCTCAAATAGCTGTGCAGCGCCGCCTCCACTGGGGCCGGGACGCCGATGGGGGCGTGCAGGAGCTCGTCCCAGTCGCCGCGGCGCCAGTCCAGCGCGCCGTCCGGCGCGGCGATCTGCTGGGCGAACACCCGCCGTCCGACCACGGTCGCCCGGACGTCGCCGGTCTTGGGGATCTCCGCCTGGAGCAGGTGCGCGGTCACCGTCAGGGAGTCGTCGAAGGCGTCCGGGTCGACGCGTTGGGCCCAGATCGCGCCGGCGTGCCCGTCCGCGCCGCGCGGCAGGCCGCGGAACGGCTTGTAGATCACCGGGCTGTGCTCGGCAGCGAACTTCCGGGCCTGCTCGACGTCGTTGGTGACCAGGGTCGGCGGGATGGTCAGGCCGAGCCGGGCCGCCTGCTGAAGCTGGGAAGGCTTGAAATCCGCGGCCGTCACGGCAGACGGGTGGTTGACGTACGTCGCGCCGTGCAGGTGGTTGAGTACCCCGCCGAGCCCGTGCCGGGCCTCGGCAGCGGCGAAGTCGCCCTGCTGGACGGGCAGGTGCGCGAAGCGGGAGACGTACGGGGTGGGGCGGCGGTAGTACACCGCCGCCACCTCCCCCAGCTCCACCTCGCGGCTGGCCGTCCGCAGCCGCCCGCCCCACACCGGCACCCCGGCACCGATGCGGGCGCCGAAGACCAGGCCGGGCCCGATGTCGGCCGGGTCGACGCGAGCGACGGGCACCTCACGCTCGTTCAGCGCGGTGATCACGCGGTCCGCGGTGACGTCCTCCAGGGACGTGATGACCAGGACTAGGGGAGCCGTCATCGGATCAGTCCGACTCGTAGTCGGTGGTGTTGTCGTCCTGCGTCTGTGGCTGCGGGTTCTGCCCGTCACCGCCGCCGGACATCGAAGCGGTGCCGGTCGTCTTGCTGGTGCCGTGCTTGCGCATCTCCACCACCTGGCCGGCGGCGTCGGTGTAGCGGGCGGTCTGCGTCGCCGGATCGAGCGTCACCGCAGCGTACGACGGCGGGCCGACCGGAAGCCGGTCGGTGACCAGCCGCATCGCCCACGGAACCTGGGGTGCAAGCGTCGCCATAGAGAGAATCCTTCCCCTTGCGCCGAAGCAGTAGCCGGGCGGCTACCACCTGAGCAGAATCGACCTTTCGCGCCCGCCCTGACCAGTACCGTAGGTGCCGCGAACCGTGGCGATATGCCACGCTCCGTGACAGAGGTCGGGGAGGGCGTAAGACGCGATGACCGGCAGAACAAGCAATACGCACGCCGGTGGCCGGCTCGGAGTCGGACCTGGCCGTGGACAGCCCTCTGATGGGGGCGCATTGGTTGCCCAGGACCAGCGCCTGCCACTGCGCGGGCAGCCCTTCAAGGTCCTTGAGCAGGGCCGCGGCGTCATCCCCGTGGGCAAGGCGCCCGGCGGATGACGGGGCCCACAGCTGTGTCAGCTCCGCTACGTCCCGGGCCAGGGCTGCGGCCGTGGCGGCACGCAGCGCCTGGCCGGAGCCGCAGCGGCTCAGTAACCGGTGCACCGCGGCCTGGTCGCATTCCGGGAGGTTGGCCCAGATACCGCGGGCGCGCAGGTCGTCCCAGGTGAGCAGCGTTGCGTTGTGGGCCGCGTCCTCGAGCGTGGGCTCGTCGTACTGGCCGGCGGAGGCCAGGATGCTCAGCGCTGCGTCGATCCGCTTTTCCCGTAGTGGATCTTCGCGCAGGGTATCGAGGTGGAACGAGTAGTCCCCGGGGTGGGCGGTGTACAGGCCGCACCGCTGGTCAGGTGCCGGGCCGGAGATGCCGCAGGCCGTGCGGGCGTGGCAGCTCGGCTCCTGTCCGTCAGCCCAGTGGGCCCAGACCGCGCCGCCCTCGGGGACCAGCCTGCGTCCGATCCCCCTATGGGGGTCTCCGTTGTGCTGGGCGAGCGCACACATGACCGTGCGGCGCGGGATGCCGGGCGCTTCGCGGCGCTCGGCGAGGAGCAGCTGGTCGAGGCGGAGGGTGACACGGATCCGTACTCCGCAGGTGCGTGGACGGACAGACGTCACGCTGAACTCCTTGCTTGGTCGGTGGGCTCAACTTGCTGGGCGAGAGGGGGCGTCAGCCCCGGGGTGAATCCGGTGAGAGCTAGGGCGTGGCGCGGGGTTTGGCCCGGCGCGTTCGACGGGCCGGGGCCCTGCGCGGCGGCACGAACGGAGTGCCGGTCAGGGCTCCGCGCAGACGTGCGGGATCGAGGGCCTGGTGCCCCTCGGGCCGGGTGAGCCAGTGGATGTCGGGGCCGTGCACGGCACCGACGGGCGGGATCTCGACGGATACGCCGTCGCGGAGGAAGCGCGTTCCCGGCACGTCCCAGTCGTCTCTGCTGGCGTGGGGAGGCAGCAGGAAGATCAGGTGGCCGCCGGCGTTGCTGCAGATCACCGGTGCGGACAGCAGCCCGGGGTCAGCCTGCAGAGCCCGTCGTGCGTCGGCGTGCGCGACCCGGGCGGCCTGGAAGTAGGTGCCGTTGGGTACGCGGCCCACGGAGCCGGGGCGTATCCATTCCGGGTGGCGGTTGACCGGTGCGGCGGTGTCCTCGAAGGGGGTCCCGGTTCGGGGGGGGGTGATCGCAGGCACGGTCAGACCCCTTCCAGGTCGGCGTACTTGTGGGGGCCGCCGGCCTGGACGTAGGCGTCGTTGAGCAGGGCGACGTGCTGGCGGTCGTGCACGTTGCGGGCCTGCGCCGCGCGTTTGCCCCGGGACAGCCCCCACATCTTGAGGGCGAGGGGATCGGTCATGAACGCTGCGGCGTTGTGCCGGATCAGGTTGGGCGTGTAAACGCCGAGGTTGAGGCCGAGGCGCCAGTGTTCAACCCACATCTGACACATCAGCAGCCCTGCAGCCTCTTCCTGCGTCACGTGCTCGGGGAAGCTCTTCTCCCAGACCGGGTCCAGGTGGGGATGCGTCACGGCGATCTGGAGGATGCGGCTGTGGGATTGGTGGACCGCCAGTTCCAGGAGCTGGCGGTGCTGCCAGTGGCGTTGGGCGAAGTGGGCGCCGGCTGCGACGGTGATGGCCGCGGCCAGGGGAAGAGCGGATGTACTCATCGTGGGCTCACAGGGTTGAGGGTGGACAGGGAGAGCGGGAAAGGGGAACGGGCCCGTCGGCGGGTTGCCGCGTAGCGGGCAGCGGCCGTTCGCCCCAGGTACGGGGGCGATCTCAGGAAAGGTCGCGGAGCCGTGTGCGCAGGCGTTCGGCGTCACGGGCATCGAGCAGCTGGTAGCGGTCGAGGGCCTGGGTGTAGCAGGTGATCGCGTCGGGGATGCGGTTGTCGCGCTGCGCCGCCTCTCCGAGCCATTCCAGGGTGCGCGCAGCCCAGTTCGGGGCCTGGACCGTGAGGAACTCGTCGTGGGCGGCCCGCAGGGTGTCCTCGGCTGTGGCGATGTCTCCCATGAAGGTGCTGACGCGGCCCCGCCAGGCCAAGGCGCGGGCGGCATCGTGCGGATCGTCCTCGTCGAGCAGTGTGGCGCGGGCATCGGAGAACAGACGGCTGGCCTGCCCGAAGTCATGCAGCTGGTAAGCGATTTGGCCCAGGATGATGTCGGTCAGAGCGACCCCCCGGGTGTAGCCCAGGTCCAGCCGGATCTCGCTGGCCTCGCGGAGGAACGGCCGGGCCTTGGGCAGTTTGTCGGCCTCGACGTAGGTGCAGCCGAGCTCGTGCAGCGCCTGCGCTTCCATGTACCGGTCCTTCAGGTGCCGGGCCCGCTCGCGCACCTGCTGGAAGTGGCCGATGGCCTCGTCCAGGTCCCGGGTTCCGCGAAGCCCGAGCCCCAGGGTGTTGAGGATCCGCAGCTCGGCGGCCGGGTTCTGGCAGCGCTGGACGGCATCCAGGGCGAGCCGGTGGATCTCGATCCACTCGCCGTAGCGTTTGTCCGCCCGCCACCAGGGCCACAGAGCCCAGGTGATGCGCCAGGCAAGCTCGTACTCTCCGGCGCCGTGGGCGGCCCGGATCAGTGCCAGCAGATTGGCGGCCTGGGCCTTCAGCCAGGACAAGGCGGCGGCCTTGTCCTGGAAGGGCGTCGTAAATCCAGGCCGGGGGCGCGGGTCGGGCAGGGACTGGCTGTGGCTCCGCGTGACCAGTGCATCGGCGGCGGCCGCCGCAGTGAGTGCCCAGCCAAGAGCCCGGCGCAGGACCTCGGCTGTTTCCCCGTCGGTGGCCTCGGCCAGCGCGCGTTGACGTGCGTGTTCGCGGACCTCGGCGGAGGGCCAGCGGTAGACGGCGCCGCGCAGGTCGTGCGGCGGGGCCGCTTCCAGCAGGTGTGCCGCTGCGAGAGCGGACAGGACGGAGGAGGCGTCGTGCCGTCCACCGGTGGTGAGGGCATCGGCCAGCGACGCGTCGATGTCGTGGACGGGCAGGAGCGCGAGGTAGCGGTAGTAGCGGGCGGCATCCCGCGACAGCTCGGCGTAGGCCGTATCGAGGTGGGGGCTCACGATCACTCCGGTGAGACGAGGGGCAGTGGGGGAGGCGGTGGCGCGGCGCTGGCTCTCCAGGAGCGAGCGGACCACGCTGGCCACGGGCCGGTCGGGGTGGCGGGCCAGCTGGGCGACGGTCAGCCACAGCGCCAGCGGCACTCCGGCGGTCAGCGCGATGAGGCGATCGGTCGGTTCGGGTTCGGCCGTCAGCCGGGCCTGGCCCAGGCAGTTGGTCAGATAGCTGTAGGCCGCGCTCGGTGGCAGGGGACCCAGTGCGTACAGGTCCGCGCCGTCGCCCGCGAGGTCGGCCAGCGGCTTCTGGCTGGTGACCAGGACCAGGTGGCCGCGTCCGCCGGGGAGCAGCCGCCGCAGGGCCGCTGGGTCCGAGGCGTTGTCGACCAGCAGGCACAAGGGGGCTCGTGTGGCGGTCATGGATCTCCACTAGGCCGCCAGTTCGTCCTCGGCCGCCGGCAGGGGTCCCGAGCGCAGGGCCCGCAGGAGTTGTCCCAGCGTGTCGGTGACGGAGCGCGGATCTTCGGGTTCGTAGCTGCGCAGATTCACATAGAGCTGCCCGCCGGGATAGCTGCCGTGCAGGTCGTTGAGGAGGCGGGCGGCCAGCGAGCTTTTGCCGATCCCGGCGCCGCCGGACAGCGCGATGATGCGGATCCCGGCCCGGTGCGGGGTGTCCGCGAGCGGCAGCAGGGTGCCGAGCTCCTGCTCGCGATCCACCCATGCCGGGGGGACCGGGGGTGCCTGAAGAGGCGGTGGCGGCTCGTAGCGGGGCTCGTGGCGGGTGTGGACCGTGAGGTCCGTGATGGTTCCGGCCTGCACGCTGGCTCCGTAAACCGTGCTGTCGCCCAGCGAGTTGGTGACGGCGGTACGGTGCGGGTCCGGTCCGACCGTGCTGGTCATCGCGCCTGGGCCAGTTGTCGCAGCCGCTCGGCATGGGTGGGGCGGATGAGGTCGTACAGCTCCGCGCTGCGCCGGTAGCAGTGCAGCGCGCGCTCGCAGTCACCGGCGGCCTGATGGGCTGCGGCCAGCAGCTCCCAAGTGCGCACCTGCCAGGGGATGCTGCCGGTCGCGGTGATGATCTCCAGGGCCGTTTCCATCTCGGTGATGCCCGTGGCGCTCTGGCCGAGGAGAATGTGGGCGTGGCCGAGCAGGACGAGCGCGCGGGCCGCTTCGTAGGGCTCGTTGACGTCCAGCAGCAGCGTCCAGGCCCGTTCGAGCCAGGCCAAGGCCTCGTCGGGCATTCCCTGGGCGAGTGCAGTTTCTCCCAGCACGATGAGCGTCAGGCCGATGCCGCGTCGGTAGCCGCACTGCTGCCACCGGGCGATGGCGTGAGCGAGCTGTTCCTTGGCCTCTTGCGGGCGTCCGGCCTGCAGGTGGCAGCGGCCGAGCCCCAGGTGGGCCTGTCCTTCGTCGCGCACGTCCGCGCTGTCACGGGCCGCGGCCAGCAGTTGGGTGTACCAGTCGACGGCAGCGTCCCAGCGGCTCGCTCCGGCCAGGCCCACGGCTCCCGAGGCAAGCAGCTGCCGTTGCGCGGCGGGGTTGTTCGCGCAGCGGGCGGCGGACAGCCCCATCTCGTGTGCGGCGGCCCACAGGGTGTAGGGGTGGCGGAAGTGGAAGTGCGGCCACCAGGCGTCGGTGAGTCTCCAGAGGGTGTCGTGCCATCCGGCGCTCTCCGCGGCGCGCAGGATGCCGAGGAGGTTGTGCTGGTGGGAGTCCAGCCAGGCCAGCGCCCCGGCGTCGTCGTCGAAGGGGAGGCGGACCGGCGCCGGGGGCTCTTCGGTGGTGCGGCGCAGCGTGGCCTGGGCCGGGGTGAGCCGGAACTGGATGTGGGTGGCGATCTGGAGCATCCACACGCACAGCCGTCGCCGGACATCCCGACGGTCCTGCTCCGAGTCCTGCTGGGCGGCGAGGTCGCAGGCGTGCTCCCGGGCGGCGGTGCTCATTCGGTACCGCACGGGCCGGGCGGGATGTCCGCCGTCGGCGAGCGGTTCCAGCAGCTGTTCGTCGGCCAGGACCTCCAGCCGCCACGCGGCATCGGCCTCGTGGATGGCGCAGGCGGCGGCCGCCATGTCCGGGTCGACGTCGTCGGACGGCAGGAGCCCCAGCTGCCGGTACAGGCGCTGCGCGTCCGCGTCCAGGCGCGCGTATGTCGCGCACAGAGCGGTGGTGATGCCCATCCGGACACGGTCCTTGGAGTGAGTGCGGGGCTTACTGCCGGACACCGTCGCGGATCCGCTGATCTCATGGGCGGTCATCGCGCACCCCTTGCGGCGCCGCGGCACGCCCGGCGTGGTGAGCGGGGAGACGCAGCGGCCCCTCGTAGAACGTGGCCGTCGGACCGGTGTACCTGCGGGCGCCCGGTGGCCAGGAGGCCAGCAGCTGGCGAAGCAGGAGAGTCACCAGCGGTTCCGCAATCCCCAGCGTGAGCGTGGTCATCGTCACTGGACGCACTCCAGAGCCCCGGGGCGGACGCGGTGGATACGGCCCGAACCGTCGCGCACGGCGCGATGCTCGGCCTGCGCGGGCGCGGGCGGGCCCTCGAGCCCGGCGGGTGACGGCGCGAGGGGCGCAGCGGCGGCCCGGTGGAGCAGGGCCATGACCTCGCTCTGGGTGCGCCCGTCGACCTTCTCCCAGACCCCGACGTCAGTGACGCCGTGGTGGGCGGGGCGGCCCTCGGACAGGACGGCATGCAGTCGGGCCAGCGCCGCACGGCGCAGCTGATGCGGGATGCCGGTGCGGTCCGTCCCGGTCACGCTCTCGATCGCTTGGCCGATCGTGCACGCCGGCACCCCGGTCACGACGTCGTCGGGCCGCTGGAGATACGGAGTCCACCCCCGGATAACCAGAAGATCGCGGGCGACCTGCAGGACGGCTGCGGCGGCCGCGGGTAAAGAGGGAAGGCCCTCCGTGGCGGCTGGGGCGGGGCCGGCCGCGAGGCGCACGTTGTCGCGGACGGCGGGCACGGTGACAGGCATGGGATCTCCGGACGTCGATCGGAAAAGGGGGGTAGCGGCACGAAGGAAGGAGCGCTCCCTCGTATGCGCGCAGGTCGCCAAATCGCACCCGCCCGCACGGCGGGGCTCGGGCGCCGGACGGCGAGTGCCGGGGCGCCGGGGGAGCCCGGCAGCGCGAACCGGGCCTGGGTGCGCCAGGCCGCGTACGCGGCAGCGTGTGCTGTGCACTCGTAGTCGATGAGCACGGTGGTCTCCACGCGCACACGACGCCGGGCCTCGTCGGTGTGGCGGAGCAGGAGGCCGGTGGCGGCTGCGAGGCGGGTGCTGCGGGTGGAGTCGGCGAAGAGCACCACCCGCTCTCCCTCGCGGCCCTGCGCGCAGCCGCCACCGACCAGGTAGGCGCCCGCCGGGGCTGGGCCAGCTCGGTGTCCTCAAGCGGGCGGCGAGCGATGACCGGGCCGTTAGCGGCGATGGCCTCGGCCAGGAGGGTGATGGCCTGGGCAAATTGGTTGCGCGAGAGGCGGTGCCACGAGGGGGCGAGCAGGGCTTTCAACCGGTCGGCCGACTCCTGCGCGGTGGGCCTGGTCATGGCGCCGCCGGTGTGACGGTCTGCTCCGCCAGGGAGACCGTGCTGCTGATCAGGGCGGACAGGTTGGGTATCTCCTCGGCCGGGCACTGCATGAGGACCACTGATGAGGTGGGTGAGGTGGCGGTGAGGTGGGTGACGGTCGTGTGGACGTTGACGCGTTGCCATCCGCATGCTTCTCGGAGGTAGGTGAGCAGCCGCGCAGTCTCCCCGCCGGGAGGCGAGGGAACCTCGGCGCGGACCCATTGGCGTCCCAGGCGGGCGGCGAAGTCGCGCGCCCACAGCGTCATGAGCCGGCCCGGGTAATCGGTGCGGCCCGGGATGACGCAGGCGGCGGAGACCAGCAACGTCGCCTCGGCCCGCTGCTCCGCGCTCCAGTGCTCGAGTGCCGGGGTGCGGTGGAGCTGCAGCAGGCCCACGAGATCGTCGTCCTCGAAGAACGCCACGACGTCGGCGTCCTGGCGGACGGCATCCCGGATGGCCCGGGTGTTGCGGGGCAGGCAACGCCGGTCCAGCCAGCGGGAGCGTGCATCGGCCACGGAGAACGCGGCGATGCGCTCGCTGGGGTCGAGAGGGCGGATCTGATAGATGGTGCCGGTGGTCATGGCGACGTCCTGGGAAGTGGTCAGCGAACGGAAGTCTGGGGTGCGCCGCGGGCCTCATGAGGCCCGGCGGTGCTACGTCGAGGTGAGGTGGCGCGGCGGGGCGGACAGGGGTCCGGACAGCAGCAGTTCAGCGGCCTCGATCACGGTCACCACCGTGTGCGTCGGGGCGGGGTCCCGGGCGGTGCGCTCTTGATCTCCCTTGATCCACACGGTGGTCAGTCCGGCCGCGTTGCCGCCCGCGATGTCCGTGTCGAGCAGGTCCCCGACCATGACGGCCGGGGTCGAGGCGTCGGCCTCCAGGTCATCCAGCGCCAGGCGGAACAAGGCGGGGTCCGGCTTGCGAACGCCGAACGCGCCCGAGATGACGACGCTCGTGAAGTAGGCGCTGAGACCGGCGACGTCCAATTTGAGCCGCTGAGCATCCGGGGTGCCGTTGGTGACCACGCCCAGCGCCCACCCCTCGGCGCGGAGCCGCCCCATGGCCTGGCACACCTCCGGCCGATGCGGAACCAGCTCGGCGGTGCGGATCCGGTAGTCGTCCATCAGGCTCAGCACGGACGGGCGGAGCCGGAAGGCGGTGCGCAAGGCGTGGAAGAACTCGTGGCGTGTGGGGTGCTTTTGGTCGGCCTCCAGGATCTGTTCCAGCGGAATGTCGTAGTCCGCACTGAACTCGGCGGACCAGTCGCTGAAGGCGCGGTCGTGGTCGGTGAGTGTGCCGTCCAGGTCGAGCAAGATGATGCGTGAGGGGGCAGGCATGGCGGGCAGCTCCGGGCCATGAACTAAGGGAAGGGAGGGGAAGCGCTGGCGACCAGGCGGTTGTTGCCGCAGATGGCCTAGGTGGGGGAGCTGTCGCCTTGCCCGGTGGGGGGAGAGGAACGGCTCGTGAGGGATGCTGGCGCCGGGGTGAGGGTGCGGGCTACGCCGCACCCGCCGAAGCGGGGACGGCGTTCGTACCCGGGGCCGGGCCGGGGCGGGCCGGGGCCGGGACCGGCACGTCACAGCGCAGCAGACGGGTGATGTCGGGGTCTCTGAGCGCGGTACACATCAGGCGTACGTACCGGTCCCCGACGCGGTCGGCTCCGGAAGCGGTCTCCCAGCCGCACGACCGCGTCAGGTGGGTAACCAGCCGGGTGTGCGCACCGCGGGTGTCCACGGGGACCTCATGACAGAGCTGTTCCAGGCCCGAGCGGGCGGCGAAGTCGCGGGCCCACCACGTCATCAGCGCACCGGTCAGACGGCGTTGGCCGGCGCGGGTGCAGGCGGACACAATCCGCAGGCTGGGCACGGCGCGGTGGGCGTCGGGCCAGTGGCCGGGCAGGGGGCCATAGTCCAGGAAGAGCAGGCCGTGCAGTTCACCGTCGGAGCAGAAAGCTATGAGCCCTTTGCCACCGGTATGGATGGCCGCACCCAGATCGCGGGTGTTGCACGGCTGGTTGGTCTCCATGGACTGGTAGACACGCGCATCCACGAGTCGGCAGGCGGCGTTCTCGTCGCCGGAGGTCAGGGGGCGTACGTGGTACATGGTGGTCATGGGCTGCGCATTTCCTTTCAGCTGGGGCAGCGTCGGCCGGGGCCGGTCAGGCTGTGGGGCCGCAGTGCGGGGTGAGGCGGGCGAAGCGCCCGGACCAGGAAGCGCGGGGCACACCGTGCTTTCGCTGGCGTTGGAGGTCGACAGGCCTCGCGGGGCGTGTAGGTCGCGGACCGAGCGGTCGGGTGGGTAGGCGGCGAACCCCGTGCCGTGTGCGCGGCCGGAAGCAACGGTGGCTGAGGCTGGCGGAGTCACGAGGCAGGTCCAGTGGCGTGCGCCCCGGCGGCGCCGGGTGTGAAGGAAGCCTCCGGGGTTTCCTGCTCCTGCAGTGCCTGCCGCGCGAGCAGCAGCGCCTGGACATCGTTAGTGCCTGCGGGGGGCTCGAGGCACCAGGCGTCACGGAAGAGCCGCTCGATGCGCTGCCCGGACTTCAGGCCATGTCCGCCGTGGAGCCGGAGAGCAGCCGCAGCGGAATCGTGCAGCGCCTCGATGCCGTAAAGCTTGGCGTGGCACAGCAGAGGATCGTGCTCGTGACGGTTGTCCAGGTACCCGATGCCCCCGTTTGCGTCCAGGGCCCCCGCCGCGGTGTACAGGGCGAGTTCCGCGCCCAGCAGGCGCGAGTGCATGCGGCCGAGGTCCAGCTTGACGTTGCGCAGGTGGTGCAGAGGCTTGCCGTAGCGGGGGCGGCGCTGGGTCATCTGCCGGGTGGTGTCCCAGATGGCGCGGTGGAGTCCCAGGGCGACGGCGGCCAAGTTGGGCCGTCCGTAGCAGAGGCTGGAGTCCAGGGCGATGTCCCGTCCTTGGCCCTCCTCGCCTAGCCGATGGGAGAGGGGGACTCTGCAGTTGGTGAAGTGGATGTCGTCGAAAGAGAATCCGCGAAGCCCCAGGCCGGGTACGTGCGTACCGGCACGGACGCCGGGCTGGTCGGCTTTCACCAGGAACATCGTCAGACCGTTGTCTCCTGGGGCAGTTCGGGCGAGCACTCCGTGGAGCGTCGCTCCGCGGGCTCCGCCGACCAGGACCTTGCGGCCGGAAAGAAGGTAGTGGTCGCCCTCGCGCCGGGCCGTCGTTTCCGCAATGCCGTCTATCTGGCTCCCCGAAGCATGCTCGGTGACCGCGATGGTTGGCAGGCACTTGCCCCGCGCGATCTTCGGCAGCCAGTGCCGCTTCTGGGCATCGTTGCCGTGCTGAATGATCAGAGACGAGCCCAGCTGGTACGCCTGCACGGAAGCCCCCACGGCCCCGCTGATGTAGGACAGTCGCTCCAGGATCATCGTCTTGGCCCTGTGGCCCATCCCCATCCCGCCGTAGTCGGGGCTGATGGTCACCCCGACCCAGCCCTGTTGCGCGATCTGGTCCACCAAGTCGCGTTCGGGCCGACACCGCGCTTCCATCACCGCCACGCGCGGAGCGATGACCGTCCGTGCGAACTCGGTGACGGCAGAGTCAAGTTCGTGCTCCCTTGGCGTCAGGCTGTTCGTAGTCAGCAACGGTGTCTCCTCCTGTCGGGGGTGGTCCGAGGCGGCATGGCGGGGAGCCGGGTATCACTGGCGGACGTTGAAGCCGGACCGGCGCAGGAGCATCACCAGAAGCTCGTCTCGCTTGGACTTGATCATGTGCAGGGTCGGCCTGCCGGTTTCCTGACCGCGGGGCTCCGGTCCCAGGAAGCAGACGGTCCCCAGGACGTGGCCGACGTGGATCAGCGGAGCTCCGGCGTAGGTGCGGGCGTCCAGGATGTCCACGACCTCGTTGGACGCCAGATCACGGGAGGCGTAGAGGTCCGGGTGTACACGGGCCAGCCCCGTCTCGACGACCTCGGGGCAGAATCCAGCGGTCAGTGCCATGCTGCGCCCGACCGTGGGCAGTTCGCTGTCCTCGCCGGGCGTGCACAGGCCGTCGAAGCACTGCTGCTGGGTGCGGAAGATGTTGACCATGCCGTAGGGCACACCGGCCTCGTGAGCCATCTGCTGCGCGAAGGCGTCGAGATCCGGGTCCGGGCCGGTGAGGCCCAGGTCGCGCAGCAGTGTGTCGCGGTCGGGGGCATGCGGCGCTTCGGGGAACAAGAGGCCAGATTCGGAGAGGGTCATCCTGTGGCTCCAGAGGCTGAGGGGTGGCTGTGCTGTCGGATGCTGTGCTGCTGGAGGCTGTGCTCGACCAGCGCGTACAGCACTTTCCAGGCCGAGGACCGCTCCCGGGCGTCGAACACCATGAGCGGTACGTGCGCGTCAAGGTCCAGGGCTTGGCGTATTTCGTCAGGCTCATAGGGAAGTGCGTCGTCGAACCGGTTGACGGCGACGACGAACGGCAGGCGCAGATGTTCGCACCAGTTGATCGCGACGAAACTGTCGCGCAGGCGCCGGGTGTCGGCCAGGACGACGGCGCCGACCGCGCCCCGGCCGAGTTCGTCCCACATGAACTGGAATCGTTCCTGGCCCGGCGTGCCGAAGAGATACAGGATGATGTCCTGCTCGGGAAAGGTGATGCGTCCGAAGTCCATGGCGACCGTTGTGGTCGTCTTGTTCGAGAGTCCGTTGAGATCGTCGACGCCTGCTCCGGCCGTGGTGAGACCGGCCTCGGTGGTGAGGATGTCGATCTCACTGACGGAGGCGATGGTGGTCGTCTTCCCAGCGCCGAACCCACCGGTGACCACAACCTTCAGCTCATACCGGGGAATGGGGCCGGGGTCGGTCGGTGCGGTGTCAGAGTCTGTAGCGCAGGCCATCGAGCAACTTCTCCATCAAGTGGGCTTCGGGGTCGGTGGGGCCAGCAGGGTTGAGAAGCCTGAGGGCTCCGCTGTCGATGAGGTCGCCGAGGAGAACCTTGGTGACCTGGACTGGAAGTCCCAGACGCGCCGAAAGTTCGGACACCGAGAAGGCGGAGTCGCGACACAGGTCCACCAACGCGCTGTGCTCTGCGCTGGGCATGAACGGCAGCGGGTCGGCCTCGCCGGGGATCAGGCGGGAGATCAGGTCCAGGGCGTGCCGGGGGCGGGTGCGTCCCTGGGTGAGCACGTACGGGCGTACATCACCCAGTGCCGGGTCGGTGATCGGCATCCTGCCGCCCTGGATCACTGCTGGGGGGACAAGTTGGGGTGGCGTGCGGCGATCACCAGGCTCTCCTGCAACTGCCTGATGAACCTCTTCATCTGGTGGCCCACCAGACCGACATCGGCGCTGATCGACACCTCGACCGCCAGCACCGTGTTCTCAAGGTCCGCGCCCTCGAGTCCGGCGTGTATGACGAACAGGTAGGCGCCGTCGTGCTCGTAGATAGCCTGCCGGGTGCGGCCGTTGCGGTCCTTGAAGTGGTGCTGGGCCAGCGACAGCATGCCGGTAATGGTGGCGGCCATCCGGTCGGCGTCATCCTGGGGCATCGCGGTGTGAGACAGCTTGAGACCGTCTCCCGCCCCCAGCAGGGCCTTCTCGGCTCCGGGGATGTCGTTCATCAGCCGGTTGAGCTGCCTGTCCAGTTCGGCGCGTGCCCTGCTGCGCTGGGCCTGGTCGGTGACTGCGCGGCTGTGCTCCATACCGTGATCGCTGTGCATGATGTTCCTGTCGCTCGAAGGGTGGGCCCGGGCATGGGCTGGCTCAATCGGTGTGTGCCGCCGGCCGGCCCTGGCGGGCCTGGAAGCTCGCCATCAGGTCGGCCGTGGGCTCCCTGGGCGGGAGCTGGTCCTCCGGCGCCGGCGTTGGGGCGGCTGCCACCGGACGGGTCCGTTGGGGCAAGGCAGGAAGGGCACGGGACGGTGCTCGCTCCGTGCCCTGGGCGGAGGACACCGAAGCCGCAGGGGAGACCTCCCCAGAGGTGCTGGTCCGCGGCGTGGGGGAAGGCGCGGCGGGGGCGGTGCTGCCTGGAGCAGGAGACGTCGACCAGACGGGCCGGGATGCCACCTCGGGGGACTCCACCAGGATCTTGCTGGGAACAGCGACCACCGCTCGGGTGCCCCCGACGAGGTTCGGCTGCAGGTGGATACGAATGTGGTGGCGGTGGCCCTGGAGCGCGGCCACCAGAAGGCCGGTCTGGCCCTCGCGGAGACGGGCCAGGGGGTTTTCCAGATCGGGACGTTCCAAGAGCCGGTTGAGCGTCGCCCGCTTCTCCGCCGACATGATGTCGCCGCGGTCGAGGATCTCGATGACGAGTCCCTCACGGTTCAGGTGGGCGTGGATTTCCACCTTGTCGCTGGAGTAGTCCGTGGCGTTCTGCGTCAGCGCGGCCACGATCTCGGTGACATCGGGAACCGCATACCCGACCACACCCTGGGTCGAGGGCAACTGCCCCAGGCGGGCCCGGTGGTATTCGGGGATCTCGGAGACCGCTCGGCGTAGCAGGTCGCGGATGCCCAGAGCCTTGCTCTTGTGGTTGACAGAGTTGCCGCTCAGGACCAGAAGGCTCTCGGACGCGCGGCGCAGCTGGGCGAAGAGGTGGTCGATGACGTAGAGCTCCTGGAGCAAGTCCGGGTCTTCCACCATCCGTTGGGCGCCCAGCGACCGGTGGAGGCCGCGGGTGACCAGCGTCAGGAGCCGTGGGGCCACCGTCTTGAGGATCTCCGCGAGCTCTGCCTTGGTATCGAACGACTGCTGTGTGCGCACGGCCCCCGTCATCACCGTCTGCCAGGCCTCCGTGAGACTGTGCGCCACCGCCGCCAACGCGTCGTGCCGGAGGTCACCGGTGGGACGCGGCGCCTCGGCCGGGGTGAAGCGGGCCTCCGCCCGGCCCTGCGTGACCTCCTCCAGCGCCCACTGCAGATGCTGGCGCCCCTGGGCCGTTACCCGAAGCACCTCCTCGAGCGCGCGTACCGCCGTATCGCGTTCGCTCACCAGGGCTGCCACCGTCTCTGCATGCCGGGCACGGGCGAGCCGTTCGCGTTCGGATTGTGCACGTTCCGCCTTCCGGCTGCGCAGAACGGCCCAGCCGATCTGGCCGCCCACCGCACAACCCGCCACAGCAACGGCGAGCGCTGGCGGCACGACGTTCAGCGACTCCGCACCCCACGCCGCGGCCACCGCTGCCGCACTCACGCTTCCACCGACCACGGACTGCGAGAACGGGACCGCAGCGTCGTGGTGCTGGATCCCGGAGCCGGACAGGTCGGGGGCCTTGTGTTCAGACATGGATTTCCTCAAGAGATGTATGACGGGTAGGGGAGCACCGGACCGAGCGGGCGCCGGGCAAAGGGCAGCCAGCCCGGTCGGCTGCCGCCGGCGGGGCGGGGCTCGTACAGGGCGGACGGGCGCTCGGTGTCGCCGACGAGTACGCCGCGAACCCACCGGTCCGCCGCTTGCCTCTCCCCGCCATCAGCGGGACCGGGCGGCCCGTCACCTGTCACCCTCCTGAGCCTGCGCCAGGTCGATGACCGTGAAGGAGAGCAGCGCGGACGAGCCGGGAGGCCGCGACCCAGTGCAGCTCGGGATGCCCGTAGGGGATGGGCGTGTTGGGGGTTCCAATGCCTCAAACCCGTCAGTGGTGAGGATGTAGGGCGTTCCGATGACGCCGCACATGCGGGCTCTCTGCGCCCGCACGGGGACATACCCGTGCTCAACAAGCTCGGGGTTGCTCTTCGCGGCAGCGGCCGCGTGCTGCCGGCAGACTGGCGGCTGGTCGGTGTGGATGCCGGCGCTGGTAGCGCTGGGCATACCGTTCTCCTTGCTCACCGGGAACAGAAGGCCTTCGGGTGTCCGCGCGGCCTGCCCGCAGTCCTGGCACTTGAGCTTGAGCATGTCCTCGCGCTGCCCGAGTGACTGGGAGGTGCGCGTCCACAGGACGTCGTGCATGTCCCGGTTCTCGGGCTCTTCGTCCCAGTAGCCAAGGCACATGACACCGGAGTCGGAGCGGGTGAACGCCGTGCGAAGTGGCAGATGGGCGTGGGCGGCTGCTTCCTCCCCCTCTCGTACGGTGACGTAGGGGACAGCGCGCTCGTGGACCGTGTTCACGCGGCCGCTCCCGTCATCCCAGCGGGACGGCACGGAGCCACGAGGCTGCCGTCGGGCAGCAGCTTGCCGGTGTCCTCGAAGAGCAGGACGCCGTTGCAGAGCAGGCTCCAGCCCTGTTCCGGGTGGCTCGCGGTAGGGAGCGCGGCATCCAGGTCGGAGGAATCAGCGGATGGGCACGGGGTCTCGTGCGGACACATCACAATGACCTATCTCAAGGGTCGGGGGCAGGGAGGCGCGTCGGGCCGGGCGTTGCAGAAGAGGGTGTGGCCGGCCGCCGCTCACCGCAGGCAGTGGCGGCGGCAGGGGCGCCTCCCGCGTGCGCCGGGCTACGGGAGCGCCGCTTCCTCCCGCGGTCGCCTCGGTTGCGTCCGTGCGGGGGACACGGCGTTCACGAGGTCAGAGGAAGCCCAGTCTGTGAAGGCTCATAGCCGCGCAGGAGGACTCAGGCTGTGGCCCGCCTCAACATCGGCCACACGTACGGCCTGGAGGAGCACCCCGCCCAGGCGAGCCAGGTTCTGCGTCCTTACGGCGGCTCGGCGCCGCTTGTGAAGCACCCGCTCCGTGAGCCGCCGGTGTCCTCACCGAGCGTTGTCTGCACGCGCCGGCGCAGATCCCACTCCCGCGGCATCCGTTCGACCGCGGTGTGCAGCACGTCGCTCAGGAGCGACGCGTACCCGGGGATTCCCTCGATGACCCCCAGCCTGAACGCCAGAACTGGCAGGTCGTCAACGCTGCGGAGGCCCAATACCAGAGCCTGCTCGACGAGCTGTCGCGGGGGCGCCGTTTCTACGCCCGGGTGGTTGTGTGTGCCGCTGTGATCAGACATGGCATACCACCCGTGGTCCGGCCCCCGCCGTTTGACGGGTGGTGTGCCGCAACTGGGTGCGCGTCAGGCCCAGGCTGTCGTACAGGCGCTGCGGATCGGTGGTCGCATAGACCCGGGGCTCGGGCGGCAAAACCCAGAACCGGCGGCCCACGCAGACGGATTCGGGGCCCTGAAGGGAGCAGTGCAGCATACGCCCGCGGCCATAATCAGAGTGCGGCGCACTCCACCAGGACGCCGTACCCGATACGACCGGCACAAGCAGCCGTTTATGAAGTGTGCAGCACAGTAGTGGTCCGACGGGCTCCCCGATATCGATCATCGCGTCGATGCTGGCCATACCGAGACCCCAGCCGACCCGGACCATATCCGTCTCGCGCGGCACCAGATCAGGCAGCGGTGTCTCTCCGCCGCTGAGCCGCCAGCAATGGCGGCTGCTCATAAGGGGAATCATCAGCTCTCCGGTCAGGAAACAGGACAGTGGATCCGAAAGTTGGGCCCCGGCAGGGAGTCCGACCCACCCGCCGGGCGGGCGGGGCCGTGCGGTGTGGCCGCCGCCCATACCTGACTGGGCGGCGGCCTATCGGCCGCTGCACACCTCGCCCGCATGCAAGGGGTGCGGCGGCACAGGCCCCTTCGATCGGTCACCGCATGGACGACGCGTGGCCGGGCACGTCGTCGGCGGGATCGAAGGGGGTTGGGCCGTCCGGTTGCTCCCCCACAGAGCACGGACGGGACGCCGGCAGGCGCCACCTCCCTCGTCGTAGCTGGTCTCGGCATCTGCCCGCGTGTGGACGGTCCGACGACCCCGAAGGGAGGCCCCAAGCCGGGGATCACCTGTGTGCGGGCGGGCTGTGCCCTGCGGCGATGACGGCGACGTAGACCCGCGGCCGCCTCGCGAAATAGGCGCAGGCGAGCGGTACTTGACGGGTCAGGACAGCCACGTGCGCACCTCCTCCTCCACGGTCACGAAGCGGTACTGCAACTGGCGGGTGACCAGGTGCGGACGAGTCGCCGCCTGCAGGACGCCCGTGAGTTTGCGGAAGTCATAACCGACAGATGCCGGAAACCGGCCCACCAGCAAGGCCATCTGGGCATAGGTCTTGCCCTGGATGACCAAGGGGAGCAGCCGGGCGTGCTGCTGAGTAAGGCGGATATCACCCGTCTCCGCGGGAGGTTCCGGAAGGACCTCGAATGCGTAAGCGGCACCGACGGTAGGAAGCTCCTTGCGTACACCCAACTTCCGCCCGGCCAGGTACAGATAAGCGCGCAGAGTCTGTGGCCTGAGTATGCAGTCTCGCGCAGCCTGGCGTGCGGTCAGGCCGTCGGCCGCCCACTGCAGTACGCGTACTTCCATCTCGGTTACGCCAAGGGGCGAAGTAGCAGTGGTCATCGCTGGGCACCCCCGCGCACAGCGGAAGACTGGCGGCACACCTGGATGAACCGGCTTTCATCGAGGGCGACCAACCGTTGCATGGGCTGCGGCCGGAGCGGCCCCAAGCGCCTTATCCACCGGAGAACGACGGCCACCAGAGCGGCGGCGAGCACAGAGACCCGGTGACGCGAACCCCGCTCGACGCGTGCTGGGTTCGAACTCTGGCCTCCGGTAGACCAGCACCGACGGAGCCAGGGAACCGAGGCCGCCGCCTCCCTCTCGATCTCCGCGCGGTCAGGAACGCATTCGACTACGTCAGGTAGGGCAGGTGGCGCATCCGGCGTTCGTACCGCCTCGGCAGTCGCTGGCCTCGGCCGCAGCAGTTCCTCCACGACCGCCTGGACACGCAATGCAAGGGCACGGAGGTACACCCGCGATGGCATGAAGCCCTCCGGCAATTCATCCCCAGCCAGGGCCCGGGCCTCATCGAGAGCCTCGGCCAGGGGCCTGGCAGGGCTGTCGAGTGCCGGGCCGAGCTGCGCAAGGTGGCCCCGCAGCCGGAGCACCAGGTCGCGGACGTCCTGATCGGTCTCGGGGACCGGGGATCCCTCGTCCAGGACGAGGGATACGGTCTCCTGCATCGCCACCACGAACGAGCGTCCGACGGCAGGAGTGGAAGTAGCGCGCTCCCGGAGAGCAGCGCCGGTTGGTCCGTCAAGGGTGTGCGCAGGGACAGGCACCGCTGCCACCCTGGTCTTCCGGGTCAGCCGCCCGGCTTTCGCTATCGCCATGAAGGGTCGTACCACGTCATGATCTCCCGACGGCGTAGAAGCAGGCCCATATGGTCTTGCCGTCGTCTTTGATGCCCCAGACGTCGCAGAAGGCATCAACGAGGTACAGGCCTCGGCCGTGCACGTCATCGGCACCAGCAGGTCCCGGGTGCATCGCCGGGGCGGTTGTGCTCTGGTCGGTGACCTCGATGCGCAGACCCGTGTGTTCCGGCCGCATCGTCACGTGGACGGGCCCTTCGCCGTGCACGACGGCGTTCGTCACCAGGTCGGACAGAACGAGCACCGCGTCCCCCGCCAGCCAAGCGGGCACCGCCCACTTCCACATCTGCTCAGCGAGATCGTGCCGTATCTCCGCAACGCGAGCGGGCTCCGGAGCGATGGTGCGATGAAAGCTGTCCGTCGGCTGTGACATCGGCTTCATACCTTCAGCAACGACGGCTGGGACGGGACTCATCGGGTACCTCCCGGGTGGGCGGTGTGGGGGAGTGCGGTGTCGCTGGCGCGCATGACGGATCTCGCACCATTGGGCAGGCGTGGGCTCTGCTGACCGGACCAGCGCCGCTTTCAAGGATTCCGTGTCCTGCGTGGCACGGATGCGCCATGGGAGTGCCATTTCGCTGCCATTTGAGACGGGTGACAGGCGACTTGCTTTGGCGAGCCGCACGTGTCAGCGAGGCGAACCGAGGCTGCCAACCGGCATCTGAGGCAGACCTGCTCGTCAGTTCGAGGAGACGCCGCTATGCGCAGGCGTGTGGCCCGCGCATAGCGGACTCCGACGCAACTGTTGCTGCGCTGCCCTCAGGTGGTGCACGTTCATCGGTGCATCTCCTCGCCTGCCGCCGGATGAGCAGCACTGCTGCCCAGGCTGGGACCCGTGGATGAGGTCGTTGATCCTCCTTGCCCTGTTGGGACTGGAGGAGTGTGCCCTGGGCGTGCCAAGAGTGTGACGGACTCGGGGATTCGCAGATATCGCTGTAGCGATATCAATGTCCGCATAGCCTGTTACCAACAGTATGCAGAGGAACTCAGTACGGCGGTGCTGCCATGAAGACGCCTGTCCGCGCGTGCGCGAAGTGCGGATCCCGGCTGAGTCAGTACAACCCTGACCCAGTCTGTGGAGTCTGCTCGCGCATCCCCTCCGACCTCAGGGTCCCGGATCGTGCCTGGCGTGATGAATGCGTCCAACAGGCCCTTGCGGGCTGGGATTTCGGCGAGCTGCTGCGCCTGCTGCGTCGTCGCTCGGGTCTTACACAGGTAAACGTGAGAGCGCTGACGGGGCTCACGCAGTCGCACATCTCGGACCTTGAGAACGGGCGAAAGCAGATCAGCGGACGTGACGCGATCATCGATCTGCTGAACGGCCTGGGGCTGCCTGCGGACCTTCGAATTCTGCTCTTGACACCGTTCAACGAACGTGCCCAGGGTCTCACTTCGGGCACCCTCGACCCTGCGATGCCGTGGACCGCGACTCGTATGGTGACGTCACTTGAAGTGGCAGTCGGAGGCCCCATGAAACGTCGAAGCGTACTGACCGCCGTAAGCGGCGCGGCTATCAGCCAGTACATCCTGCAATCGGCCATCGCCCCAACGGAGGCGCTGGCTACAGAACTACATGATGGGACTCCGCTCACACCGCCGCTGCTCGCCTCCTTGCAGGCCACGACGGATGAACTGCGTCAGCTTGACGCGAGCAGCGGCAGCGGCAAGCTCGCCCACACTGCGAAGCAGCACCTGCGGGTGCTGCTGGGACTGCTCAAGACCGGTACCTATAACGAGAGCCTGGGGCGCCATCTCGCTGCGGTGACCGCCGACACGGCCATCCAGACCGGCTGGTACACATTCGATGGTGGACAACACGCTGCGGCCTCTGAGCTCTTCCTCGGGGCCCTACGTGCAGCGCACGCCTCTGGGGACTCCAGGCTTCGTGCGGGCGCGCTGTCCTTCATCGCCATCCACGGCTATTCGGTCGGCGATCCCCGAGATGCGGTCACTGCCGCCAGGACAGCCCGCCAGAGCATCCGCGATCAGGATGCGCCGGCGCTCCACGCCATGCTCTTGACGAGGCAGGCAAGGGGTCATGCACGGCTTCGCGAAGAACGGCATGCGCTGACGGCTCTCGAAGAAGCTGAGGAACTGTGTGCGCGCGGCAGCGGTGAAGACGACCCTCACTGGCTGTACTGGATGAACCGCGGCGAGATCCTCGGCCAGCGCGCCAGTTGCTACCTGGAGCTCGGCCGCCCGGCGGAGGCGGCACAGGCCTTCGCTACCGCCCGGGGCGTGCTGAGTCGGGAGGAAGTCCGCACGCGAGCGCAGTTCCTGTCCCGCGCAGCGACCGCACAGATGCGTGCAGGGGACGCGGATGCGGGCTGCCTCACCGGACAAGAGGTACTTTCGCTGGTGGACGGCATCCGCTCAGCCCGCCTCGATGAACATCTGCAGGTGATGCTGCTGGAGGCCCAGCAGCATCGCAACGCAGGCCCCGTCAAGCCCCTCCTCGAACAAGGCGAGGCAGTCCTGAGGCAAAGGGCCCTGACATGATCTTGGTGCTCTGGGACATTGACCGAACGTTGTTGTACGTCGGGGACACCGATCGCCTGGTGTACCGTGAGGTGTTCCGCGAAGTGATCGGACGCGACGCCGAACGGCTGCCAGAACGAGGAACCGGCATGACAATGCCGATGGCGGTCCGGGAACTCCTCGCCGCGAACGACGTCCCCGACGCAGAGGCTGACCAGCTCGCTCGGCAAGTCATCGACCGTCTGCCTGGCCGTCTGAAGCGACACGGCGAACGAATGCACCGCAGCGGCCAGCTCATGCCCGGAGCGGTGGCCGCTCTGGCCGCGGTGCGTCAGGCAGAAGCCCTCGTGCCGACGGTCCTAACCGGAAATCTAAAGGCCAGTGCCGAGATCAAACTCTCTGCCTTCTCCCTGCTGCAGTACGTGGACACGGCTGTCGGCGGCTTCGCTTCAGACAATTCCTACCGACCTGCACTGGTCGCAGTTGCCCAACGGCGAAGCGCACGCGCGTACGGGCATCGGTTCGACCCTGGAAATACCGTGATCATCGGCGACTCGCTGCAAGACGTCCGCACCGGCCGAGAAGGCGGTGCCAAGGTCATCGGTGTCGCCTCGGGAACAACCTCCGCTCAGCAGCTCGCCGAGGCAGGAGCTGATCATGTGATGCCTGGCCTCACGGACGTGGAAAGCCTCCTGGAGACGATCTACGACCTCGGGAAGGACAGATCCTCGTAGGGCGTGCAACGCCGAACCCATGCTCAGACATCACGTTGCCCCTAACGCCTCCGGCTGCAGCAGCGCAGGTGCCCCCTGGACGGTAGCTCTGACCATCTTGAGCCACCTCTCCAGGCAGGGCGGACTTGGCAACGGCAGTGAAATGGCACCTCTATGGCGCACCTGCGCCACGCCGGATAGACCAAGGTGGAATTCGGCCCTGGTGAGCACCTACCGTCCAGCCGGTTCGGGCAGGAAGGTCGTAGCGGTGTACACCTGGAACGACGGGGAGAGCACCGGATCATGACCTCATCCACTGAATGCCCGAGATTTCTCGCACCGGGACTCACGGCACAGCCGCTGGCCGTCGGCTGCCGGGCCATCGGAGGACTATCCGTACAAGACGGAGTGCCGGTGAGGTGCAGCACCAGCTCAGATGATGTTGCTCTCGAGGGGTTACGCACCGCGGTGTCTACAGGAGCGAACCTGTTCGACACCGCTGACTCTTTCGGTCTCGGGCATTCCGAGCGGCTGTTGGGGCGCCTCGTCGCGGAGGTAGGACGCAGTTCGGTCCTCTTGTCTAGCAAGGCCGGCCAGGTGCGGGGCACTGCCCCGCACCCCTACGCCGGTCCGTCGCTGCGGCACCGGCTCGAGCAGACCCTGGACAACCTCGACACCGAGTACGTTGACCTGTACTCACTGCACACCCTGGACTTCGGACGGGAGGACCGCTACCTGCATGTCGCGATCGAGCAGCTGCGAGCCTTCCGTGATGTCGGCTGCGTGCGTGCGATCGGTATGCCCGGACCACCCTCCCCCGAGGGGGCGGGTGGTCCGGGCAACGCGGCAGTCTCTGACAGGCAAGCCCGATTCCGCCAGATTTTCGGCCTGCTGCGCCCCGACGTGCTGTGGACGAGCTGCAGCCCGTTGGCGGAGCCGCCGCATGTTGCGGGGGAGCCGCTCGCAGCGTTCGCTGCCCGGCACGGTATCGCGCTGCTGCTGACGGAGCCGCTGGCTCAGGGGCTGATCACGGGAAAGTACACGCCAAAGTGCCGTCCGCGTTTCGCACCCGGTGACCAACGTCGAAGCAGCCCGCTCTTTGGCACGTCAGCTCTGCGCGTCATCGACGAGGAACTCGCGGCACTGCGCGCACGGTTCGGGCCAGGACCCGATGACATGGCCAGAGTTGCCCTGGGTTTCGCCCTGCAGCAGGGCGACCACACCGTAGTCGCAGCAGGGTTTTCATCGCCATGTCAGGTCGCGGTGAACCACTCCCTTGGTCCCATCCTGACCGCGCAGGAGATGGCGTGCGTGGCCGGGGCCTACGGCAGAATTCGCCGTCGGCTGCATGAAGTGATCCACGGCCAGGGGCGCCGGCGGCTCCCTTCAGGCGACGCCTTGCAGGGGCACGGAGTGAAGGACATCCCACCGGTAGGTTCTGGCCGCGCGCCGTAGCTCGACCAGCTCCACGCTCTCCACCCGCAAGGAGATGGGGTGGCGCTTCCGCAGGGCCGCCACTGACCGGATCAAGGGGGCGGCTGGCTGTTCCTTGGGGCAGTAGAGGATGCCGAGATGGGGGCGGAAGAGGCTCGTTGGCCTTCCCTGGGAGGGGATCGCCGCGGTGTGGACGGCCTCGCCGAGGGCGGCGTGGAGCTCGACGAGCGGGGACCACGGCGTCACGCTGAAGCGGACAGCTCCTGGGGAGCCGGCCATGGGGTGCGCTTGGATGGCGAAGGGCGCGCCGGCCAGACGGGCGGCCTGGCGGGCCAGCTCGTCCACTCCGCGGGGGGTGATGTCGTGCGGGGAGCCGATTCTGTTCATGGTGAGGTGCAGGCCGTCCTCGGGGACGGGGTCCAGCTGGTGCGACGCCAGATGCTCCTGGCAGAAGAGGGCTTCCTCGATGAGGCTGGTCGCGGTAGGAAACGTGAGCATCCAGTACAGGGTGCGGTTCTTTGCGCCCCACCCGGGCCGCGCCCAGTGGTCAGTCATCCGCTCGATGCCGCGAAACGCCTCCCAGTCCGCTGCCAGGACGGAGCCGATGTCGTTCATGTCCAGCGGCGGGGCGGGCGGGAAGGCACGGCTGTCCGGGACCAGCGGGGCGGTCACGCATCTCTCCTTGCTCAGGGTGCGTTGGCGCTCACCAGCTCTGGGGGCGGGATGCGCTCCAGAGCGACGAGTTCCTCCGCATACTCGCGGACCGGACGTTCCGTGCGCCATCTGTCGGCCCGCGCGAGCAGTTCGCCAGCCCGCTGACGCACCGACTCGATCGGCCTGGCGTTGCCGGCCCGCACGGCAGCCTGCCCCAGGGAGATGGCGCGCTCCACGTCTGGCCGCGGTTGTTGCAGCAGGGCCGTTGCGACGTCGAGGCCCACGAGTGCTTTGGTCCATTGTGAATCCGAACCGGAGACCAGCCCCTCGATCTCTCCGGCGTACTGCAGCACCTGTTTGACGTCACCGGCTGACAGATGCGCCGTGATGGCGTTGGCGAGGGTGCGCGCGTAGCTGTAGGGCGCAAATGAAATGCAGGAGGTGATGCCCTGGGGTAGATGCGGCTGTCGCTCGCTCAGGCTCAAGGACCGGGCGACAGCGTGACCGGCACCCTTGCTGTCACCGAGACGCGCCAGTGCCCGCGCCTGACCGTTGGCCAGCAGACGGATCGCGTGCGGGCTCCGCGGGCCCAGGGCAATGCCCGCCTCAGCGGCTTGGTTGGAGAGCTGGTATTCGCCCATGTAGTAGAAGTTCAGCGCCCGTGTTCCCTGGACCCACATGCGCGACGGCGTATCTCCAGCCGCGATGGCAAGGGAGTCGGCCTCCGTGCAGTACCGCTCCGCGAGCTGGTGCTGTCCCGCGTTGACGGCCATGTAGGCGAGGAGCCCTGATGTCTTGGACGCCACGACCAAGTGGTCGGCCTGGGGGCGGGGGGCGGCCGCCATCATCGTGTGGAGGACTCTGCGCAGCAGGAGTGTCTCTCCGGCCAGTTGGTGTGGCCCCTGTGACTCGTATCGGTCCACGATGCTGTCGATGGTCTCCGCAGCCACACGTTGCATGCCGCTGCTGAAGCTCTCGCCCAGAGCTGCGCCAGGGGACGCCAGACCGCGAGATGCACCGGCACCGGTGTGTGCCGTGTGCGGGTCTGCGCCGGTTGGGGGGCGGCCCATGAGCGTGGCCACAGGAACACCGAAGATGTATTCCAGGATGCGTGCCGCATCTGGACGCGGTGGTCCGGCAATGTCACCGCTCAACCAATGAACGAACGTACGCCGTTTCACATCAACGCGAGCTAGCCGAGGGTCGCCGTCCAGCCGCGCGAGGTCTTCTCGTGAGCGCTTCCAGACGCTCGCGAACGCGGGGTAGCTCCAGTTGCGCTGACGAACCACGACGCTGAAGTAGGTGCCCTCCTTCGGCGCCGCCATCAGGTGCTCCACCGGCAGGCCGAAGAGATGCTCCAGTACGCGAGCGGCCGTGCGGCGCGGTCCCGCGGCGACCTCGCCGTTCATCCACCGTTGGAAGGTGCGCTTGGAGAGCGGAAGATGGGCAAGCTGCGGTTCCCGGTCCTGGCGCGCCAGGTCCTCGCAGGCGTTCCTCCACTGGAGGGCGAAAGCCGTCCAAGTCCAGTTGCGCCTTTGCACTTCTAACCGGAAGTTCGTCGTTCTGGGTTGCTGGGTCATCGCCACTTCGGCTTTCTCAACGGTGTGCTCGTTCGGTCCGGGCCTGGCGCGCAAGTAGGAAGAGATCCGCACGGTCAGCTCAGGACACAAGGGAACATGGACGGTCGCTGGTCAGGCCGCCGTCGGGTAGCTGCGCTCTACTTGTGGGCACCGTTGCGGAGAGACCGTGGCCTCCAGAACAGTCAGCACTGTGTGATCGCGGGACTGTCCCTCAGGCGGACCACCACAGGTCAGGGGCGACGGGTGCTCAGCACAAGGCCGGCCTTGGTCTCTGCCCATGAACCGGCGAGCCTGGGGAGCTTGGAACGCGCCGAATCCAGCAAGACACTGCTCGGGCACCTGTCGGCCCGGTGGGCGTCTTCCGTCAGCCGAGCCCGTAGGCGGAGGCAATGAAACGTGGCCTGTCGGTAGAGCATCTGGAACCTTCCTGGGGGTGAAGGCATGCCGCATGTGCAGTGTGAGCTGGCCCACACCCAACTATGCTGCCCACACAGACAAGTTGGCAAGTGGCACTCTGTTACTAACAGACTGTTCACGCGTCGAGAGCCGTGGCAGACTGCAGCACCGCCAGTGGTTCGACGGGGAGAGGGCCTCATGTGACCGAAGCGAAGTCGTCCCCGACCGTCCTGCAGATTGTTCTCGGTCGGCGGCTGGCCGCCCTACGAAACGCCGCAGGCCTCACCGCGGCCCAGGCTGCCGATGAACTACGCGTCACCCTGCCCACGATCACGAGGATGGAAAAAGCCGAGACCTCACTGAAATTCGCCAACGTCAAAACGCTCCTGGAGATCTACGGTGTCGGCCGGGCAGAGACCGAAGAGTTCCTTTCCTTGGTCGGCGAGGCTGCAACACCGGGCTGGTGGCAGAGCTTTCGCGACGTGCTGCCGAACTGGTTTGGTGTGCACGTCTCACTGGAGAACGCCGCCACCCACATTCGCACCTACGAGCCGGCCGTCGCCCCCGGCCTGCTGCAAACACCCGACTACGCCCGCGCCGTACTGGAACGCGGTCTGCCTCACGTACCCGCCGACGTCCTCGAACGGCGCGTACATCTGCGCACCAAACGCCAAGAACTCCTCACCCGCGAAGACCCCTCCCCTCCCCAACTGTGGGCGGTCATCGACGAGACGGTCCTTCGACGCCCCGCGGGCAGCCCGGACGTGATGCGCGGACAGATCGACCGCCTCATCGAGATGGCCGAACTGCCCAACGTCGCCTTGCAGGTTTGCCCCTTCGCTGCAGGACTGCACCCCGGCGCCTTCGGGCCTTTCACCATCTTCCGCTTCGAACAGCCAGAGCTGCCCGACATCGTCTGCACCGACAGTCTGAGCCGCGCCTCCTACGGCGAGGCAAAGGATGAAGTCGCCCTGTTTCGCGAAGCCCTGGCTGAAACAAGCGTATACGCAATGACAAAGAAGGATACCAAGGAATTCCTTGGTGACATCCGCAAGGAGCTGTACCAATGAGTCATGTCCCCAACGCCGCCTCTGACCTTGGAACAGGGGAATGGGTGAAACCCTGGAGCGGTACCAACGGTGGCAACTGCATCGAGGCGAAGAGGCTCGAGGACGGCCGAGTGGCCCTGCGCCAGTCGACGGCTCCTGAGGGACCAGCCCTCATCTACACAGCAGCCGAAATCAAAGCCTTTATATTGGGGGCCAAGTCCGGTCAGGCGGACTTCCTCCTCCTCTGACGCGCACCTGTGTCTGACCGGTCGTATGCACAACAACGCGCAGAGGAGCACAAACGAGCAATGAACTTAAAGCCAATCGACACCAGCCGCCCCCACTCGGCCCGCATGTACGACTATTACCTGGACGGCAAGGACAGCTACCCCATCGACGAGCAGGCCGCTGAGCACGTCATCTCCCTCGTCCCGGAAATCCGGACGGTCGCACGGGCCAACCGGAGCTTCATGCAACGAGCTTCACGACTCCTGGCCTCCCGCGGCATCGACCAGTTCCTGGACATCGGTACGGGCATTCCGACCGAGCCCAACCTGCACCAGGTCGTACAAAGCGTGAACCGTAGTGCTCGGATCGTCTACGTCGACCACGACCCCATCGTTCTGCGGCATGCCGAGGCCCTCTTGCGCAGCACGCCCGAAGGCCAGACTCGATACGTCGAAGCGGACGTCATGGAGCCAGAGGCGATCATTGACGCGGCCCGCGAGACCCTCGACCTTGGAAAACCGGTAGCGCTGTCGCTGGTCGCCCTTTTGCACTTCGTCCCGGACGACAAGAAGCCCTACGAGATTGTGCGCGAACTGGTGGGGGCACTCGCCCCCGGAAGCTACCTCACGCTCTCCCACGTCACAGGGGACTTCAACCCCCAGGGCTGGGCGAAGGCAGTGGACATCTACCGGAAAAGCGGAGTGCCGGCTCAAGTGCGCTCGCGTGATGAGTTCACCGCCTTCTTCGAAGGACTGATCCTCACCGAGCCAGGTGTCGAGACCGTCACACAATGGCGGCCAGAGTCCGACCATGGGCACGATGACGACCAGGTAGCCCTCTATGTCGGAGTCGCACGGAAGCCGTAGGCGCCGCCCGGCCCGGGCGCCGCGGGTGCGCCGAGCCGGTCATGAGGGGGCCGCGGGTGCGCCGAGCCGGTCATGAGGGGGCCGCGCCGTTCGACGAATCCGATATCGGCGCCCCACCCTGGCTCGATGGAGGTGCCTTCGCGGGCGCCGACCGCCGCGTACTTCCAGTGCAGTGTGTCCGTCCCCGTGCACGTGGTGACGACGCGCCGGACCCTGAGGAAGGACGCCCGGGAGTCCTTCAGTTCGGCGAGGTTCCGGAGCAGTCGGGGATGGACACCGCGGACATCAGCTGGCCGGTGACCGCCGATGGAGGCCAGGAGAAGTGCGGGCCGGGGGCCTCGATGACGGATGACTCCGCAAGATGCTGCCTGCGAAGGAGGAGTGGCCGAAGACGTCTCGTGATGTTCGCCGGGTCCCTACAGTCGCGCGGGTGAGTTACGTGAGCCTGCTGCGGCAGCGTCCGGTCCTGGTTCTGTGGCTCGCCGAGACGCTGCCCGTCTTCGGTGACCGCTTCTTCACCCTCGCGCTGGCGTGGACGGCGTGGCAGAGATCCGGTGCGGTGGCCATGGGCCTAGTCGTGGTGGTCGAGTCGGTGCCGCACCTGCTGATCGGGGCGTTCGGCCGGAAGCTGATCGCGCGCTTCGCCGCCTTCAGGGCCCTCGCTGCGGTGGAGGCCGTGCAGGTGGTCATCGTGGGCGCGATGCCGTGGCTGTGGCAGTCGCTCGGCCTGACGGGCGTGCTGGTCGTCATCATCCTGATCGGGACGTGTGACGCACTGACCGGGCCGAGCCTGTCGACGCTGGTGCCGGGGATGGTGGCCAAGGACCAGGTACGGCAGGTGAGCGGGCTGATGGATATCTCCAACCGGCTCACCTGGTTCCTGGGCCCCGGATCGGCCGCGGTGCTGCTGGCGTTCATGCCCGCCGAGAAGCTGTTCCTGCTAGACGCCGCGACCTTCGCGGTCTCCGCAGTGGCGTTCGCCTGGCTCGGCCGCCACATGGCGCCCCAGCCCGAGAGGGCGGAAAAGACCCCGGACGGGGACGCGGGCCCGGGCGTCGAAGGGGAGGCGCCCCGGGCCTTCGCAGTACTGCGAGCCCATCCGCGGATCGGATGCGCGCTCGCGCTCAGTGGCGTGGGGGAGTCCTTCTCCACCGTGCTCACCATCGGCATCCCGATCTGGCTGACCAGCCAGGTGCACGCCGGCGCCGGGGCGTATGCGGTGGTGCTGTCATCGATGGGCATCGGCGCGGTGGTCGGCAACCTGTTGACCGGGAACGTGTCCCTGCCGGGCCGGTTCCCGGACGGATACTGCCTGGCGTAGACGGCGCGGGGACTTCTGCTGGCCGCGTTCGCCTTCAGCGGCAGCCTCTACGAGGTGGCGGTCATCGCCGCGACCGTCAGCGCGCTGGTGCCGCTGACCTCGATCAGCCAATGCGGAGATCGGGTTGCTGCCGGGGCCGGAGCGGCTGCGGTTGTTCACCGCCGATTCCGTCAAGCTGCACGTGGCCAGCATGAGCAGCATGCTGCTGCTTCCCGTGCTGCTGGAGCGCGCGCCGCGGGCGTCCTTCGCGACGGGCGGCGTGCTCACCGCCGTCTCTAGGTTGGTGGCATGGATTGTGTCCAGGGCTGTGGCCCGGCGGTCGACGGCGGTGGAATACGGGCTCGCTTGATGCTCTCGCCGTTCAACTTCGTTGGAGTAGTGGGCATCGGGTAATCGGGCGCCGGTGCTCAGGGTGGGGTTGTCCGCTCCGCGGCTCTGCCCCGAGAGGTGCGCGGATCCCTGCCACGAGGCTGCTGTACTACGGGCGGGTAGCGGCTCCCTTCTGGCTTGGGTGCGGCAGGGTTCCGCTGGCTAGACATGCAGGATGACGTCTACAGGAGGGGCGGCTGAGGGGAGGCCGAACAGGTGGCGGCATCCGTCGACTCCTTCGGCCGGGGTGGCCGGCTGGACACTACGGGCCCAGTCGTGCGCGGTGATGACGGCGTCGTGGACTTCTACGAGGCGGCCGTCGGCGGTGAGGCGGCGGACGCCGTTGGGGGTGTAGCCGAGTTTCTCGGAGACGCGGCGCGAGGCCGCGTTGTCGGCGAAGGCGCAGGATGTGACGCGCTCGGCATCGAGGTGGTCGAAGGCGAGGTGGAGGGCGGCGAATCGCATCTGGGTGCCGAATCCGCGGCCTTGGTAGCGGCGGCCGAGCCAGAAGCCGGTGCGGGCCTCGCGGGTGATACGGAAGCTGCGGGCGGAAAGGTTCTGCTGACCGATCGGCTTGCCCTCGTGGAAGACGGCGAGCAGGAGGCGCCAGTTGTCCTCGCGCCAGTCGCCGCGCGCCCACCAGTGGTTCTGTACGACGTTGCGCGCCGTCTCCTCAGGGCTGCCGGAGGCCCAGGGTTGAGGGAAGTACACAGCCCCGGGCGGGAGGACGCCGTCGGCGGCGACCTGGGCGAGGACGTCGAGCTGGTCGTCGTCCGGGATACGCAGGACCAGGTCGGGAGTGGTGAGGATGAGCTGGGTCAGCGGCCAGTGGCGCATCGGTGTCCTCCAGAGGGGCGGGTCACAAATCCGTCGATCCCGAACACGTTGCCGAATGGATCTTGTAGTTGCGCGATGCGGCGGCCGGATCCGTCACCGACGTCGAGGGGGCCGCGGTGGTGGCTGCAGCCTGCGTCGAGGAGGTGCTGACGTACGGCGTCGATGTCGTCGACCGCCCAGTAGGGCACGGGGCTGGCGCCGCGCTTGTTGCGCTTCTCGTCGAGCGGGTGGAAGCCGAACTCGATGCCCGCGACGTTGAGCCAGGCGTAGACGTCGCCGTTCGTCTCGTTGACGTCGCGGTGGACTTCGGCATCAAGCACCTTGCCCCACCAGGTCGCTGACGCGTCCGGGTCCTCCGCGAAGATCATGATGGAGCGGATGCCGTTGAACACGAGGGTCTCCATGGGCTATTGGTCGACGCCGTGCAGGGAGGCGAGACCAGTAGCGTCGGCGAACGCGCGCAGCGCGCTGACGAGACCGGCGTCGCTCCACTGGGCGCCGAGGCGGTTGGTGTGACGACGGTACGTGTGGCGGACCGACTGCGGAGACAACGCGCGGCTCTCGCTCTGGCTGAGGTGGGCGAGGGTGATCAGGTCGGGCAGACCGGTCAGGTCAGGGCGCAGGGTCTCCGTGTCGATGAGGGCGAGACGGCCGTCGTCGCGACGCCGGGCGTGGTCGGCCTTGAGGTCGAGGTGGCCCAGCGGCACGTGGTCGTCGCCGTGCGCATCCGCAGTGAGCCGAACCAGGCGCCGCCACGCGGCCGGTTCGCGTAGCCATGCCGGAGTGGAGGAATTGGCCGCGACGTCCAGTCGCCACCGGTTCATGGCCTCGGCGGTGGCCGGACTCCAGCGGGAGGGGGCGGTGTGGATCGCCGCGACCGTGGCGATCAGTTCGTCGAATCCGTCCTCGGTGGTGATGTCCGCGTCTTCGTCGAGGAAGTCGACGACCAAGGTCAAGGTGGCGTCGCTCGCACTGTGCAGGTTCGGCAGAACCCCTTCGCCATGCAGGAGTTGATAGGCGAGGACTTCGCCGAGGTAGGCGGCCTCGTCACCGTGGCGTTTGAGGAGCTGGCGGGGCGGGGCACCGAGGGCGAAGGCCGCCGTGCGGTAGCGGGCGGTCAGGCAGCGCACCGGTCCAGGGGCGGCCGGGTGATGGCGGTAGATCAGCGAGCGGGCCTGCGCCTCGGCGTGCACGGGGTCGGTGGTGAGCGGGGTGGCGAGCCACCCGTCGGGCCGCATGCGGGCGGCGCCGGCGAGTGGCCCGGCCGTGGTGGTGGTCATCCCGTCGCCGCCTGGGTGTAGCCGAGGGCGGTCAGGCTGTGTTCGTAGCAGCGGGCGGCCAGGTCGGGGCGCTGGTGCTCGCCGAGCGCCGCGAACAGGGCGTAGACCGGGGAATCGAGAGGCTCGCCGATGTGCCAGCCCTGATACGAGCCACCGACGACGTCCCAGATCTGGGCGCGGCCCTCGAAGACCGCGAGCAGATCCTGGTAGAAGATTTCGATGCCGAACGGGAAGGCTGCCATGGCCTCCTCGCGGCCGGTGGACTCCACCAGCTCGAAGGCGGGGCCGGTGATGTTCCAGGCGTACGACTCGATGCCGTTCTTGCTTCCGGGCGGATCGAGCAGCCGCAGTACGGCCCGCTGTGAGCCGACCGGCCCCTGGAGGTAGTCGTGGATGCCGGAGGCCAGCGCCCCGGTGCGGGTGGCAATGAAGTCGCGGGCCAGTCGGGGAAGTTCGTCGGCGAGCCGGGCCCGCGCGGCCTCCCAGGTCTCCGGCGCCAGGGGCGGGGTGATCGGGGTGGGCGCTACGTCCTTCGGGGTTGCGAGGAAGTCGCGCTGTTTGGCCAGGGCGCTCGCCTCACTCCCGGCGTCGATGCGGACCCACTCGGCGCCGGAGCTGGAGAGCGCGCCGTCGTCGTACGGGACGGTCAGTCGCTCGCCGGGCCGTGGTCCGTGCACACGGAAGAGGTGCTGCAGAGAGTTGGCTGTGGCCGCGAGGGCGGTGTGGTCGGCGTAGAGGAAGGGGCCGTGCGGGCTGCGCGGGGCGGTGAAGCCGTTGCCGCACAGGGCGACATCGCGTACGCCGTCGAGCGGTTTAAGGTAGTCGATCAGCAGGCCGTTGAGGATCTCGATGCCGGTCTTGCGGTTGCGCGGGCCGTCCATGCCGGGCAGCAGGTTGTTGTCCGCGCCGAGCGCACCATAGGGCACGGTCTGGGCGTTGTTGGACACGATGGCGAGCCGGGGCGCTTTGAGTCGGCCGTCGGTGAGCTGCTCGATGTAGAGATCGGAGACATCGGCGTCGACGCCGATGAACACGTCATGGTCGGTGGTGCCGGCGCGGCGGACGAGTGGCTGGGCGACCCGCTGCTCCCAGAACAGGGTGCGGGCACCGGCCGGGAAGAGGGTGATCTCGATGTCGCCGATGGTGAGCGGGGTCGTGTGGTCGAGGCGTACCACGGTGAAGCCGAGGACCTCGATGGCGTCGGTGACGGCGGCCGGGGTGGTCATGCCGGTGTAGACCGGGACGGCCTTCGGCAACAGGTCGAGGGAGGGCAGGTGGAAGTGGTCCAGGTGCTCATGGCTGAGGATCACCGCGTCCGGCAGCGGCATCGTCTCGGTGTCGACGGTCCGCGGCGGCCAGATCGGGAACTCGAGGCTGCCAGCGCCGAAGGCTTCGGCGAGTATCGGATCGAGCAGTACCGTGGAGAGGCCATCGGTGATGTGCCACGTCTGGTGTCCCAGGAACGTGAACTCCAGTCCGGCGGGAGCGGCCATGGTGCTTCTCCTCTACATAGTCGTGAACGACGGGCAGAAAACAGCCGGGGGCGATACCAGCGCCCCCGGCCGCGTTTCCATCAGCAGCGGCACCTCACCGGTGGTACGTAGTCGGCGCATGGCTGGTGGCACCGGTCGCGGCGAACGCCTTCACCCGGCGCTGAAGCACCTGCACCGCCTCAACGGACACCTTCGGCGTCTTGGCCTTCTTCGGGTGGCTCATCGCGTACCTCCTCTCATCACTGAGCCCCGCCTTGGGAATAGCGAGGAACTTCTTGCAGTACAGCTCAACTGTTCGACGCCGCCCAGAAGCTGGGCGTAGTCCCGGTGTAGTCCCGCACGCACGCGCAGTACGCTGACCGTCACGCAGGATGATGGGATAGCTCCGTGGACGACTTGATCCGTCACCCCCTCACCCATGCCCGTATCGAACGCGGCTGGACCCAGCCCGACCTCGCCCGACAGATCCGGCGTGCCGCGCTGCGCCGCGGATTCCGCTCCGGCGTGGAGAGACAACGGATCTGGAAGTGGGAAAACGGTCGGGCCATCCCTGACGACGACTCCCAGCTGCTCCTCGCCGACGTGTTCGAGATCGACCAGGGCGCCATCACTGCTCTGGGCTGGCCTCACTGGTTGCCGGGCCGGGACAGCTCCATACCTCTGAGCCCCCACAGCACCGTTCCTGCTCTACGAGAGGCTCTGCGAAGCTCTATGGACCGCCGCACGTTCCTGACGTACAGCTCCGCCGCGTTAGTCGCCATCGCCCACCAGTGGGCTGCCACCGAACCGCAGGCCGTCGCCAGCGCGCTGGACGGCCAGGCCGTCGACGCCGAACTCGTCGACCTCCTTGAAGCCACCGGCCAGAAGCTCACCACCCTCGTCACCGAGCAGCGCCAGCACACCCGCACGCTCCTGGACGCCCACCTGGCGACCGTCACCGACCTGATCGAGGCCGGCAACTACACCGAGCCCGTCGGCAGGCGGCTGCACACCCTGGCGGCGCGGCTGTCGCAGACCGTCGGCTGGCACCGCTTCGATCAGGGCAAACACGCCGCCGCTGGCCGCTTCTGGCACGGCGCCCTTCACAGCGCCCACGCCTCCGGCGACCGCGACCTTGGAGCGGGCGTCATGTCCGATCTCGCGTACCAGGCCACCTGGTTGAAGGAACCCAAGACAGCCGCCGAAATCCTGGAAAGCGCCGTGACCCGCACTGAGCATCCAGCGGCCCGCTCCCTGCTGCACCTGCGCCTCGCCCGCGCGCGGGCTGCGCTCGGGGAAGCGCAAGCCTGCCGCAGCTCCCTGAGCGCAGCCGAGCGGGAACTTGCCCGGACTGCCGGAGAAGCCCCCGCATGGTGCTCGTGGATGTCGCCGGCCGACTTGCTGGTCGACAGCGGGCAGTGCCTGCTCGATCTCGGCCAACCTGAACGGGCTCACCAGCTCATCGGAGAAGGGATGGCACTGCTCCCCGGCGCCCGCGACAAGATCCGGGCGGTCTTCCTCACCTACGAAGCGGGCAGCTTCCTCAAGGCGGGGGAAGCCGACCAAGCTGCGGCCGCCGCATCCCAGTCCCTCACCCTTTCCAGCAAGATCGGCGCTCCCCGGTGCGTCTCCCTGGTGCGTGAACTCACGCCCGGCTTTGAGAAGTACGCAGGGACTGGCGACGTGGACGATCTCTTGGAACGAGTAAGAGCGAGCTGACCAAAACCGCCTAGTACTGCAACGGTGCTTGTTCTGAGTGTTGGGCAGTTGTCATGGGCTGTGCCCGCGTCGTTTGTAGTGACTGATGCGGGCTTGGTGTTGTCGTCTGCGGCGCCATGTCGACCAGTGCAGGATG
>NZ_JBHVYE010000046.1:0-38420 GCF_042881135.1 Streptomyces sp. NPDC058284
AAAACGCTCGGCTGGGAAACCCCAGCCGAGCGCCTCGCTAAGCTCCTGGCAACAGCCAGTTGATCACCGTGTTGCGACGACCCCTTGAATTCGCCGACGTGCCGGGGGCCCTTCGCGTGTGCGGCTGCTGGCTGGTGCGGGCTCAGGCTCAGACCGTGGTGATGACGTCGTCGTAGGCCAGGCGCGGGGAGCGCGGGAACCAGGCGTCGTCGCCCGGCTTGCCGATGTTGACGATCATCAGCGGGGTGTGGTCGTCGTCCAGGAACTCCTTCTGGACGCCGGCGAAGTCGAAGCCGGTCATCGGGCCCGCGGCCAGACCCGCGGCGCGGACGCCGACGATGAAGTAGCCGGCCTGCAGCGTGGCGTTCACCAGGGCGGCCTGCTCGCGGACCGGGCGCTCCGAGAAGAAGGCGTCCTTGGCCTGCGGGAAGTGCGGGAACAGCGCCGGGAGCTCCTCGTGGAACTCGTTGTCCGCGGAGAGGATCGCGACGAGCGGCGCGGCGGCCGTCTTCGGGCGGTTGCCCTCGGCCATGTGCTTGACCAGGCGCTCGCGGGCCTCGGGGGAGCGGACCAGGGTGACGCGGAGCGGCGACTGGTTGAAGGCGGTCGGGCCGTATTTGACCAGGTCGTAGATCGCCTGGACCTGCTCCTCGGTGACCGGCTCGTCGGTGAAGGTGTTCGCGGTGCGGGCCTCGCGGAAGAGCAGGTCCTGGGCGGCGGGGTCAAGTACGAGAGACATGGATCAACCTTCTTGAACGTACGAAGTGTCTGGCGGACCCGTCACCGGGCTCGCGGATACGACAGTACGCCGCTTCTGTTCAACTTTCAATCAAAAGTGGAGCTGGGTGATCCGGTTCACAAACCGCAGGTAGGCGCTGTTTCGGACTCGGCAGGACTGGGCTCGGCAGTGCTGCCTCGTCAGGATTGGGCTCCTTGAGGTGCGGGCTCCTCAGGCGTCCGGGTCGTCGTCCGTCTCCGGGCCCGCCAGGGCCGCGTCGAGCCGGGCCCGCGCGCCGTCCAGCCAGCGGCGGCACACCTTCGCCAGCTCCTCGCCGCGCTCCCAGAGCGCCAGTGACTCCTCCAGGGTCGTCCCGCCGGTCTCCAGGCGGCGTACGACCTCGATGAGCTCGTCCCGCGCCTGCTCGTAGCCGAGGGCGTCCGTGGGGACCGCGGTCTCGTCCGTCTTGCTGGTCATGCGCCCACCCTAAATCTCGGCGTTGTCGTCATTTTGTGTGGTTTCCCTTGCCCGGGCGGTTTCCGGCGACCGCACGGACTCCGTCGCTCGTACGGTGAAGGCGCCCTCGGCGACGCGTGCCCGCAGCTCGTCGTCGACGTCCACTTCTCCCGGCGCCCGGACCACCGTGCCGTCCGGCTTCTGCAGTACCGCGTACCCCCTCTGGAGGGTCGCGGCGGGGGAGAGGGCCACCACGCGCGCGTGCGTGTGCGTCAGCTCCGAGCCCGCCCGGTCGAGGAGGTGGCCGAGCGTGCGGCGGCTGCGGTCGACCAGCGCCGCGACCTGCTCCTCGCGCTCCTCGACCATGCGGTGCGGATGCTCCATGCAGGGGCGGGCCAGGGCGTGCGCGAGGCCGCGGGTCTCGCGGTCGAGGAGGGCGTCGACGCTGCGCCGGGCGCGGTCCCGGAGCCACTGCACGCGCTCGTACTCCTCGCCGACGTCCGGCACGACCTTCTTGGCGGCGTCGGTGGGGGTGGAGGCGCGCAGGTCCGCCACGTGGTCGAGAAGGGGGTTGTCCGGCTCGTGGCCGATCGCGGAGACGACGGGCGTACGGCAGGAGGCGACGGCCCGTACGAGCTGCTCGTCCGAGAACGGCAGCAGATCCTCCACGCTGCCGCCACCCCGCGCCACGATGATCACGTCGACCTCGTCGTGCGCGTCGAGGTCCTTCACGGCCTGGACGACCTGCGGCACGGCGTGCACGCCCTGGACGGGGACGTTGCGCACCTCGAAGCGGACGGCGGGCCAGCGGTGCCTGGCGTTCTCCAGGACGTCCCGCTCGGCGGCGGAGGCGCGGCCGGTGACGAGCCCGATGAGCTGCGGCAGGAACGGCAGCGGCTTCTTGCGCTCGGGTGAGAAGAGCCCCTCCGCGGCGAGGCTCTTCTTCAACTGCTCGATCCGTGCGAGCAGCTCACCGACGCCGACCGGCTTTATCTCGGCGGCCCGCAGCGACAGCTGCCCCCGCCGCTCGTACCACTCGGGCTTGGCGCGTACGACGACGCGGGCGCCCTCGGAGACGACGTCCGCCACCGCGTCGAACACCTGGCGGTAGCAGGTGACGCTCACCGAGATGTCGTGCGACGGGTCGCGCAACGTCATGAAGACGACGCCGGCGCCGGGCCTGCGGGAGAGCTGGGTGATCTGCCCCTCGACCCAGATGGCACCGAGCCGGTCGATCCACCCGCCGATGAGCCGCGACACCTCCCCCACGGGGAGGGGTGCGTCCGCGGACGTGTTGAGAGCCATGCGCCGAGCGTAGCCGCCGGGTATGACACGGCGTTCGTGTGCGGTGGCGTGCGGTGGTGCGTGGGCGGGGGCCCTTTCCGTCGGTTCACCTCGTGCGGGTCGTGGGGGCCGGGCGCGCGGTTCCCCGCGCCCCTGGGGGGCTCGGGCGGATCCGCGCGTCATGCTCCCGCTACGTATCCCGGCGGGCCTCGCCCCCGCGGCTCGCTCCCTGCACCACCAGCACCACCAACCCCACCGCCAACCAGACCGCCCCCACCACCTGCGCGGAGCCCGACGCCTCCCAGATGACCGCCACCACGATCGCCGCACCGAGCACCGGGATCAGCAGATGACGCCACCAGGTGAAGTCGTCCTCGCGGTGACGGACCGCGAACCAGCCCACCACGCTCGCGTGCAGCAGCAGGAACGCCGTGAGCGCGCCGATGTCGACCACCGACACCAGATGGTCCATGCCGTCGTCGCGCCGCGCCGCCCACACCGCGGCGACCAGCGTCACCACCGCCGCGCACAGCAGCGCGATCCGCGGGGTCCCGGCGTCCGTCCTGGACAGGGCCCTCGGCAGCCGGCGGTCACGGGCCATCGCGTAGAGCAGCCGCCCCGCGGCCGCCTGCCCGGCGAGCGCCGCGAAGGCCGCGCCGATCGCCTTGCTCGCGGCCACCAGATCGTGCAGCCACGTGCCGGCCGCCGAGTCCACCGCGTCGTAGAAGGCCGTGCCCTGCTTGCCGGGATCCGCCGCGAGATCGGCCGACGAGAGCGGTTCGAGGAGGGCCACCAGGTAGGTCTGGGCGATGAACAGCAGACCCGCGAGCGCCAGACAGAACAGCACCGCCCGCGCGACCTTCGCCGACCCGCCCGTCACCTCCTCCGCGAAGGACGCGATCGCGTCGAAGCCCAGGTACGACAGGACGGCGATCGACACCGCGCCGACCACCGCCGACAGCGCGAACGCACCCTGCGAGCCGTCACCCGTCAGCGGTGAGAGCCAGTCGCGCTGCGCCCCGTCCCGGACCAGGACGACCACCGCAGCCACGACGAAGACGAGCAGGACCACGACCTCCAGGGCGAGCACCGCGAAGCCGACCCGCGCCGCCGCCCGTACACCCCACACGTTCAGCGCGGTCGTGATGAGCACCGCGAGCGCCGTCCACACCCAGCGGGACACCGACGGCACGAGGGAGTTCATGGCGATGCCGGAGAAGAGGTACGCGACCGCCGGGATGAGGAGGTAGTCGAGCATCGCCATCCATCCGGCGATGAACCCCGGGCCCTTGCCGAGCCCCACGCGCGCGTAGGCGAAGACGGACCCCGCCTGGGGGACGACCCGTACCATCTGCGCGTAACTGAATGCGGTGAACGCCATCGCGACCGTGGCGACCAGGTAGACGAGGGCGACGGCGCCGTGCGACTTCGCGTCGAGCGTCCCGAAGACACCGACCGGCGCCATGGGGGCGATGAAGAGCAGCCCGTAGACCACGAGGTCACGGAAGCCGAGACTTCGCCGCAGCCCCGTACCCTCGGCGGGCTCGGCGCCCTCTGCATGGGCTCCCGTACGGGCGGACTGACCGGACATCGTGCCTCCGTAGATCAACGCAGGCCCCCAGTCTCCCCAACCAGGCGATCTTTGACGCGCTGGACGCGGCCTTACGATGGTGCGTATGACTGCTACGCCTGGCACCCGCCGTGTCCTGCTCGCCGCTCCCCGTGGCTACTGCGCCGGCGTGGACCGTGCCGTGATCGCCGTCGAGAAGGCCCTGGAGCAGTACGGGGCCCCGATCTACGTCCGCCACGAGATCGTCCACAACAAGTACGTGGTGCAGACCCTGGAGAAGAAGGGCGCGATCTTCGTCGAGCAGACGGAGGAGGTCCCCGAGGGCTCCATCGTCATGTTCTCCGCGCACGGTGTCGCGCCGACCGTCCACGCGGAGGCCGCCGAGCGCAAGCTCGCGACCATCGACGCGACGTGCCCGCTGGTCACGAAGGTCCACAAGGAAGCGGTCCGGTTCGCCAAGGAGGACTTCGACATCCTCCTCATCGGGCACGAGGGCCATGAGGAAGTCATCGGCACGTCCGGCGAGGCGCCCGACCACATCACGCTGGTCGACGGCCCCGACGACGTCGCGAACGTCGAGGTCCGCGACCCCGACAAGGTCGTCTGGCTCTCCCAGACCACGCTCTCCGTCGACGAGACGATGGAGACGGTCGACGCCCTGAAGGGCAAGTTCCCCAACCTGCTCTCGCCGCCCAGCGACGACATCTGCTACGCCACGCAGAACCGCCAGACCGCCGTGAAGAAGCTCGCCGAGGACGCCGAGCTGGTCATCGTCGTCGGCTCCAAGAACTCCTCGAACTCCATCCGCATGGTCGAGGTCGCCCTGGACGCGGGCGCCGCCGCCTCGTACCTGGTCGACAAGGCCGACGAGATCGAAGAGGCCTGGCTGGAGGGCGTGACCACGGTCGGCCTGACCTCGGGCGCCTCCGTGCCGGACGTCCTGGTGGACGGCGTCATCGAGTGGCTGGCCGAGCGGGGCTACGGCGACGTGGAGACGGTGAAGACCGCCGAGGAGTCCATCACCTTCTCCCTCCCCAAGGAGCTCCGCAGGGACCTGCGCGCCGAGGCGGCCGAGCTGTCCCAGCGCTGAGCACGAGCGCGTCGTACGGTGGGAGCCATGCAGATCTTCGGTGTGGACATCGGCGGATCAGGGATCAAGGGCGCTCCCGTGGACCTGGACCGTGGAGACCTGACGCAAGAGCGGCACAAGGTACTGACCCCGCATCCGGCGACGCCGGACGCCGTGGTCGAGGGAGTGCGCGAGGTCGTCGAGCACTTCGGCTGGAAGGGCGCCATCGGGGCGACCTTCCCCGGAGTGATCGCCGGCGGCACGGCGCGGACGGCCGCCAACGTCGACAAGAGCTGGATCGGTACGGACATCCAGGCGCTGATCGCCGACCGCCTCGGCGGCGTTCCGGTCACCGTCCTGAACGACGCGGACGCGGCGGGCGTCGCCGAGATGCACTTCGGCGCGGGCCGCGGCCGTACCGGCACGGTCCTTCTGCTCACCCTCGGCACGGGCATCGGCAGCGCGCTCTTCACCAACGGCAGACTCGTCCCGAACACCGAGCTCGGCCACCTCGAACTGCGCGGCCACGACGCGGAGAAGAAGGCCTCCTCCAAGGCGCGCGAGGACGAGGACCTGAGCTGGGAGCACTGGGCGCGCCGGGTACAGAAGTACCTCGCGCACGTGGAGATGCTGTTCTCGCCGGAACTGTTCATCATCGGCGGCGGGGTGAGCCGCAAGGCGCACAAGTTCCTGCCGCTCATCGAGGGCATCACCGCGGAGATCGTCCCGGCCCAGCTGCAGAACGACGCGGGCATCGTGGGAGCGGCGATGGCGGCGGCGGAGGCGCAGACGTCGGCCGGGTGAGCCGGACACGTCGCGTGGGCCCCGCGGGGCCGGGGCTCACGCGACGGGCAGTCGCTTCCCGCCGGGCGGCGGCGGCGCCGGCGGCTGCTGCTTCTGCTGCGGACCGGTCCTGCGCCGCTCCGTCATCAGTTGAACCCTGCGTACGATCACGATGAGTCCGGCGACGAGAGTCCCCCCGTACAGCCAGCCCGCGTGGAACGCCAGCGTCGTCACGAGCCCTATGAGCTGGCCGCCGAAGCCGCCCGACCCCTCGGAGATGGGCAGCACCCCGGCCGCGAAGGCGATCGGCACGCCCACCGGGGCGGTGACGAGGTCGGCCGGGCGCACCCACAGCGCCGTGAGCGCGGCCACGGGCAGGAACAGCACGCCGTACGCGACGACGGAGCCCCCGACCAGCCAGAGCAGGCACGCGAGCAGGAACATCACGGCCGTGCAGAAGAGCCCGCTGCCGAGCCCGGTCAGGCGGGGGTTCGGGATCCGCCGCAGCGTGCGGTACAGCGGGGTGCGGCGCAGGGCCCGTACGAACGGTGGGGCGGGACGGCGTGGGCGCGGCGCGGCCCGGTACACGGTGCGCGACGCGGCGGGCCGGCCCTGCGGGGGCAGCGGGGCGGTCGTCCGGCGGGGCCGGGCCGGCGAGGTGCTCCTCGGGGCGGACTGAGGGGGGCGCGTCCTGTGTTGCTCCACTGGACCAACCTAGGCGGGACACGGCGCCGATCCGGTCGCGGGACACGCCTTTGGGACGACCTTGGCCATCCGTTCGAGGCCTGGATGACGGGCAGGCGGGGGCGTCGGCGGCACGCCGTAGACTGGGGGATCGCCCCACGGTCGCTCCGGCCCTCCGGGCCGTCCACCCACAGCCCTCACGTACGGGAAGTCGCAACGTGTCGCTCACGATCGGAATCGTCGGTCTGCCGAATGTCGGCAAGTCGACCCTGTTCAACGCCCTGACCAAGAACGACGTCCTTGCGGCCAACTACCCGTTCGCGACGATCGAGCCGAACGTGGGCGTGGTCGGTGTCCCCGACCCCCGCCTCACGAAACTGGCCGAGATCTTCTCCTCGCAGAAGGTCCTCCCCGCGACGGTCGACTTCGTCGACATCGCGGGCATCGTGCGCGGCGCGAGCGAGGGCGAGGGCCTGGGCAACAAGTTCCTCGCCAACATTCGCGAGTCGGACGCGATCTGCCAGGTCATCCGCGCCTTCAAGGACGAGAACGTCGTGCACGTCGACGGCAAGGTCTCGCCCAAGGACGACATCGAGACGATCAACACCGAGCTGATCCTCGCCGACCTCCAGACCATCGAGAAGGTCCTGCCGCGCCTCCAGAAGGAGTCGCGCATCAAGAAGGACGTCGCCCCGAAGGTGAAGGCGGTCGAGGAGGCCCAGGCGATCCTGGAAAAGGGCGACACGCTCTTCTCCGCCGGCATCGTCCAGGGCTCCGGCAAGGAGGAACTCCTCCACGACCTCCACCTCCTCACCACCAAGCCCTTCCTCTACGTCTTCAACGTGGACGAGGACGAGCTGACGGACGACGACTTCAAGGCGGAGCAGCGCGCGCTCGTCGCCCCTGCCGAGGCGATCTTCCTCAACGCCAAGCTGGAGGCAGACCTCGCGGAGCTGGACGACGAGGAGGCGCTCGAACTCCTCCAGTCCGTGGGCCAGGAGGAGCCCGGCCTCGCCACGCTCGCCCACGTCGGCTTCCGCACGCTCGGCCTCCAGACCTACCTCACGGCAGGCCCGAAGGAATCCCGCGCCTGGACGATCAAAAAGGGCGCGACGGCCCCCGAGGCGGCCGGCGTCATCCACACCGACTTCCAGAAGGGCTTCATCAAGGCCGAGGTCATCTCTTTCGAGGACCTGGTCGAGACGGGCTCAGTGGCCGACGCCCGCGCGGCGGGCAAGGCCCGCATGGAAGGCAAGGAGTATGTGATGCAGGACGGGGATGTGGTGGAGTTCCGCTTCAACGTGTAGCGGCTGACTTACCGCCACGTCGCTGACCTGGCAAACGTGCAGGTCAGGGAGGGTCCGACTCTTCGGGGTCGGGCCCTTTGTATTTTCCCGTGCTGGGTTGGTGCTGGGATGGCCGACCCCTCGTCGCCTGTCGTCATCCCTGGTCATCCGTATCGTGCTGGGATTGAGCTGGGATGGGATGAGGGCGTCCGTGCTGGGATTTGCGCGAGCGGGGCGCTGGCCGAGTGTGAAGGCAGTGCAGACGTGGCACTTTTCCTACTCGTTTGACACAATCGGGGGCGTGGCTGAGACGACGTACAGCATCGGGGAAGGCCCGGCGACGCGGGTGAGCCTGTCGCTGCCGGAGGGGACCGCGGAGGCGATCCGGGCGCGGGTGGGGAAGCGCGAGTTCTCCGCGTTCATCGCCGAGGCGGTCGAGCGCGAGCTGCGCGGGCAGGTCCTGGATGAGTACCTGGCGGACTATGAGAGCCGTAAGGGGCCGGTCTCCGAGCCGGCTCGTCAATGGGCGCGGCAGGTCTTCGACGAGGTGTTCGCCGAGGAGGCCGAGTGGCCCGCCGCAGGCTGAGTCACGAGGGGACGCTGGTCCTAGACAGTGAAGGACTCTCGAAGCTGCTCGCCGACGACGAGCAGGTGGTGGCTCTGATCGCTGAGGCGCGCTCGCGCGGTATGGAGGTCGTGATCAGTGCGCTCACCATCATCGAGGCAGTCCACGCCCGTACGAACAAGTCGCGCCTGAATTGGGTGCTTTCCGGGCTGCGGGTCGTCCCGGTCGGTGACGAGGAGGCGAGGGCGGCCTCGAAGTTGCTGATGAATGCCGGGTTGCACGGACACAAGTACGCGATCGATGCGGCCGTCGCCGAGGCCGCGCTGCGCCAGCACCGCCCCGTGGTCATGCTGACTTCCGACATCGATGACATGGCCAAGCTGTGCGGCGAGCGGGTTAGGCTCGTGGCGGTGTGATTTCCCTTGGTCCGGCTCAGTAGGAGCGGGGTCCGTAGGGGCTCCAGTGACCGAGGAAGGGCTTGAGGTCGTCGCCGCTGGGTTTCGGCGGCGTGGGCAGTTTCGGCGCTGAAACCGATTCGGTGAGGTTTTGCAGGTGCGCGTCCGCGAACGCGAGCCACGCCTCGACCTCGGTCCGCTCCTGCCCGGGCGGAAGTGATGTGGCATGGACCCGCCGTTCCCTGGGTGCCCTGACCCCGGAGACGATGCCCGCTGCCCTTGCGGGAATTCTGGACTGCTGAAAGGACTCCTCGTTCGGGTGAGACATATAGAGGGTGTGTTTACGGCGAGAGTAGTTATTGCTGGCATTGATGCGAAACGGCTTGGGTTCAGGGTCGTCGATAGGGATCTGGCTGAACTGGCTTGGGGTGCGGGTGGACGTCCGGGAGGGGCAGTGGGCCGACATCGTGGTGCACGCAGCTGAGCCCGAGACCGGGCGTACGTGGACGTTGTCGACGGTCGCGGCGGTGCGCATCTGAATCAGATCACCGTGGACGGAGCCGTCTTGCCGAGGTAGATCTTGAACGCCTCGCGGATCTGGCCACGTGTGTAGCCAGCGGTGTTGACGTTGGCCGGTACGACCTCCCGCTCGTATCCGCGCTTGCGGGCGGACAGGTACTTGACCACGCTGGATGCTCCCGTGTTGGAGACGAACAGGTTGCGGGCGGTCCGCAGGTCGGTGTGCAACCCTTCGAAATTGCGCGCGTGGCCGATGCCGACCCGGCTGGCGGTGTAGTACTTGGACTCGATGGCCAGCAGGCACTTGTTGCCTCGCGGCGCCATCCGGATCTGCCGTGAGAGTGCAGCCTCGTCGGCTGGCAGGATCAGGACATCGCACTCGTGCACTCGCGGTGATCGAACTCGGCCTCGACAGCCCTGAGCCGGAAGCCTGACGGGTAGGCCCGGCCCAGGGCGCCTCAGCCGGTCAGGGCCGTGGGTCGTGGTCGATCAACTTCAGCAGGCTCAAAAGCTGCTTGGTCTCCGTCAGTGCCTCGGTTTTCGTCTCCGGGGCGTCCATGTCCCAGTGAGCCAGCTCATTCCGGTACTCCTTGACGGAGGTGACGCGGCGCACGAGATCGTCTTGCTCGTACGGCCACGCCAGCCTCGTCCAGCAGGCATCGTCCTTGAGGACTTCCGGATACTGGCCGAGAGTGAGGTACTTGCCCGCGGCGCGCGTCTTGCGTACTCCCGAACCCGTGGGCAGCTCGTCCACGGGCAGCCGATCGGTGAGGCGGCGCAGCCGCCGCTCCGCCTCGCCGAGGAGGATGAACGGCTCGACCCGGAGCTTGAGCTGATCCGCCAAGTCGGATGCGGTGAGGATGCCGAGCACGAGATTGTCGCCGTCGGTGACGATGAGGAAGCCGTGGCGCTGGATGTCGTCGATGCGGACGAACAGCTCCTCCTGCTCCTGAGCGGTGAGCGGATGCGGATCCAGGGCTGCGGCTATGGTGGCGCCGCGGTGCCCCAACTGGGCACGGGCGATGCTCTCCCAGGTGACGACCCCACGCAGCACGTTGTTCCGGTTCACCACCGGAAGCTGGGAGAAGTCACCCTGAACCATGCGTGTGATGGCGCGGCTGAGCGGTTCGTCGAAGCCGACTGTGACCACGTCGCGGGCGAAGGGGAGGCTGCCGATGCGCCAATGGCGACTCAGGTCCTCGCCCGCGGCCCTTGTGGGCGTGTGACCAAGGTCTGTCCCCGAAGGCTCTTGAGCTGTCTCTCCCGTCAGGGTGGTCTCCTCCGCGGAGACCGTGACCAGGCCGTCGAGCTGGACTTCCGTGAAGTGAGGGGCCACCTGCAGACCTCGAGCCGCGAGCTCCCGGTCGACGAGGTCGATGACGTCGCCAGTGCGCCTCTGCCAGCCCCACAGACCGATCAGATCCCGGGCGGTCAGCTGCCGGGTGCCCTCGTCGCGCACATCCTGCTCCAGCGCATCGGGGTCCGCAGGCGGCTCCACGGCACCCTTGTAGCCCGGGTCGACACCGGTCTGCGCCAGTGTCTCGACACGGTGTGCCGCGTCACGGCGGCGCAGCTCGCTCACGGTCAGGAACGCGCCGATGCTGTCACGGAGGTCGCCACCCATCGCGGCCCGCTCGACCTGGGTGCGCACCCATTCCACCTTGCGCGTGTGCCGGAAGCCGGGGGCGGCCTCGCTCCGGTACTCGTACCCGCCGGTCAGTCGTCCGATGGAGACGACGCCGAGAAACTTCCGGGGCATCACGACCAGATCCCCGGTGTCCATCGTGATGAAGCGCCACAGCTGATGCTTCCAGTTATCCACTCGGCCGGGCAGCTCATCCGGATAGGCCCGAGCCAGCACATCCCCTACATCAGCGATCGACGCGCAGCCGCTCAGATCGCCGACCTCCTCCCAGCCAGCGATCACCACGCCCTCGTCGAGTGCCTGCTCTTCGCGCTCTCCGTACTGGCCCCCGCGGACTGTCCAAGCTCTGACCAGGGTTCCCCACCCGTAAAGCCCTCCAGCCGCATCCACGTCGGGCGGCTCGCGTTGGGGATGAATCTACGTGCGTGTTGCGGCGTGACGACAGGCGCGGAGCAGATCGAGCCAGCGGCCAGGAACAGGGCAGGCGCCGCTTTGGCGCCTGCCCTGTTCCTGGCTGATAGGTCACCAGTCTGGCTCTGACCAGGGACGACTCTCTGGCGAGTGGCGGCCAGACGTATGTCGGTGCCGCAACCGGGGACGTATGTGGGACGCGCCCTCTCAACGAGGGGTATTACGCGCAGAATGACCTCGGAGGTGCTGAAAAGGCCCTCTGCGGGCGATCTCACGAAGAGCCAGGAACAGCCTCTAACCTGCATAAACGTGCGCCCCGGCAGGAGACGAACCTGCGGCCAAGCGCTTAGAAGGCGCCTGCTCCACCCGCTGAGCTATGCAGGCTGACCTGCGACAGCGCGGAAGCTTCTGACTATGCCCCGCCAAACCGGGGGTATACGGGATCTGTGGACGCTCGCGCCGGCCCCGAGGTCTGGACGGGCATTCTGGGCGGCGGCCAGGCGTTGGAGCTGGCCGCTGGCGTCCGGGGAGACCGCGAGTGAGCGCGAGGCTGTGCTGCTCTGCGAGGTTCGGTGCGGTGGCACGAGCCTGATGTGGCGCTCGTAGAAGTTCCGCAGACTTCAGGCGTGTGCGGGCGCTTCCGGGTAGCGTTGGTGATCTTCGGTCTTCTTGTACTTTGTCGCGCTTCCCGTGCTGGGATGGTGCTGGGATGGTTGCCCCCTTGTCACCTGTCATCACCCCTGCTCATCCCTACCGTGATGGGATCGTGCTGGGAACAGCCAGCCCCAAAAGGTCCAGTCGTACGGTCTGGTGCATAGTTCCCCCACTGTCTGCGCTCGCTTCGTAGGGCAGTCTAGGGAGTGAACGGGTTCGCTGAGGCGGGTGCTAAGTGCTGGGGAGGTCAGACTGTGATCTTCGCGTCCTCATCGTTCATTCCGCTGGGGCCCCGGCAGTATGGGCGGCCCCGCGAGTGCAAGTGGCGCAGCAACGGATGTGACTGTTCGCTGACTCCTGCCCTGACAGTCAATGGAGCCGGCAACACGTCGGCTCCATGAGCTTCACGCATGCCCGTGCATCGCGAGGGCGGATGCGGCAATGTTCTGCGCAGAAGGGCTGAGTCTCCAGATGGTGATCGATTTCGGGCGCTGTACTCCTGCCTTGATCTTGGTGTCCTCAGCCTGCGATCAGATATCATTTCCAACTTGGAAATGATATCATTGCCGGGTTGTCGACCGGTGGAGGGGTGAAAGATGGCCAGGACTGTGATCGATCTGGACGACGAGATCGTCGAGCAGGCGATGCGGGTGTACGGGGCGAAGACGAAGGCTGCCGCAGTGCGGGCGGCTATGGAGGAGGGGGTGAAGCTGCGACTGCGCCGGGAGTTGTTCGACGCCATGGACGAGGGCGAGTTCGAGGACGTGTTTGCGGAGATCCGCTCGCAGACGGGGCCGCGGAATCCGGATGGCTCTCTGAAGCGTGAAGGCGGGTCCTCGGCGGCGTGAACGGGCGCTACCTCATCGACAAGTCGGCGCTGGCCCGCCGGGGCAAACCAGCGGTGCGGGCTCGGCTGGATGCGCTGGATCGCGATGGGCTCCTGGCTGTGTGCGCCCCGACTGAGTACGAGGTTCTGTACTCGGCACGAGGGAAGCCCGAGGCGCTGCGGTTGCGGACCCTGCTCCGTGGATTCGACTACCTGCCCTGCAATGACGAGGAGTTCGAGCGGGCGCTCGAGATCCAGGCTCTGGCCCTCAACGCCGGCTTTCACCGGGCGCTGTCGCTGGCCGACGTCCTCATCGCGGCAACCGCTGAGCGGCATCGAGCCACGGTCCTGCACTATGACGGCGACTTCGACATGATTGCTTCGGTGAGCGGACTGCAAGCCGAGTGGGTCGTGGAGCCAGGCACCGCCGACTGAGCCGGTGTTTTCGGTGTCGAATCCTTTTGTACTCTGTCGAGAATCTCGTGCTGGGATGGTGCTGGGATGCGCCCGCATAACAGCAGGTCAGACCGGTTGTGGTGGAGTTCCGGTTCAACGTGTGAGTGGGTGACACGCCACCACGTCGTTGGCGTGGTAAAGATGCAGGTCAGAAGGGGTTCGTCTCTCTGAAGTCGGGCCCCTGACCCTTTTCCGTGCTGGATGGGCGCTGGGTTGGCTGATCAGCCATCAGCTGTTTCCCGTCTTGGCGTCACCGGCAACGCGGTGCTTTTCTCGGCCGAAGACTATGCGGCGCTGCGCGAGGGCTCCTGCCTGTTGTGCTCGCCGGAGAACGCCCTGTCACACATCAACGTGTCGGAGCGTGAGTCGAGCCGTGTGAGTCGAGCCGTGTGTGTCGCGGGGATTTGCGTGGCTCCCGCGTAGCGCTCCTTCTACCCCGCCAGCCCCGCCTTCGCCCCCGCCCCGCACAGCGGGACCACCACCGAGCGGTCCTCGAACACGCCGGCCCCGGACACGCCGGCCCCGGCCGCGCCCTCCCGTACCGCCGCCCAGCACGCCACCCCCGTCGACTCGACATAGAGGCCGCGCGACGCCAAGTCGGTCTGGGCCGTGCGGATCTGCTGCTCCGTCACCGTGAGGAAGCCGCCCCCGGAGTCACGTACCGCCCGGAGGATCTGTCGGGCTCGGAGTGGCCGTGGGATCGCGATGCCCTCCGCGAAGGTGGGCGCCATCGGGGTCTCGCCGACCAGGTCTTCCGCACCGGCCCGCCACGCCTCGGCGAGCGGGGCGACCGCCGCGGACTGCACGGCGTACAGCGCCGGTCGGCTCTTGATGAGTCCGGCCCCGTACAGCTCCCGCACCGCGAGTGCCGCGCCGAGCAGCAGGGTGCCGTTGCCGACGGGGACGACGAGCGCGTCGGGCAGCGTGCCGCCGAGGTCTTCCCAGAGTTCGTGGACGTACGTCTTCGTGCCGTGCAGGAAGTAGGGGTTGTGGACGTGGGAGGCGTAGAACGTGCCGGGGGTGCCGGCGGCGGCGCGGGCCGTGCGGGCCGCCGCCTCGCGGTCGCCTTCGACCACTTCGAGCCGCGCCCCGTGCGCGCCGATCTGCTCCAGCTTCTTCGGTGACGTACCGGCGGGGACGTACACCGTGCAGGGGAGCCCGGCCCGCGCGCAGTACGCGGCAACGGCCGTGCCCGCGTTGCCGCTGCTGTCGGCGATCACCCGGTCCGGGCCAAGGCGCCGCGCGAGGGCGGCGAGGACGACCGCTCCGCGGTCCTTGAAGGAGAGCGTCGGCATCAGGAAGTCCAGCTTGGCCGAAACCCGTCCCTCCAGTTCGACCAGGGGCGTGCGGCCCTCGCCGAGAGAGATCGACGGGGTCGGCAGCGGCAGGGTCTCCGCGTACCGCCACAGGGAGTTCACCCGCCGGGACAGACTGTCGAGCGGTGCGGGTACGGGGGAGAAGTCCAGGTCGAGAGGGCCGCGACAGGCGGGGCACGACCAGGCGAGCGTGGTCGACGCGACGCGTGTTCCGTCGTTCGGGCAGACGTAGTCCGGGAGGGCGGGCAGGTGGGGCTCCGTCACAGGGGTCATGCGCGCAGGCTAGTTGGGGCGGTTGGTGGCAGTTGGTGGTGGTGATGGCCGTGTGGCGCGCAGGGTTCGGCGCCAGGCCGGTGCGGCGTCAATAACGGTGCGCGAACGCCGTGTTACGTCCTGTCCTGACCCTTGTGAGTTTCCTATGGACCCGCCAATCTTTCGTTCTGACAGAGGCAAGAGCGAGTGAGTCGACTTGACATGGCCCTGTCGTATGCCCGTGTGGGTGTGGGCATCGCGGCACCACCCCGCACCAACCCGCATCACCCCGCACCACCCCGCATCACCCCGCACCAATCCCCCACCAGCGCACCACCTATTGAGGAGGACCCCTCAGATGGCAGTGACGCGTCACAACCGCCGAAGACTGGCCGGGATCAGCGCGACCGCGGTCGCGGCCCTCGCCCTCGGCGTCGTCTCCGCCCTCCCGGCGGATGCCCGGCCGGACCGGGCGGAAGGTGCGATCGAGAACGCCGGCGCCCCCGGAGTGATCAAGAACAGCTACATCGTGAGCCTCGACAAGAACGCGCCGAAGGCCCGTTCCGCCGAGGGCAAGGCCCTGGCCAAGGAGTACGGCGCCAAGATCGAGCGGACCTACGACAAGGCCCTCAACGGCTACGCGGTCGAGCTCTCCGAGGGCGCGGCGAAGAAGTTCGCCGCCGACCCCGCGGTCGACATGGTCGTGCAGAACCGGACGTTCACCGCCACCGCGACCCAGAACAACCCGCCGTCCTGGGGCCTGGACCGCATCGACCAGAAGAACCTGCCGCTCGACCAGAAGTACACCTACCCGGACTCCGCGGGCGAGGGCGTCACCGCGTACATCATCGACACCGGTGTCCGCATCAGCCACAGCGACTTCGGCGGGCGCGCCGCCTACGGCTACGACGCCGTCGACAACGACAACACCGCGCAGGACGGCCACGGCCACGGCACGCACGTCTCCGGCACCGTCGCGGGGACCCTGCACGGCGTCGCCAAGAAGGCCAAGATCGTCGGCGTCCGTGTCCTGAACAACCAGGGCTCGGGCACCACCGCGCAGGTCGTCGCGGGCATCGACTGGGTGACCAAGAACGCGGTCAAGCCGGCCGTCGCCAACATGTCGCTCGGCGGCGGCGCCGACAGCGCGCTCGACACGGCGGTACGCAACTCCATCGCGTCCGGCGTCACGTATGCCGTGGCGGCGGGCAACGAGTCGACCGACGCGTCGACCAAGTCCCCCGCGCGCGTGGCCGAGGCCATCACCGTCGGCGCCACGACCAGCACCGACGCGCGGGCGAGCTACTCCAACTACGGCAGCATCCTCGACATCTTCGCCCCGGGCTCCTCGATCACCTCGACGTGGAACACCAGCGACAGCGCGACCAACACCATCTCCGGCACGTCGATGGCCTCCCCGCACGTCGCGGGCGCAGCCGCGATATACCTGGGCCAGAACCCCAATTCGACCCCGGCGCAGGTGTCCGCCGCCCTGGTCAGTGCCGCATCGACCGGCGTCGTCGGCAGCCCCGGATCGGGCTCCCCCAACCGTCTCCTGAACGTCACCGGAGGCACCACCAACCCGCCGGGCAAGTCGTTCAGCAACACCGACGACTACGCGATCAACGACAACGCCACGGCCGAGTCGCCGATCAACGTCACGGGCGTCGAGGGCTCGGCGCCGGCCGCGCTCGCCGTGCCGGTCACCATCCAGCACACCTACATCGGCGACCTCCAGGTCCAGCTGATCGCCCCCGATGGCACCGCGTACACCCTCAAGGGGTACGGCACCGGCGGCAGCTCGGACAACATCAACACCACGTACACCGTGAACGCCTCCTCGGAGACGGCCAACGGCACGTGGAAACTGCGCGTCAGCGACAACGCCGCACAGGACACCGGGAAGATCGACTCCTGGGGGCTGCAGTTCTAGGGCGCATGGCCTAGGCGGGCAAGTCCCTGTCCGCGTCCTCGCGGTACGGCTCGGGGTCGGTTACCCAGCCTGCCGCGAGGGCGAGGCGCGAGGTGCGGTGGACGGCGAGGAAGCCGAAGGGGCGGTCGAAGGTGGCGTGCACTTCGGTGGTGACGTAACGCTCCTCGGGTACGCCCATGGCGGCCACGTCGAACGCGGTGGCGGCCGCGGCCCGGAAGCCGAGCGCCCCGAACGTCGCCGTCGCCGCCTGCCCGCCCCGCTGGAGCGCCAGGGGTTCGGCGGCGATCCCCGGGAAGTGGCCGTGCGTCCCGTCCCCCGCCGCCGTCAGGCCGAACAGTTCGTGCCGCCGCATCAGGTCGTGCTCCGCGGTGAGGGTGAACGCCACGGTGTCGACGTGCAGCGTCGGCGGACGGGGGCGCGAGGCGCGCACCTTGCGCACGCTCAGTCCCGGACCCACGTCGCCGTACGGCAGTTGAGGCCCGGGGAGCACCGGGAGCCCGCGGGCCAGCGCGTCCACGCCCGCGCCGAGCACCCGGCCGGGCGCCATGTGCCCCTCACCCAGCAGCAGATGCACGTCGATCCCGGTGTCGCCGAGCACTTCCAGCCGCGTCACGGCCCCGGACGGGCTCTGTGCGACGCCGACGCGGTCGAGGAGCGACGTCGAGCGGTACAGGGAGGTCAGCGCCCGGCCCTTCCAAGGCCCTGCCACAGGCCACAGCACGCCCTCGTCGAAGGGCTGGAACCAGTCCGTCCGCAGCGCCAGCGCACTCGCCAGGACGAACCCGGTCTCGTCGTCCGGCCGGGTCGGCAGCCGTTCGATCTGTCCGCCGGTCCGCCGGGACGCCCACGCGTCGAGGGCCGCCGCGTCCGCGTCCTGGTCCCCGGTCAGCACCCCCAGCGCCGCCACCGGCACCCCCTTGCGCCACGTGTCCCGCAGCGTCAGCGTGCGCTTGGTCCACAGGCCCACCGCCGCGTCCACGCCCCGCATGGCGTCCAGTGAGGCCAGCAGCTCACGTGCCGCGCCCGCCGCCTGGTCCGCCGGCAGCCCCACGCCGTCCGCGAGTTCGGCGCGGGCCGTGCCGTCCGCGCCGTCTGCGAGGAGTGCGAGGAGGGGCCAGACGCCGGGCGCCGAGAAGACGGTGCCGGTCCCGGCGGCGGCCGTCGCGGCCCACCGGGAGGTCAGACCGTTGACGGCCTGGACGACTGTCCGAGTTGTAGAGGTTTGCCGCCGGGTCAATGCTCTGCTCCCACCCCGATTACGATGCGTGAAGCCCTCCGCATCGCCCGCCCAGAATCCAGGAGCACGCTACCCGTGGACATACCGCCGCCGCCCGGCCCGTACGCGCCTCCTCCCGGGCAGCAGGGGGTTTGGGGTCAGGCCGGGCCGCCGCCCGGGCAGGTTCCGTACCAGCCGTGGCCCGGCCCGTACTCCCCCTACTCCCGGCCGCCGGTGAACGGCTTCGCCATCGCCTCCCTGGTCCTCGGCATCCTCTGCTTCCTGCCCGGCGTCGGCCTGGTGTTCGGCCTGGTCGCGCTCGCACAGATCAAGAAGAAGGGTGAGCGCGGCAAGGGGCTGGCGATCGCGGGCAGCATCGTCTCGGTGGTCGGTCTGCTGCTGCTCGTCCTCACCGTCGCCACGGGCGGCGCGCGCGATTTCGTGGAGGGTTTCCGTGACGCGGCGCGCGAGTCCCGGCAGGGCGCCGGCGGCTTCCCGGTCGACAAGGGCGGCTGCTTCGACGCCCCCGACGGAAGCATCGACTCCATGAGGTACGCGTTCCAGGTCGAGGAGGTCCCGTGCGCGGGGCGCCACGACGGTGAGGTCTTCGGGTCGTTCCGCCTGAACGACGCGCGCTATCCGGGGCAGGACGCGGTCGCCGAGCTCGCCCGGAGCAGGTGCACCGACCTCCAGTACGGCTACACCGGCGGCAACGGCGACGGCAACGGCAACGGCAACGGCGACGGCAACGGTGACGGGCTCGGTGCAGGCGCCGCCGAGATCTACTACTTCATGCCCGACCGGACCACCTGGCGCCAGGGCGACCGCCACGTGACGTGCATCTTCGGCGCCGTGGATCCGGAGCATCCGCTCACCGGTTCCCTGCGCCGCGGCGCGTCGGCGTCGGGCGGCGGCTCCGAAGAGCGCGTGTAGGACCTGAGACGCTTCCTCAATACCCTTGGCTGCTCGCCATATCCGCGGAAAGGCCCTGCGTAAAGACTTGCAGGGGCAGACTTCATCACTTCGGGTGATTCCTTGGCCTTGGGTTGCGTCCAACAACCCACGGTTGCCACGCTGTTGCTGTCTGTCAACCTGATGGGAGTGGCTAGTGACTTTCGGTGAGCAGCCGGCGTATCTGCGCGTCGCGGGTGATCTCCGCAAGAAGATCGTCGACGGTTCGCTGCCGCCGCACACCCGACTCCCCTCGCAGGCCAGGATCCGCGAGGAGTACGGGGTCTCCGACACGGTCGCCCTGGAGGCGCGCAAGGTCCTGATGGCCGAGGGGCTCGTCGAGGGCCGCTCCGGGTCCGGCACGTACGTACGGGAGCGCCCGGTCCCGCGCCGCATCGCCCGCACCGGATATCGCGCGGTGAACGGCGGTTCGACCCCCTTCCGTCAGGAGCAGGCCGCCGACAGCGCGCGCGGCACCTGGGAGTCCCGCAGTGAGCAGATCGAGGCGAGCGCCGCGGTCGCCGAGCGGCTCGCCGTCCGGCCGGGCGACCGCGTGATGTGTACGAAGTACGTGTTCCGGGACGCGGGCGAGGCCATGATGCTCTCCACCTCCTGGGAGCCCCTCGCCGTCACCGGCCGCACCCCCGTGATGCTCCCCGAGGAGGGCCCGCTCGGCGGCTGTGGAGTGGTGGAGCGGATGGCGGCCATCGACGTGATCGTGGACAACGTCGCGGAGGAGGTCGGCGCCCGCCCCGGCCTGGCGGAGGAGCTCAACGCGCTCGGTGGCGTCCCCGGCCATGTGGTCATCGTCGTCCACCGGACGTACTACGCGTCGGGCCGCCCGGTCGAGACGGCCGACGTCGTGGTGCCCGCCGACCGCTATCGGATCGCGTACCACCTGCCGGTGAAGTGACCGAGCCCGCCTGCTTGCCGGTGAAGTGAGCCGCCCGTCGCGTGGGCGTGCGGTCGACGGGGGCGCACTCATGGAGTGCGCCCCTGTGTGATGACCGGGTCCTGGCCGATAGCGGACCCCACGCGTACCTCTTTGTGCAAAGCCGTATCCGCTGAGTAAAGGTCGGGCGTAGGCTCGGGCATATGCGTATTGCGGTTTCCTTACTGATCGAGGCGTGGGGCGCGCCGGGGGTGGCGAGCGGAGGGGCGCGATGAATGACGGGACGGGCCTGCTGCCCTGGTTCGTGATACGGCAGGACGGCGACGGCAACCGCTATCGCGTGGGCAGGTACGCGACGAAGGCCGAGGCCCAGCGGATCGCGGACAGCCTCGACGACCGCGGTCACCGACAGCTCTACTCCATCGAGCGGATGAGCCAGAACGGCAGCGGCCGCTGAGCCGGACGCCTGCCGCCGCCGCGTCCGCTGGGGGTACGGCCTAGGCTCCGGCACATGAACGAATGCGATGTGCCGGTCGGACGCGAGGTGCCGGACGAGCGCGGCACGGCGGATGAACGCGTCGTGGTGGGTGCCGCCCTGTACGACGAAGGGCGCCTGCTCGCCGCACGGCGCAGCGCGCCGCCCGAACTCGCGGGCGGCTGGGAGCTGCCCGGCGGCAAGGTCGAGCCCGGCGAGCGGTGCGAGGACGCGCTGGTGCGCGAGCTCCGCGAGGAATTGGGTGTCGAGACCGAACTGACCGGCCGCGTGCCCGGCCAGTGGCCGCTCTCCAAGGGGTACGTCCTTCGGGTATGGACGGCTCGGCTCGTCTCGGGCGAACCGCGGCCCCTTGAGGACCACGACGAGCTGCGCTGGCTCGCTCCTGACGCCGTCTGGTCGGTCGACTGGCTGACCGCGGACGTACCCGCCGTCACGGCGGCGCTCGCTCGGCCGCACGCCGCGCACTGACCCCGCCTACGCCGTTCGTGCCACAGTGCGTCGGAGTACGCGGTAAGCCGACCTGGATACCGGGTATGTGCCCATTAACCCCATGAAACCGGACAGGTTCAGCTACTGGTCTGGAAGTGATCGGCGTGATCGACACCGAAGGCGACTGCGCCGAGTGGGCCTTTCCCGCGGACCCCGGCGCGGTCCGCACCGCACGAGCCGTCGTCCGCAAACAGCTCGCCGACTGGGGCCTCGCGCCCCTCGGCGACGTCACCGTGCTGCTCGTCAGCGAGCTGGTGACCAATGCGCTGCGCCATGCCTCCGGGCCCATCGGCGTACGTCTCGTACGTCCCCCGAACCCCACAGGAACGCTCCTCGTGGAGGTGTCCGACCCCCTCCCCGACCCGCCCCTCGAACGGATGGCCGCACCCGACGACGAGGGGGGACGCGGCCTTCAGCTGGTCTCCCGCTCGTCGCGGCGCTGGGGGACACGGTCCGGTCGAACGGGCAGGACGGGGAAGACGGTGTGGTTCGAGCTGGCCCTGCCGGGTTAGAAGACTGGCAGTGTGCGACAGCCGTCCGGCACAAGGGCGGCACGGGCCAAAAAGCGTCGAGTCCGTGCTGTGATCGTGAACGCCGTGTGGCGCGGCACCGTAGTGCTGGATACTGCGGTCAGCCGTATGCGGTGACCGGTGCCGGGCGCGGTGAGCTGGAGGGGACGGTTCGCGTGAGCGAGATACCAGCGAAGGCGACGGAGCACGACGGGCCGTCGGGCGACGCGAGAAACCATGGGGGCACGGATGCCCATGGGGCCGCGGATGCCTATGAGGCCGCGGATGACGCGACGGGCGACGGTCCGGTCGGCAGCGGTTCGTACGTCGGCGGTTCGTACGGCGGCGGTTCGTACGGCGACGGCGGCGGCGATGTGCCGATGGACGAGACATGGCAGAGCAACCCACCCGGTTCGATCTACGACTACATCAAGGTCGCCTCGTTCTCGATCGGCCCCGACGGACTGGTCGACCAGTGGAGCGTGCGCGCCGAGCGGCTGTTCGGCGTGGCCGCGCGGGACGCCGTGGGCAAGGACCCCATCGAGGCCTTCGTACCGCCGGAGCTGCGCGCCGGGGGACACCGCAAGATGGCCGAGATCCTCGACGGACGGGAGTGGACGGGTGTCGTCCCCTTCCGCGTGCCGGAGGGCTCCGAGGACTTTCCCGCACCCGGCGGCGCGCCGTCCGGCGGCGGTTCCGGTGGCGGTTCCGGCGGCCTCGAGGGCGTCGCCGAGGTCTATGTCATGCCGACCGAGACGGAGGACGGCGAGCGGGCCGCGGTCTGCATCGTCGTCGACGTCCGCGCGCTCCGGCAGATCGAGACGGACCTCGCGGCCTCACAGGCCATTTTCGGCCAATCACCCTTCGGTTTCCTGCTGTTCGGCACCGACCTGAAGGTGCAGCGAGCCAACCGCCGGTTCGCCGACGTGTTCGGCGGCGGCATCGAGGACCAGCGCGGCCGCACCGTCCACGACTATCTCCCGCGCCACGAGGCCGACCGCATGGCCGCCGCCATGAAACGCGTCCTTGAGACCGGCGATTCCGTGACGGACATGCAGATAGTGGGCCCCGTGCCAGGCGGCACCGAGCGCAGGCACTGGTCGATCAACCTCTACCGCGTGCACAGCGGTTCGGGCCGCCCCATCGGCGTCGCGGGCCTCGGCACCGACGTCACCCGCCGGCACGCCGCCGCCCGCGAGGCCGCCCACGCGCGGCGCAATCTGGCCCTCCTGAACGAGGCGGGCGCCCGCATCGGCAACTCCCTCGACCTGGAGACCACCGCCAGGGAACTGCTCGACGTCGCCGTCCCCGGCTTCTGCGACCTCGCGTCCGTCGACCTCTACCAAGGCCTCCTCGACGGTGACGAGACGCCGCCGGGGCTCGCCGACGGCAGCGCGGACCTGCGTCGGGTGGCCTTCGCGAGCGCCGTCGCCGACGCCCCGTTCCCCGCGGGCACCGGGCCCGTCGACGTCGGTGCCGTGCACCGCTTCGCCTTCACCTCGCCCTGCGCCGACGCCCTGCGCGGCGCCCGCCCCCGGCTGATCACCGCGGACGACGACGATTCGGCGAGCCGGCGCACCGGCGGCCTCGTCCAGTCGACGCTCGCCGTGCCGATGGTCGCCCACGACACGGTGGTCGGCCTCGCCCAGTTCTCCCGTACGAAGGGCAGCGAGCCCTTCGGCGAACGCGACCGGGCGCTCGCCGTCGAACTGGCCGCGCGCGCCGCCGTCTGCATCGACAACGCCCGCCTGTACCGCCGCGAGCACGAACGCGCGCTGATACTGCAACGGTCCCTGCTGCCGCCCGGCGACCCCGAGGCGTCCGGCCTCGACATCGCCTGCCGCTACCTGCCGGGCAACGCCGCGACGGAAGTCGGCGGCGACTGGTTCGACGTCATCGAGCTGCCGGGCCACCGCACGGCCCTGGTGGTCGGCGACGTCATGGGCCGCGGCCTGCGCGCCGCCGTCGCCATGGGGGAACTGCGCACCGCCGTGCGCACCCTGGCACTCCTCGACCTGGAGCCCGCCGAGGTGCTCTCCGCCCTGGACGAGATCGCCAGCGGCCTCGGTAACCCGGCAGGACCCCAGCAGGCCTCCCGCGCGGCGCGCAAGGCGGCGGACGCGGACCTCGGCGAGGTCTACCTCGCCACCTGTGTGTACGCGGTCTACGATGCCGTCACCCGCCGCTGCACCTTCGCCAACGCCGGCCATCTGCCGCCCGTCCTCGTGGAGCCCGGCGAGAGCGCGCTCATGCTCGACGTGCCGCCGGGCATGCCGCTCGGCGTCGGCGGCGAGCCCTTCGAGGACGTCCAGGTCGAACTCCCCGAGGGCGCCCTCCTCGCGCTCTACACCGACGGCCTCGTGGAATCCCGCCACCACCCGCTCGACGAGGGCCTCAACGCGTTGGTCAGCTCGCTCAACGACGCGCCGCCCGTCCTGGAGGACGTCTGCGACCACGTCCTGAACACGCTGGACACCCACCACGGGGAGGACGACATCGCCCTCCTCATGGCACGCGTCCAGGGCCTGCCCGCCGAGCACGTGGGCGACTGGACGCTGCCGCGTGAGCCGCAGTCGGTCGGCCGCGCCCGCGAACTGGCCTGCGACCAGCTGCGCTCCTGGGATCTCGACCGGCTCTGCGACACGGCGGAGCTGCTGGTCAGCGAACTCGTCACCAATGCCCTGCGGTACGGCGAGGGCGACATCCGGCTACGCCTGCTGCTCGACCGCACGCTGGTGTGCGAGGTGTGGGACGGCGGCTTCGTCCAGCCACGCCGCCGCCGGGCCAGGGACACCGACGAGGGCGGGCGCGGACTCCAACTGGTCGGACTGCTCAGCGCGGCGTGGGGTTCGCGCAGGACACCGCACGGCAAAACCGTGTGGTTCGAACTCGCGCTGCCGGGGGAGTCGGAGCCGATGGACGCGGCGGAGGCGCTGCTCAGCCTGTTCTGAGGGATGAGGAGGGAGAGGTGAGGAGGGAGGGGTGAGGTGGGGGTGTGAGGTGGGATGCCTGTGGTCTGGGGTCGCCTGAGGGCTGACGGCAGACGCGGGTGCCTCTCCTCGGACCGCGTCTCCCGGACGTCGGTGTGCCGGGACGCGTCCGTCATCCGGTTCTGCTCCCCGGCGGCCTTCGCCCGCGCCACCGACGGGTCGCCCCTTCGGTCTGCGGCGCGTTCTTCTCCAGGGCGCGCAGCCGGTCGAGGCCCGCGCTCGCGGCGTCCAGGCGGTGGCCCGCGTCCGTGCACCGGGCGGCGATCTCGCCCAGCATGCGGCGCCTGGTCGGATCGTCCTCAGGGAACGCGTCGTCGAGCTTTTGCCGCAGCCGGAACGCCGCCGCCAGCTCGGCCTGCGCGTACGCGAGGGCCTCACCGAAGGGTCTGACCGCCTCCTCGCCGAACCTGGCGACAGCGGAACCTAGATCCTCGGCGCCGGTGCGGACCGCGGCCTCGGTCTCCACGAGAAGCAGGCGGGCCTCCTCGTCGAGCTCGGGGAGCGGGACGAGGCCGGGGCCGGGGCCGGGGCCGCCGGTATCGCCGCCCGCCCGCTGGCCCCGTCCGCCGCCGGGCGTCGTACGGGTGGCGACGCGCTTCCTGCGCCGCTTGCAGGTGACCGCCGCGGCGATCCCGGCCGCGCACGCCACCGCCACGGGGAGCACGAGGTCGCCGTTCATGGAACCGCCCGCGCCGCCCGCGCCGCCCGCGCCGTTCCTACCACCCTTGCCGCTCATGCCACCCGGGTCGGCCGAACCGGGGGTGATCGACGGGCTGGGAACCGGAGCGTCGGCGAGCATCGAGCGATAGTGGGTGACCACGTCCCGGAGCTGCGCGTCGCTGAGGTGCGCGGCGCTGAGCCGCGCATCGTCGCCCATGGCGGTGGCGTACGCCCAACGCTGCGCGGAGCGGCCGGTGAAGTCGTGCGCGCAGACCACGAAGAGCTGCGCACCGCGGTCGTCGTGGAGCCGGTCGAGCGCCCGCTCGACGGCGCACTCGTGGTCGCCGAGCGGGTCCGTCCGGTCGGTGACCTGCCCGGTACGTGAGAGCGTGACCGGCTCGTCCGCGACCGCGCCCGAGGGATACAGCACCGCGAACCCCCCGAGCAGCACGGCCGCCACGGCCCCTGCTGCCCTCGCGGCGACCGTGCGCGGGGGCGGCGTCACATTCCGGAGCGTAGGGCGGACCTCCCGTTCCCGCGACCTGGGAGGCGGGGTCCGCAGGGACGGTGAGCGCCGGGTGGCGGGTAGTGAGTGGCGGGAGGCGAGTGGTGAGTGCGAGGCCAGGGCCGGGGCCGGCTGTCGGTGCCGGGGACGGCTGCCGAAAGCCCAAGCCCCCCTCAGCAGCCGCAGGCAACGCCCCAGCGCGGCCGATCTCGCCCCACGAATCACCCCGCGAACTCCACCTCCGGATACCGCCCCGACGGCCCGTCGAGCAGGCCGTCGTCCGTTCCCCGCAGCCATCTGTCGAAGAACGCCGCCACATACGCCCGTTGCGCCGCCACCGCCCGTGCCGGGTCGACCGTGCCTATGTTCTGCTCCAGGACCTTTCCGGGCACGCCGGCCTGCGGCAGCAGCGCGGACAGGTCGGTGTACGTCTGGTGCAGCGAGCCGCGCAGCGTCAGGTTCCGCTTCCAGCCGGTGCTGTGGGACCAGAACGAGCGCCACGACGGCTCGGTCCTGCGGTCGTTGCCCGCCCGGCCCATGAGCAGGAACGGCCGGTCCAGGCCGTGCCGCGCGACCGGCATCAGGTTCGTGCCGTGGGGTTCGGAGTTGTACTCCAACGTGCCGTCCAGGTCGATTCCGGCCGTGACCCGCCGGTCCTCGTACATCGTCTCGGCCGCGGCGATCCCGCCCGCCGACTGGCCGAACATGCCCACGCGATGGCGATCGACGATCCGGGAGAGGCCGTGCGGCAGTGAGCCGAGGCGGTCGAGGACGAACCGGGAGTCGGCGACCCGGGTGTCGAGGGTCCGCTTCAGGAGCTTTGGAAGGGTGTTGTTCTTCTGCGCCTCCGCCAGCGCCTTGCGGAGCGGTCCGTCGTCCTTGACCGAGCCGTCGGGGAACTGCACCCCGGGGTTCTCATAGGTGTGGTCGACGGTCACCACGACATAGCCGCGGCTCGCCATCTCCTCGACCAGGGCGGTGCCCCAGGTGCGCGGGTCGCCCGCGCCCGCCGCGTACACCAGGACGGGGCGCCGCCCGTCGCCGGTGTCCGCGGGCGCTCCCTGCCGGGCGTGTGTGCGCAGGGCGGCGAAGTCGATCGCGCCCCGGGGGATTCCGTGCGGTGCGGTGGCGTCCCAGCGAGCTGCGGCGCCCGGCTCCATGTAGCGGGCGCGGCGGTGCCCGGAGCCCGCGTGGTCAGGCGCCGCCGGGTACCAGACGCTGATCATCAGCTCTCTGTACGGCTGCGAGCGCACCCATGGGTCGTGCCGGGAACGGTCGACGAGCCGGGCCGAGACGGTGCCGATGTCGTGCGGCCCGGTGGGCGCGGGCAGGTGGACCGCGGTGGCGGGGGCGGTGGCGGACGCGCTGGGCGCGGAGGCGGACGCGGGGAGAGCCCCCGCGGTCGTCGCGAGCCCCGCGACCGCGAGCCCGACCAGTGAACGGCGGGTCAATGAACGGCGGGTCAGTGAACGGCGGGTCAGTGAACGGCGGGTCAGTGAACGGCGAGCCACGGAAACACGAGAAGTCATGCCTCCATGCTGATCGTCACCGACCCCCCGCGACCATGGGGGAAATCATGGAAATCCCACCTGGGGGATTACCCCCAGAGGCCCCGGCCCCGGCCCCGGCCCCGGCCCCGGCCCCGGCCCCGGCCCGGGCCCCGGCCCGGGCCCCGCCCCGATCCGCCCCCCCCGTTACGCGCAGCTACCCCGCTACTCCGCCCGCCGCCGAATCTTGTCCCCCAGCCACACCAGCGGATCGTACTTGCGGTCAACCGCCCGTTCCTTCAGGGGAATCAGCGCATTGTCCGTGATCTTGATGCCCTCGGGGCACACCTCCGTGCAGCACTTGGTGATGTTGCAGTAGCCGAGCCCGTGCTCGTCCTGTGCCGTCCGCTTGCGGTCGAGGCCGGACTCCGCCGCCGCGTCCAGTGGGTGCATGTCCAGCTCGGCGACGCGCATCAGGAAGCGCGGCCCGGCGAAGGCCGTCTTGTTCTCCTCGTGGTCGCGCACCACGTGGCACGTGTCCTGGCACAGGAAGCACTCGATGCACTTGCGGAACTCCTGCGGGCGGTCCACGTCCTCCTGTTGCATGCGGTACTCGCCGGGACCGAGATCCGCGGGCGGCACGAACGCCGGGACCTCGCGCGCCTTCGTGTAGTTGAAGCCGACGTCCGTGACCAGGTCCCGCACCACGGGGAACGCCCGCAGCGGCGTCACCGTGATCACCTCGTCGGGGTCGAAGACCGACATCCGCGTCATGCACATCAGCCGCGGCCGGCCGTTGATCTCCGCCGAGCACGAACCGCACTTGCCCGCCTTGCAGTTCCAGCGCACGGCCAGATCGGGCGCCTGGGTGGCCTGGAGCCGGTGGATGATGTCGAGCACCACTTCGCCCTCGTTGACCTCGACCTTGAAGTCCTCCAGGTCGCCGCCGCCGAGATCCCCGCGCCAGACCTTGAACCGCGCGTCGTACGAACTCATTCGTACAGCTCCTCTTCAGCCAGGTACTTGACCAGCTCCTCCTTCTCGAAGAGGGCGAGCAGGTCGGGGCGGATGGGCTCGGTCTCCGTGCGGACCAGGTCGATCTGGCCGCGTACGGAATCGGTGGCGGCCAACCCCTCGGTGGGGTCGGCGAGTTGGCAGAGCAGGTTGACGCGGCGCCACTCGCGGCTCATCGCCGGGTGGTCCTCGCGGGTGTGGCCGCCGCGGCTCTCGGTGCGCTCCAGGGCGGCCCGCGCGACGCACTCGCTGACCAGGAGCATGTTGCGCAGGTCGAGGGCGAGGTGCCAGCCGGGGTTGAACTGGCGGTGGCCCTCGACACCGGCCCGTCGCGCCCGGACCCGCAGCTCCGCCAGCTTCTCCAGGGCCTGTGCCATCTCGGCCTCGCGGCGGATGATGCCGACCAGGTCGTTCATCGTCTGCTGCAGTTCCTGATGGAGGGCGTACGGATTCTCCGGCGTCGCCCCGTCCTGCGGGCCCTCCGCGCTGAACGGCCGCAGCGCTTCGGCGGCCGCCGTGTCGATCTGCACCTCGTCCACGGGTGGCCGGGCGGCGAGTCCCGCGGCGTACCGGGCCGCGTGCAGGCCCGCGCGCCGCCCGAAGACCAGCAGGTCTGAGAGGGAGTTGCCGCCCAGCCGGTTGGAGCCGTGCATGCCGCCCGCGACCTCGCCCGCGGCGTAGAGCCCGGCGACGCGGCGCGCGGCGGCGGTGTCGGAGTCGACCGCGATGCCGCCCATCACGTAGTGACAGGTCGGGCCGACCTCCATCGCCTCGGCGGTGATGTCGACGTCCGCAAGCTCCTTGAACTGGTGGTACATGGAAGGCAGCCGGCGCTTGATGACCTCGGCCGGCATGCGCGTGGAGACGTCGAGGAACACTCCGCCGTGCGGGGATCCTCGGCCCGCCTTGACCTCGGAGTTGATGGCCCGCGCGACCTCGTCACGGGGGAGGAGTTCGGGAGGACGGCGGTTGTGGTCCGGGTCGTCGTACCACCGGTCGCCCTCGTCCTCCGACTGCGCGTACTTCTCCTTGAAGACGTCGGGCACGTAGTCGAACATGAACCGCTTGCCCTCGGAGTTGCGGAGCACCCCGCCGTCGCCGCGCACTGACTCGGTGACGAGGATGCCCTTGACCGACGGCGGCCAGACCATGCCCGTCGGGTGGAACTGCACGAACTCCATGTTGAGCAGCGGAGCACCGGCGAGCAGCGCGAGCGCGTGCCCGTCGCCCGTGTACTCCCACGAGTTCGACGTCACCTTGAAGGACTTGCCGATGCCGCCGGTCGCAAGGACCACGGCAGGTGCCTCGAGGACGAAGAAGCGGCCGGACTCGCGGTCGTAGCAGAAGGTCCCGCAGACCCGGCCGCCCTCGGCGAGGCCGCCGTCCTCCTCCTTCAGGACTCGGGTGACCGTGCACTCCTGGAAGACCTTCAGGCGGGCCTCGTAGTCCCCGAACTCCTTGTAGTCCTCCTGTTGCAGCGAGACGATCTTCTGCTGGAGCGTGCGGATGAGTTCCAGGCCGGTGCGGTCGCCGACGTGGGCGAGGCGCGGGTACTCGTGTCCGCCGAAGTTGCGCTGCGAGATGCGTCCGTCCGGGGTGCGGTCGAAGAGGGCGCCCCAGGTCTCCAGCTCCCACACGCGGTCCGGTGCCTCGCGGGCGTGCAGTTCGGCCATGCGCCACTGGTTGAGGAACTTGCCGCCGCGCAGCGTGTCGCGGAAGTGGACCTGCCAGTTGTCGCCGGAGTTCACATTGCCCATGGAGGCGGCGATGCCGCCCTCGGCCATCACCGTGTGGGCCTTGCCGAACAGCGACTTGCAGATCACGGCCGTACGGGCGCCCTGCTCACGCGCCTCGATGGCGGCCCGCAGACCCGCGCCCCCGGCCCCCACCACGACGACGTCCCACTGCTGCCGCTCCACTTGAGACATTCCGAGGGTCCTGTCCGTTAGAAGTAGTGCGAAGAAGTAGCGCGAAGAAGTAGTGCGTAGAAGTCGCGCGGATCGTCTAGAAGAAGCGCGGATCGTCGAAGGCGCCGCTCGCGACCAGGTAGACGTAGAGGTCGGCGAGCGCCACGCTCGCCAGTGACGTCCAGGCGAGCAGCATGTGACGACTGGTCAGCTTGCCCGTCCACTGCCACAGGCGGTACCGCACCGGGTGCTTGGAGAAGTGCTTGAGCTTGCCGCCGATGACATGGCGGCAGGAGTGGCAGGAGAGCGTGTAGATCCAGATCAGTACGACGTTGACGAGGAGGACGAGCGTGCCGAGGCCCATGTGGCCCCACTCGTAGTGCTCGTCGCGGAAGCCCAGGACGGTGTCGTACGTGAGGATGCCCGCCACCGGCACGGCGGCGTAGAAGAAGTACCGGTGGATGTTCTGCAGGATCAGCGGGAAGCGGGTCTCGCCCGTGTACTTCTTGTGCGGCTCGGCGACCGCGCAGGCCGGCGGTGACGCCCAGAAGCCGCGGTAGTAGGCCTTGCGGTAGTAGTAGCAGGTCAGCCGGAAGCCGAGCGGGAAGATCAGGATGAGCACCGAGGGGGAGAGGCCCCACCAGCTGCCGAAGATCTCCCAGTTGGGGCCGGAGCGCATGGGCTCGCAGTTCTCGGCGACGCACGGCGAGTAGAACGGCGAGACGTAGGGCGCCGCGTAGTAGTCGGCGTTGGCGAACGCCCGCCAGGTCGAGTAGACGACGAAGGCGAGCAGTCCGGCGGCGGTCGCCGCGGGCGCCAGCCACCAGCGGTCGGTGCGCAGATGGGCAGCGGTGATGGCGGCGCGCGTGCCGTCGCGCACGCCGCCGCCGGGGGCCGTTCCGCTCTTCGGTTGGGGTTCCGTGCCGGTGGCCAACGAGGCTCCACTCCTTCGTCCTCGGGTCGGGGAGAGGCTCTGCGAGTGCGTGCGTGCGGCGTGCGGAGGGCGGTGCGGGGCGGACGGGAACGGAGGTCAGGGCGCGCGGCGGTCGCAGCCGCCCAGGCCCTCGTCGTCGAGGTCCCCGGAGTCCGCCCACAGGGAGCTGTCGTACGGCGCGTCGGGGATGGTCACGAATTCGCGTGGAAGCGGTTCGGTGCGGGGTGCCGGTGGCAGGGCGGAGGCGCGCAGCAGGGCCACGCTCTCGCGCAGGTGGTCGGTGTCCGTACGCACCCGGCGTACGTCGACACCCGTCAGCTGTCCGTCGGCCTGCTGCTCCAGCCTGCCGACCGTGCGGACCAGGTCGTCCACACATCGTTGTACGGCCGTCAATTCGTCGTGCAGAGCCATTACTTGCCCTCACTTCGGGGGTGCGGTGGCAACGCTCATGCGCCTGCGAGTGTCGCGCGCCACATCCCGGCTTGTGAAGAGATCTGCACCGATTACCGGATCGGGAGCGGTGAACGCGCCGGATCACGCGCCTGTCCCGGTGGCCGCGACCGACGGCGTACCCCGTCGTCGCGTTGGGCCGCACGAGTGGCAAACGCGCGCCCCCCGTCGTGCCTCCCCCGCAGTACGGGTCCCGTCCCCTTCAGTGGGGCGATAGATGTGATCAGCACCATATACCGCCAAACGTGATCAAACCCGGCGCGGTCCCGGTAGCGGGCGGCCGGGCGAGCCCCGGACCCCGGAGGTACCAGCCATGTCCCACGACCGCGTCAGAGCCTCATCTGTCGTGTTCCTCGCGACGGGGGTGCTGATTCTGCCCGCCCTCGCCGGCTGCAGCTCGAACGACGAGGCGGGCCGGCCGACCGCGGGCCAGGACGTCGCTCCCGCCGCCCGGGACCTGGTCGCCGACGGCGGAACCGTGAACTGGGCGGTCGACGCGCTGCCCGAGACGCTCAATTCCTTCCAGTCCGACGCCGACGAGGCGACCTCACGGGTGGCGGGCGCCGTCCTGCCGTCCCTGTTCCGGCTCGACGCGCAGGGCAGGGCGCAGCGCAACGGCGACTTCCTGGAGTCCGCGGAGGTCGTCGAGCGCGAGCCGCAGCAGGTCGTCCTGTACAAGCTCAACCAGCAGGCGGTCTGGAGCGACGGCCGCGAGATCGGCGCCGACGACTTCGCCGCGCAGTGGCGGGCCCTCTCCGGCAAGGACACCGCGTACTGGACGGCGCGGAACGCCGGTTACGACCGCATCCAGAAGATCGAGCGCGGCGCGAACAACCTCCAGGTGCGGGTCACCTTCGCCAAGCCGTACGCGGACTGGCGCTCCCTCTTCTCGCCGCTGTACCCGAAGCAGGTCATGGGCACCCCGGACTCCTTCAACGACGGCGCGCGCCGCAAGCTGAAGGCGACCGCCGGCCCCTTCGCCCTCGCGGACATCGACCGCAAGGCCGGTGATGTGACGCTGACGCGCAACCCGCGCTGGTGGGGCCGTCCGGCCAAGCTCGACAGGATCGTGCTGCGCGAGGTGAAGCGCGCCGAGCGGGCCGGGGCGCTCGCCCAGGGCAAGGTCGACCTCGCCGCGGTCGATCCGGCGGCGGCGGAACGTATCTCCCTGGCCGCCCGGGACAAGGGCGCCCAGGGCCCGCCCGCGCACGGCCCCGCCGCCGCGCTGACCCCCGCCAAGGCGCTGCGCTCCTGGGCCGTCGCCCACGGCTCCGACGCGGAGGCCGCCGGCGCGGAGAGAGCGGCCCGCGCCAAGACCCGCAAGGCCGTCAAGAAGTACGTGGCCGAACAGGACGGGCTGCGGGGCTACGTGGTCCGCAAGTCCCTGGAGCCCGCCTACACCCAGCTGGCCCTCAACGGTTCCGAGGGCCCGCTCGCCGACGACCGCGTGCGCCGCGCGGTGGCCCGCGCCCTCGACCGCGAGGAACTCGCCAAGGCCGTCCTCAAGCCGCTCGGCCTGCCCGCCGTGCCGGTCGGCAGCCATCTCGCCCTCGCCGGGCAGCAGGCGTACGCGGACAACAGCGGGGCGCTCGGCGAGCAGGACACCGCCGAGGCGCGGGCGCTGCTCGCGGACGCGGGCTGGACGCCGGGCGCGCTGCTGAAGGGGAAGAAGGAGAAGGAGAAGGGGCCGAAGACGGCGGGCGGCGAGGCCGGTGCGAAGAAGTCGGAGGCGGACTCGGGCAAGGACTCGTCGGACGACGGCACGTACATCGTCGGCGAGGACGACGGCAAGCCCGTCGACACCGGCACCACGGTGCTCGCCCCGGCGCCCGCGGCCGCCTACCAGCGGGCCGCCCTGAACCGGCAGGCCGACGTCCTCGCGGCGCCCGGCGAGACCGACAAGGAGAAGAAGAAGGAGCCGGGCGACCAGCCCAAGCACAGCGACAAGCGGGCCAAGGCCAAGGCGGGTGGCAGGGACCAGGCCAAGGGCGGTGCCCCGGGCGCGTACGCCCCCAAGGGCACCGCGGCCCCCAAGGGAGCCACCGGTGTCGCGGCGGGCCCGCTCGCCAAGGACGGCAAGCCCCTCACCCTGCGCTTCGTGCTGCCCTCCGGGGACGGCTCGGAGCCGCTGCGCGCGGTGGCCGACCGGATCTCGCGGATGCTGGAGAGGATCGGCGTGCGCACGGAGACCTCGAAGGTCTCCGACGCCAGCTACTTCAAGGACCACATCGCGTCCGGCCAGTACGACCTAGCCCTGTACTCCTGGCCCGCTTCGGCCTTCCCCGCCACCGACGCCCGGCCGATCTTCGCCAAGCCGGTCCCGGCCGCGGACGGTTCGCTGAACGTCGAGCAGAACTACACGCGCGTCGGCACCGACCACATCGACCAGCTCTTCGACCAGGCGGTCTCCGAGCTCGATGAAGAAACGTCACGCTCCCTGGTCAAGAAGGCCGACGCCCGGATCTGGGCCGAGGCCGGGTCCATTCCGCTCTACCAGCGTCCCCAGCTGATGGCGGCCCGCCCGAACCTGGCGAACGCCGGAGCGTTCGGCTTCCAGTCCCCGCAGTACGAGGACATCGGCTTCCTGAAGCCGGGCACGAAGCCGCCGGGACTGCCGGCCGCCGAGTAGCGAGCGGGCCACCAACCGGCACAAGCAGCACAAGCCGCCCGTGGACACCCCTCGCCGAGGGCGCGTCTGCTCAGATTCCGCTCAACTCTCTTGCCCGCCGGCCGCCCCGGCGGGCAAGCTCGTATCCACCCATTGACCTGCTGTTTCGTTGAAGTTCCCCCACCTTTGGCAGCCCCCGCGACGCCCCCGCGGAGGCTGCCTCCGCGGAAGGCCCGTAGACTGGGGTGAGGCCGTGGCGTGTCCAGCCCGGCAGGGTTCGCGTACTTCAGAGGTGCGTGCGACCATCCACTCACTCCAGGAGTACGCCGCACTATGGCCACGCGCCACGACATCCGTAACGTCGCCATCGTCGCTCACGTCGACCACGGCAAGACGACCATCGTCGACGCCATGCTCAAGCAGGCCGGTTCCTTCGCCGCGCACGCCGCAGAGTCCCTCGACGACCGCATGATGGACTCGAACGACCTGGAGCGTGAGAAGGGCATCACGATCCTCGCCAAGAACACGGCGGTGAAGTATCACCCCAAGGACGGCGGGGACCCGATCACGATCAACATCATCGACACCCCCGGCCACGCCGATTTCGGTGGCGAGGTCGAGCGCGGTCTGTCGATGGTGGACGCGGTCGTCCTGCTGGTCGACGCCTCCGAGGGCCCGCTGCCGCAGACCCGCTTCGTGCTCCGCAAGGCCCTCCAGCAGCGGCTGCCCGTCATCCTGTGCATCAACAAGACGGACCGCCCCGACTCGCGCATCGACGAGGTCGTCAACGAGACGTACGACCTCTTCCTCGACCTCGACGCGGACGAGGACCAGATCGAGTTCCCGATCGTCTACGCGTGCGGCCGTGACGGCGTCGCCTCGCTGACCAAGCCGGAGGACGGCACGGTTCCGGCGGACTCCACCAACCTGCAGCCGTTCTTCTCCACGATCCTGGAGCACGTCCCGGCCCCGACGTACGACGAGGCCGCGCCGCTGCAGGCGCACGTCACCAACCTCGACGCCGACAACTTCCTCGGCCGCATCGCGCTGCTCCGCGTCGAGCAGGGCGAGCTGCGCAAGGGCCAGACGGTCGCGTGGATCAAGCGCGACGGCACCATCGCCAACGTCCGCATCACCGAGCTGATGATGACCGAGGCGCTCACCCGCAAGCCGGCCGAGATGGCGGGCCCGGGTGACATCTGCGCGGTCGCCGGTATCCCCGACATCATGATCGGCGAGACCCTGGCCGACCCGGAGAACCCGATCGCGCTGCCGCTCATCACGGTCGACGAGCCGGCGATCTCCATGACCATCGGTACGAACACCTCGCCGCTGGTCGGCCGTGGCGGCACCGGCAAGGGCGCGGACGCCAAGTCCGCGGTCAAGGACCGCAAGGTCACCGCCCGCCAGGTGAAGGACCGCCTGGACCGCGAGCTGATCGGTAACGTCTCGCTGCGCGTCCTGGACACCGAGCGCCCCGACGCCTGGGAGGTGCAGGGCCGCGGTGAGCTGGCGCTCGCCATCCTCGTCGAGCAGATGCGCCGCGAGGGCTTCGAGATGACCATCGGCAAGCCGCAGGTCGTCACCCAGCAGATCGACGGCAAGACGCACGAGCCGGTCGAGCGCATGACCATCGACGTGCCCGAGGAGCACATGGGCGCGGTCACGCAGCTCATGGGCGTCCGCAAGGGCCGCATGGACAACATGTCGAACCACGGCTCCGGCTGGGTCCGCCTGGAGTTCGTCGTGCCGTCCCGCGGTCTGATCGGTTTCCGTACGGAGTTCCTGACGAGCACCCGCGGCACCGGCATCGCCCACTCCATCCACGAGGGCCACGAGCCGTGGTTCGGCGAGCTGAAGACCCGTAACAACGGCTCGCTGGTCGCCGACCGCGCGGGCACGGTCACCGCCTTCGCGATGACCAACCTCCAGGAGCGCGGCGTGCTCTTCACCGAGCCCGGCACCGAGGTGTACGAGGGCATGATCGTCGGTGAGAACTCGCGCGCCGACGACATGGACGTGAACATCACCAAGGAGAAGAAGCTCACCAATATGCGCTCGGCCGCCGCCGACTCCTTCGAGGCGATCGTGCCGCCGCGCAAGCTGTCCCTGGAGCAGTCCCTGGAGTTCTGCCGCGACGACGAGTGCGTCGAGGTGACCCCGGAGGCCGTGCGCATCCGCAAGGTCGTCCTGGACCAGAAGGAGCGCGGCCGCTCCGCGTCCCGCGCCAAGCACAACTGACACCGAGGACAACCGACACCAAGCACAACTGACCCGCTGAGGTAAGCAGTCAGGGGCAGTTCGCCGCTCACGAGGCCGATTTCCGCCGCTCCCGAGGGAGCAGGGGCGGAGGTCGGCCTCCGGCGTTTTCGCTGACGGTACGGTGTGGCCACGGCCCGTCAAGAGGTTCCCGGCAACCGGTTTTTGGCTGGAGAACGTCCGCTATCCGGACGTCACTGACCGTTAGATGTGTAACACGTCCGTTTCGCAACCATCTATCTCGGATCGGTTTGTCCGGATTTTGGAAGTTGTACGCGTCAGGTGTGATTGAACCGAGACCAAAAGGGTGTGGTCGACCGGTACCGCATGGCTAATAGTTGACCGCGTATAGCTCGGGTCAATGGGTCACGCGCTGTGGGGAGCGCCGACTCACGAGCACACTGGGGTACTCGATCTTCGCCGTCAGGGGTGTCGGCGTGGTTGCACGTACCCCCTCTTGCAGTGAACAAGTGGACTCATGAGGAGGAACCCATGCGTGGTGCCAAGAGCGCCAAGTGGGTCGCGTGCGCGATAACCGTCACTCTGGCGGCAACCGCCTGCGGCGGTGGCGGCAGCGACAGCAGTGACGACATGAACAAGGGCAAGCCTGACCCGAAGGGCATCGTCACCGCGCAGCTCAGCGAACCGCAGAACCCGCTGCAGCCGGCCAACGCCAAGGAGAGCCAGGGCAGCCGCGTGCTGCGCGCGGTCTTCGCGGGCCTGGTCGACTACAAGCCCGGTTCCGGCGAACTGGTCAACATCAACGCCGAGTCGGTGAAGCCGAACAAGGACTCCTCCGTCTGGACCGTCAAGCTCAAGCCGGGCTGGAAGTTCCACGATGGCACCCCGGTGACCTCCAAGTCCTACGTGGACTCCTGGAACTGGTCGGCCAACGTGTCGAACAACCAGACCAACTCCAGCTGGTTCGCCGACATCAAGGGCTACGAGGACGTCCACCCCGAGAAGGGCAAGCCCAAGTCCGACAAGATGTCGGGCCTGAAGGTCGTCGACGACAACACCTTCACCATCTCGCTCAACAGCCCCGTCTCGTACTTCGCGTACAAGCTCGGCTACGACGTGTGGGCGCCGCTTCCCGAGGCCTTCTTCAAGGACCCGAAGGCGTTCGGCCAGAAGCCCGTCGGCAACGGCCCCTACAAGTTCGTCTCGTGGGACCACAACAAGCTGATCAAGGTCCGTAAGTTCGACGGCTACAAGGGCCCGAACGCGGCGAAGAACGGCGGCATCGACTTCAAGAACTACACGACCGCCGACGCCGCCTACTCGGACCTGCGCTCGAACAACCTCGACTGGATCGAGCAGGTTCCGACCACCGCGCTGACCAACTACAAGCAGGACCTCGGCGACCGCGCGATCGACCAGGAGTACTCCGCGGTCCAGTCGATCGTCCCGGCGTTCTACTCCAAGCAGTTCAAGGACATCGACCCCAAGGTCATCCAGGGTCTGTCCATGGCGATCGACCGCGACACCATCACCAAGAAGGTGCTGCACGGCACGCGTACCCCGGCCGACTCCTTCGTCGCGCGCGGTGTGCTCGGCCACAAGGACGGCGCCCTCGGTGACGTCGCCAAGTTCGACCCGGCCAAGGCCAAGGCCCTCATCAAGGAGGGTGGCGGCGTCCCGGGCAACAAGATCTCGATCCAGTTCAACGCGGACCAGGACCACAAGCCGTGGGTCGACGCGGTGTGCAACAGCATCCGCAAGGCCGTCGGTGTCGAGTGTGTCGGCGCGTCCAAGCCGACCTTCCAGTCGGACCTGAACGCGCGTGACAACAAGCAGGTCAAGTCCATGTACCGCGGTGGCTGGGTGCTCGACTACCCCGTCAACTCGAACTTCATGCGCGACCTGTACGGCTCGAAGGCCGCCGGTAACACCAGCGGCTTCTCCAGCAAGAAGTTCGACGAGCTGAGCTCCAAGGCCGACAAGGCCGCCACGCTCGACGAGACCGTGAAGCTGTACCAGCAGGCGGAGCAGACTCTCGTCAAGGAGATGCCGGCCATCCCGCTGTGGTTCTACAAGGTCAACAGCGGTCAGTCGACCAACATCCTCGGCAAGATCCCCTACGGCCAGGACGGCGACCCCATCTTCACCGACGTTCAGGTGAAGCAGAAGTAAGCATCGGGACCGTCGTCGGGGGGGGGCCCCCCCCCCTGGGGGGCGGCGCCCCCCCCCCCCGCGCCGGGCCCGGACGCGACCACCCCCCCCCCCCCGTG
>NZ_JBHVYE010000047.1:0-37618 GCF_042881135.1 Streptomyces sp. NPDC058284
GCGGAGCATGCCCTGCGGGCTTGCGTCGCTTGCTGTAATCGATGGCCATCGCGTCCCCTGAGCTGGGGTGTTGCAACGACCACTAGAACTCAAGGTCTTGCCGGGGCCCTTCGGGTGTGTCAGCAGGTCACGTCGTGTCAGACGTTGACGCCGAAGTCCTGCGCGATGCCGACCAGGCCCGAGGCGTAGCCCTGGCCGACCGCGCGGAACTTCCACTCCGCGCCGTTGCGGTACAGCTCGCCGAAGACCATGGCGGTCTCGGTCGCGGCGTCCTCGGAGAGGTCGTAACGCGCGATCTCCGTGCCACCCGCCTGGTTGATGATGCGGATGAACGCGTTGCGGACCTGGCCGAAGTTCTGCGAGCGGTTCTCGGCGTCGTAGATCGAGACCGGGAAGACGATCTTCTCGATGTCGGCCGGCAGGCCTTCGAGGTTCACGTTGATCTGCTCGTCGTCGCCCTCGCCCTGGCCCGTGACGTTGTCACCGGTGTGGACGATGGTCTGGTCCGGCGTCGCCTTGTTGTTGAAGAAGACGAAGTGGCCGTCCGAGTAGACCTTGCCCTGCGTGTTCACCGCGATCGCGGAGGCGTCCAGGTCGAAGTCGGTGCCAGTGGTGGTGCGGACGTCCCAGCCGAGCCCCACGGTGACGGCGGTCAGGCCCGGAGCCTCCTTGGTGAGCGAGACGTTGCCACCCTTGGACAGGCTTACTGCCATTGTTGGGAGTCCCTTCCCTCGTTTACGACGCACCGCCCTGCGCGGGCCGTGCGTACGGGCTTCGTACTGGGGACGAAGCTACCTTCACTCCTACCAACGCCGACCGGGGTCCCCAAGGTTCCGCTTCGCTTTACTTTCTTTACCCGTAGGTTTCCGCGCCCCGGGAAAAGAGCGTGACGTGAGCCCGACAGGCGCGCGACCATGGAGGCATGTCCGGTCCCTATGTAATCCGCGGTTCGGTCTCCCTGCCGGAGGCCGAGCTCATGTGGCGTTTCTCGCGGTCTTCCGGGCCGGGCGGGCAGCACGTCAACACCAGTGACTCCCAGGTCGAGCTGCGGTTCGACCTCGCGGGCACCGACGCGCTCCCCGAGGTGTGGAAGGAGCGCGCCCTGGAGCGCCTGGCCTCCCGGCTCGTCGACGGCGTCGTCAGCGTACGGGCCAGTGAGCACCGTTCGCAGTGGCGGAACCGGGAGATGGCCGCCGCTCGGCTCGCCTCCCTGCTCGCCGAGGCGAGTGCGCCGCCGCCCAAGCCGCGGCGTGCCACGAAGGTTCCTCGCGGCATCAACGAACGGCGCCTCCGTACGAAGAAGGCGCGCAGCGAGACCAAGCGGGGGCGCTCCGGGCAGGGGTGGGGCTAGCGCTGTCCCGACAGGGGTGCGGGTGCGGGGCGCTGCGTGGTCCGTGGTCCGTGCCCCACACCCCTCACGGAGCCGCAGGCGCGTCTGCCGGGGTCCCGGGTGTTGCGGCTGCGGCCGCGTCGTGGTTGCTCGTGCAGTTCCCCGCGCCCCTGACGGGCCGCTCGCGCGGCCCCCGCTCCCCCCTACGGCGCCCTACCCCAGCTGGCGGTACTTGCCCCGGAAGTACGTCAGCGGGCCGCCCTCGCCGCTCGGCAGCGACGCGGTCAGGACTCGGCCGATCACCAGCGTGTGGTCGCCCGCCGTCACCGTCTGCTCCGTGCGGCACTCCAGGGTCGCCAGCGCGCCGCCGACCAGCGGGGCGCCCGACACCGCGCCCCGCACGTACGGGATGTCCTCGAAGAGCAGGCGGTCGCTGATGCGGCCCTTCATGGCGAAGCGGCCCGCGATGTGGCGCTGGCTCTCGGCCAGGACCGACACCGCCCACAGCGGCTGCTCGGCGAGCAGGTCGTCCATGCGGGAGCCCTCGCGCAGGCTCACCATGACCAGGGGCGGGTCGAGGGAGACCGACAGGAAGGCCGTGGCCGTCATGCCCACGTCCTCGCCCGCGGGGGCGCCCGGGTCGTCCGGGTCCAGGCCCGGCTCGCGCGCCGTCACCAGGACCACCCCCGCGGCCAGCCGGGACATCGCCGCGCGGAACTCGTCGTTGCTCACCCCATCAGCATGCCCATCCGATGACGGGTGCCGTGGGGTGGGCGGGGCCGGGAGAGTCTTCAGTACGTGAGCCACGAGTTCGAAGCTAGCCCGTACGCACGCCTCGAAACATCGGGCTCTGGGCCCAGACCGGTCCTAGGTCCGACGGCCGACACCACCGGGAGGGACCGGGAAGGACCCGCGTGGCACGCAGTGCCTCTTGCCGGTGGACTAGTCCAAGGGACTGGACCAACGGCGGCGCCCCGCCTGTGACTTGAGTCACAGGGCCCATATTTTGTTGACCCTGTGTACCGAGTGAGCAGCTCGCTGTGATTCAGTGACGGTGGCAATAAGACACTGAGGGCACCAATGGCACAAGGGCGCGGAAGAGGCCACTGCCGCAGAGGCGCCGGAGAAGCACGAATCACGCCGGAGAAGCACGCATCACGAAGCACGGCACAGAGGAACACGGCACAGAGGAACACTGCGGGCGCTGCGCATCCTGGAGTTGCTGTCGAGGTCTCGGGGAGAACGAGCATGGAGACCGAGTCGGAGCCGTACGTCCGTCTTGCGACCCTGCGGCAGCTGCACCAGGTGGTAGCGGAGCTGAATACGGCCCGGAGCCTGGCGGACACGCTGCAGACCGTCGCCGACGGCGTCGTCAACGGCCTTGGCTATGAGCTGGCCTGTGTCAATCTCGTGCGCCCGGACGGCGATCTCGTCGTCGCCGCCTTCGCGGGCAACCCCTCCGCCGAGGCCCTCATCACCGGACGCGTCGGCTCCAGGGACGCCTGGGAGCGCCGCCTCGCCATGGGCGAGGCCTGGGGCGCCCTGCGCTTCATCTCGTACACCGAGGGCTGGGTCCTCGACGACGACGACGTACCGCAGTGGTACACCGAAGGGCCCGAGCCCCGCTTCGAGGACGAGTGGCACCCCTCGGACCGGCTCTTCGCCCCCATGTACGCGACCGGCGCGGCCGGCGGCGAACTGCTCGGCGTGATCTCCGTGGACCGGCCCCGCAACGGCCGCAGACCCGGCGCCTGGGGCCGCGAGGCCCTCCAGATGTACGCCTTCCAGGCCGCCATCGCGATCAGCAACGCCCGCCTGCGCGCCAACATGCAGCGTGCCCTGGTGCGCCTGGAGCGGGAGCAGCAGGCACTGCGGGCCAGCGAGGAGAGCTTCCGGCAGGCCTTCGAGTACGCGCCGTCCGGCATGGCCATCGCCGAGATGGGCGGCGACCAGCACGGGCGGATCCTGCGGACGAACGACGCGCTCTGTCGACTCCTCGGCAGGCCCGCGTCGGCCATGCGGCGCTACTCGTTCTCCGATCTCGTGCACCCCGAAGACATCGGGACGCTCCTGCGCACCTCCGCCGAGGGCGGCCGCGCCGAGCTGCGCCTCGCACGGCGCGACGGAACGTACGTGTGGGTGAGCCTGCGCAACTCCGTCGTGGCCGACGCCGCCGACGGGCCCCGCTTCCTGCTGACCCACGTCGAGGACATCGAGGAGCGCAAGCGCCGCGAGCTCCAGCTCGCCCACCGCGCCAGCCACGACTCGCTGACCGGACTGCCCAACTCCGCCGAACTGCGGGCCAGGCTCGGCGCCCGCCTCTGCCGCAGGCCGCACGCGGGCCGGCCAAGCGCCGTGGACTCCCTCGACGCCGCCTACGAGCACGGCTTCGACTTCGGGCCCGCCGCCCACCAGCAGGACGACGGGTTCGACCACCACGTCCACACCGTGGCCCCCGAGGGCGGGGAGAACGACGTGGACGACGGCACCAAGGGCCTCGCCGTCCTCTTCTGCGACCTGGACGGCTTCAAGTCGATCAACGACAGGTTCGGGCACCACACCGGTGACGCCGTGCTCATCGAGGTCGCCAGGCGGCTGACCAGCGGGGTGCGGGACGGTGACACGGTGGCGCGGCTCGGCGGCGACGAGTTCGTGGTGCTCGCCGACGGGCTCGGCCGCGCCGACGCGCAGGACCTTGCCGTCCGGCTGCGGAACGCGATCATCCCGCCGATCCGCGTCGATGGACGGGCCGTCCGCGTGGGGGCCAGTTTCGGCATCGGCTGGGCGCACTGCGGGATGTCGGCCGACGAGGTGTTGCACTCGGCCGACCAGCGGATGTACGTGGAGAAACGCTCCCGTGCCAAGCAGCACCGGCGGGCTGGGTAGCGGTCTCGATGAGGCGGACGCCACCCCTTGGGCCCGTGCGGACCGGGTAGGCTCCCCGCGTCAGCGATGTGAGGGAGTGACCAGGGAATGACGCCCGGCAATAACGGCGAGACCACGCCGAGCGCGCCGCAGGGCGACGACGATCCGTTCGGCTACCTGTACGAGGACGGACAGGCGGCCGGAGCGACCCCGCCCAGCGGTGGGGGCGGCTACGGGTACCCGGGTCCCCGCTCCTCGTACAACCACGTCAGGGCGGTCGGCGACCGGCGCCCCTACACGCCGCAGCAGGGCCAACAGCCGTACGGGCAGCAGACGTACGGCCAGCAGGTGCCGCAGCAGCAGGCCCAGCAGCCCTATGGGCGGCCCAACGCCCACTACACCGCGCCGGAGGCCCAGCCAGGCGGCGCGCCCGTCACCTCGCCGCAGTACGCGCCCGCGGGCGGCGGCGGGGGCCGCGGCCGGGGGCCGAACACGAAGGGGCTGCTGATCGCCGCCATCGCCGTGGTGGCCGTGGTCGCCATCGGCATCGGTGCCGCGATGATCTTCGGTCGCAACGACGACAAGAGCGGCGGCGACACGGACGCCGGCGGGAAGCCGACGCAGGCCGAGTCCGTCAAGCCGAGCGAGAAGCCGAGCAAGAAGCCCGAGAAGAAGGTCGACCTGCCCAAGACGGACGCGAAGGCCCTGAAGCTGGAGGGCGGCACGACGACGGCGTCCGACGTGGCGGGCGCCAAGGCGGACGGCGGCGTCTACGTGGCCGGGTTCGACAAGGTCGGCGCCCAGGTCACCTGGACCGTCAACGGCATCCCCAAGTCCGGCTCGTACAGCCTGCGCGTGAACTACGGCGTGCCCGGCAAGGACTCCAACGCCACCATCCTCGTCAACGGCAAGAAGCAGACCCGCCCCCTGAACATGACGAACTTCGCCCACGCGGAGGAAGGTTCCTGGGACAAGGGCTGGACCAACACCTGGGCCGTGGTCCAGCTCACCAAGGGCACCAACACCATCACGCTCACCTGCGCGCAGAGCGACCTGTGCGGGACGACCGGGGCGAACATCGACCAGATGTGGCTCGTGAAGGGCAGCAACGGCTAGGGCCTGTCTTTCGGATCAGGCCGGACCCCGCGACCCCATGGGGCCCTCCTGGGGTTGCGTCAGCGTTACGTCAGCAGCCCCAGGAAGCCCGCCACCGTCCCGGCCATCGCCTCGCGAGCCGGGGCGAGGTATTTCCGGGGGTCGACGCCCTTCTCGTGGGCGTCCAGGTAGGCGCGGACCTCGCCGGTGAACGCCGTGTTGAGGGCCGTGCCCACGTTGATCTTCACCATGCCGGAGGCGATGGCGCGGCGGATCTGCTCGTCCGGTACGCCACTTGAGCCGTGCAGGACGAGGGGCACGGGCACGGCCGCCGCGAGGGCGCCGATCAACTCGTGGTCTAGGGACGCCGTGCGCTCCGTCATCGCGTGCGAGGAGCCGACCGCCACCGCGAGGGCGTCGACGCCCGTCTCCGCCACGTACGCGGCCGCCTCCACCGGATCGGTGCGGACACCCGGCGCGTGCGCGTCCAGCGGGGCCTCGCCCTCCTTGCCGCCCACCGTGCCGAGCTCCGCCTCGACCCAGATGCCGCGCTCGTGGCCCCAGCGCACCGCGTCCGCCGTCGCCTTCACGTTCTCGCCGTACGGCAGCTTTGAGGCGTCGAACATGACGGAGCTGAAGCCCTCCGGGTGGGCCGCGCGCAGCAGTTCGGCGTCCGTCACGTGGTCCAGGTGGAGGGAGAGCCGCGCCGTGGAGGCGCGGGCCACCGCCGCCGTCGCCGCCGCTATCGCGGAGAGCAGGCCGCCGTGGAACTTCACGGCGTTCTCGGATATCTGCAGGATCGCCGGGGCTCCGGCCCGCTCGGCGCCGAGCGCGACCGCCTCCGCGTGCTCCAGGGTGATGACGTTGAACGCGGCGACGCCGTGCCCCGCCGCGCGCGCCCGCGTGACGAGTTCTCCGGTGCTGACCAGTGGCACGTGCTCCCCAATTCCCGGGGCGCTGCACCCCGTTGTGCGGTGGGCTGCTCTACATGGGTACGGAAGCCTCTACATGGGTACGGACGCCGCGTTGCTCACCGCGACCCGCGGCAGGAGCTCTTCGTACGCGGAGGGGTCGAACTCACCCGCCACCGGCGCCACCACCGTCGCCGCCGACAGCGCCACGGCACGGGCGAGCCGGTCCGGCCACGGCAGTTGCTCGGCGAGCCCGGAGAGCAGCCCCGCGACCGCCGAGTCACCGGCGCCGGTCGGGTTGCCGCGCACGCGCTCGGGAGGCCGCGCCTGCCAGTTGCCGTCCGGCGTCACGGCGAGGAGCCCCTCGGGGCCGAGCGAGGCGACCACGGCGTGCGCGCCCCTGCGGCGGGCGTCGCGGGTGGCCCGGGACGGCTCGTGGGTGCCGGTCAGCTCGGCGAGTTCGTCGGCGTTGGGCTTGATGATGTCGGGGCGGGCGGCGACGCCGCGGCGCAGCGGTTCGCCGCTGGTGTCGAGCAGGACGGGGACGCGGGCGGCGCGTGCGGCGCGTATGAGCAGGGCGTACGCGCCGACGGGGACGCCGGGCGGCAGGCTGCCGCAGAGCGCTATGGCCGCCGTGCCCGGGCGGTGCGCCAACTCCTCGTAGGCGGCCAGGAAGGCGGTCCATTCGGCGGGCGTGACGGTCGGGCCCGGCTCGTTGAGCTGGGTGGTGTCACCGGTCGCCGCGTCGACCACGGCGAGGGTGCGGCGGGTGGCGCCCGAGATCGGGGCGAGCGCGTCCGTGACGCGGGGTTGTTCGGTGGCGAGCCGCGCGCGCAGGGAGCGGCCGGTGTCGCCGCCCGCGAAACCGGTGACCGTCACGTCGTGGCCGAGGGCGGCGAGCACGCGGGCGACGTTCAGGCCCTTGCCGCCGGGGCGCTCGGTCACCTCGGTGACGCGGTGCGAGGCGTGCGGGGTGAGGGCGGGGACGCGGTAGGTCAGGTCGACGGCGGCGTTCAGCGTGACGGTGAGGATCATCCGTGCCACCCCCCGAAGTGCCTTGCCGACGACCCGTACACGAACCTGATCATGCCAAACGGAAGGCGGTTGGCCCAGGGGTGAGGACCAACCGCCTTCTGTCACGCGGCGAGTGAACGGGTGGCCGGTTCACCCGTGTTGGGGCTTTCGGCAGCGGCCCTAGAGGGGCTCGACCACCCATTCGCCCTTGCGCATCACGCCCTTGACGTCGAACGACGCGTCCAGGACCACCAGGTCCGCGTCCTTGCCGGGCTCCAGGGAGCCCACCGTGTCGTACATGCCGAGGAGCCTCGCCGGATTGGCGGAGATGGCGCGGACGGTGTCCTCGACGGACAGCCCGTCGACGGTCACCGAGCGCTTGAACGCACGGTCCAGGGTCAGGGTCGAGCCCGCGATCGAACCGCCCTCGACCAGCCGCGCCACGCTGTCCTTCACCTCGACCTCCAGCGGGCCGAGCATGTAGCGGCCGTCGCCGAAGCCCGCCGCGTCCATCGCGTCGGTGATGAGCGCGACACGGGCCGCGCCCGCGTGGTGGAAGGCCAGCTCGAAGGCGGCGGGGTGCAGATGGGTGCCGTCGTTGATCAGCTCGACGGTGATCCGCTCGTCCTCCAGGAGGGCGGTGATCGGGCCGGGGTCCCGGTGGCCGAGGGGCGGCATGGCGTTGAAGAGGTGCGTCGCGACGGTGGCACCCGCGTCGATGGCCTCCACCGTCTGCTCGTACGTCGCGTCCGTGTGGCCGATGGCGGCGATGACGCCGTGCTCGGCGAGGAGACGTACGGATTCGATGCCGCCCGGCAGCTCGGTGGCGAGCGTGCACATCTTCGCCCGGCCGCGGGCCGCGTCGATCAGCTTGCGGACGTCAGCGGGGTCGGGGTGCCTGAGCAGGCCCTCGCTGTGGGCGCCCTTGCGGCACGGGGAGATGAAGGGGCCCTCGAAGTGGATGCCGGCGATGTCGCCCTGCTCGGCGAGTTCGGAGAGCAGGGCGGCGCGCTCGGCGAGGAAGTCCATCTCGCCGGTGACGGTGGAGGCGACGACGGTGGTGGTGCCGTGCAGGCGGTGCGTGTGGACGCCCTTGAGGACGTCCTCGACGGTGCCGGAGGTGAAGGAGGCGCCGCCGCCGCCGTGGTTGTGGATGTCGACGAAGCCGGGGACCACCCAGTGGCCGGTGAGGTCGAGGGTCTCGGCGTGCGCAGGGGCGCTTCCGCTGATGCGGGTGCCGTCGACGATCACTCGGCCGTTGGTGAGGGTTCCGGTGGGCAGTACCACCTGGGCACCGGCGAGAACCTTGCTCTTGCTAGTGGCCATCAGGTGGTTACCTCCGTGGGGTCGGTGTCGGTGTCGGTGTCGGTGTCGTGATGGGGGTTGGGGTCTCGGTCGGGGTGTGGGGTGACGGGTGTTCGGTCGAGGAGGTCCCAGGCGAGCAGGCCCGCGCCCAGGCACCCGGCGGTGTCGCCGAGGGCCGCGGGGACGATGTCCGGCAGCGTCTGGAACTGGACGACGCGGGCGGTGACGGCGGCCCGCAGCGGCGTGAACAACGTTTCCCCGGCCTCGGCCAGACCGCCACCGATGATCAGGGTCTGCGGGTCCAGCAGAGTGAGGGCGGTGAGCAGGCCGTCGGCAAGGGCGTCGACCGCGTTCCGCCAGACCTCCTGGGCCCTCGGATCGCCGGACTCCACGGCCTTCGCGCAGTCCGCGGCGTCCGCCTGCGGGTCGCCGCTCGCCTCGGCCCACGCCTCGCTCACCGCGGACGCGGAGGCGAGCCGCTCCAGGCAGCCGCGCTGGCCGCAGCCGCAGGGCGGGCCGCCGGGGCGTACGACGATGTGGCCGATCTCGCCGGCCGAGCCATGGGCGCCGGGTTCGATGGCGCCGCCGATGCCGATCGCGCCGGCGATGCCGGTGCCCAGCGGTACGAACAGGAACCGGTCGGCGCCCTTGCCCGCGCCGATGCGGCCCTCGGCGAGGCCGCCCGTGCGGACATCGTGGCCGAGGGCCACGGGGACGCCTTCCAGGCGGGTGCTGAGAAGGTCCCTCAGAGGGACGTCGCTCCAGCCGAGGTTGGCCGCGTACACGGCTGTGCCGCGCTCGGCGTCGACGATGCCGGGGACGGCTACTCCCGCCGCGGCGGCGGGTTCGCCGAAGTGGGCGATGCCGTGGGCCCGCAGGTCCTCGGCGAAGCCGAGGATGCTCTCCACGACGGCGTCGGCGCCCCGTTCGCGTCCGGTGGGCCTGCGCGCCTCGTGCAGCAGGGTGCCGTCCGCCCCTACCAGGGCGGCCTTCATTCCGGTGCCGCCCACATCGAGGGCGATGACGTGTCTCACGGGGGACAGTCTCGCGCGTCACCCCGTGAGAGGTCTAGTCCACTTTGGGGTCGGCGTGGTGCGGGTGGGGGTTTTTGGTGGGAGTGTCCTGGGGTGGGGCGGCGACGCGGGCGGGGGGGGGAACGAGCCCCGCCCCCGTCCAAGGCGCCGCAGGCCCTAGCTCAGAATCACGCTCCGCGTAAGGTTCCGCGGCCGGTCCGGGTCGAAGCCGCGGGACTCCGCGAGGGCCACCGCCAGGCGCTGGGCGCGGACGAGGTCGGCCAGGGGGTCCTCCTCCTCGCGGGCGACCAGCTCGCCGCCGACGCGGGACACGTCACCCGCGAGGCCGTCCGGCAGTGTGCCGAACATCCACGTCACCCGGCCGGGGCCGGTGATGGAGATCGGGCCGTGGCGGTACTCCATCGCCGGGTACGACTCCGTCCACGCGCCCGCCGCCTCCCGCATCTTCAGCGCCGCTTCGAGCGCCAGCCCGTACGTCCAGCCCCGCCCCAGGAACGTCCACTGCTCGGCGCCAAGGACCGGCGCCGGCAGCGGCTCGGTCACCGCGAGTTCCGCGTCGAGGGCCGCCTCGTCCACCGTCTTGAGGCCGGGGACGGCGCCGAGCCCGGCCCGCAGGAAGGCGAGGGCCGTCGTCGCGAAGCGGGTCTGGACGACCGACTCCTCGTCGGCCCAGTCCAGGACGGCGACGGTGTCCGCCGCCTCCATGACCGGGGTCTTCGGGTCGGCGGTCAGCGCGAGCGTCGCGACCTTGCCCTTCAGCCGGTTCAGGAGCTCCAGGACCTCCGTCGTCGTACCGGAGCGGGTGATGGCGACGACCCGGTCGTACGTCCGTCCGGCCGGGAACTCCGAGGACGCGAAGGCGTCCGTCTCGCCGAGACCCGCCGCCTCGCGCAGGGCCGCGTACGCGATGGCCATGAACCACGACGTCCCGCATCCGGTGACGGCGACCCGCTCACCCGGCTTCGGCAAACCCTCGAAGGAGGCGGCCGCCTCCACCGCCCGTCGCCAGCAAGCGGGCTGGGTGGCTATCTCTGCTGCGGTACGCGACATGCGCCAAGGCTCCTCGGTCAGTGCGGGACTGGTGCGGGGTTTCCGGTGTGCTGTGCAGGGACGTGCTGTGCAGGGACGTGCTGTGCAGAACGTCACGTGCATAGCAGCAGCCCGACCGGCCCGGCAATGGCGGCCCGCCGAGCCGGGGCCGCTGTGGCCCCTGGGACCGCCGTTGCACAAGTGATATCCGGGTGGTGTAGACCTTGTGTCCGGACTCGGGGGAAACTCGCAGTTCAAGGGCATTGGGGCGCAGAGCGCCCCGGAACGCGGAAGCGATGAGGGTGGGACAGCTGTGCAGCGGCGCGTGACAGGACTGACCGCGGCGGTGGCCGCACTTGGCATGGCGGGTGTACTCGCCGGCTGTGGCGGTCCCGGCGACTCCGGCGACGTCACCCTCAAGCTGGTGGCCGCCGACTACGGCGACTCCGCGGCGAACAGTTCCAAGAAGTACTGGGACAAGCTGGCCAGGGGATTCGAGAAGGAGAACCCCGGCATCAAGATCGACGTGACCGTCCACTCCTGGAACGACGTGGACCGCGAGGTCAAGGAGATGGTCAAGAAGGGCGACGCCCCCGACCTGGCGCAGATCGGCGCGTACGCCGACTACGCCGCGCAGGGCAAGCTCTACGAGGCCGACGAGCTCCTCTCGATCGCCACCCAGGCCGACTTCCTGGCCCCGCTCTCCCGGGCCGGCGAGGTCAACCGCATCCAGTACGGCATGCCGTTCGCCTCCTCCACCCGCCTGCTCTTCTACAACACCAAGCTCTTCAAGGACGCCCACCTCACCCCGCCGCAGAGCTGGAGCGAGCTGCAGGCGGACGCGAAGGCCCTGAAGGCGCGCGGCGTGAAGATCCCGTACGCGCTGCCGCTCGGCCCCGAGGAGGCGCCCGCCGAGACGCTGATGTGGATGCTCAGCGGCGGCGGCGGTTACACCGACAACGTCGGCTCGTACGACGTCGACTCCAAGCAGAACGCGAAGACGTTCACCTGGCTCAGGGACAACCTCGTCGGACAGGGACTGACCGGCCCGACCGCGCCCGGCGAGATGAACCGCGCCGAGGCCTTCGCGGCGTTCTCGCGTGGCGAGGTCGGCATGCTCAACGGCCACCCGACGCTGATGAAGATGGCCGCCAAGAAGGGCGTGAAGTTCGGCATGGTGCCGGCGCCCGGCATCAACGGCAAGGCGCAGGCCACGATGGGCGTCGCCGACTGGATGATGGCGTTCAAGCAGAACGGCCACCGCAAGGAGGCCGGCAAGTTCCTCGACTACGTCTACAGCAAGAAGAACGTGCTCGACTTCTCGAACGAGTACGACATCCTGCCGGTGACGACCTCCGCCTCGCAGGCGATGGCCGAGGACCGCGGCCACACCGAGCTCGGCAAGTTCCTCGACGAGCTTCCGACCTCGCAGCTCTACCCGGTGGGCAAGACGTCCTGGGCGCAGGTCTCCGCGGACATCAAGAAGGAGATCGGCAAGACGGTCGAGAAGGGCAGCAGCCCCGACTCGGTCCTCAAGCGCATCCAGAACCGCGCGGTGACCGAGGAGAACGCCGAGTAGGGCGACGGCAGGAGCAGGCGTAGGGCGGCTAGCGTGTCGGTATGAGCGATCAGGGCGATCCGGGCGATCAGAGTGCTCAGGACCCGCAGGGTGCACGGGACCCGCAGGACCCGGGGGGCCCATCCGCCCTCTCCGCGCGCGACCGGGCCGTCCTCGCCCTGGAGCGGCGCTCGTGGCCCGGTCCCGGCGCCAAGGAGCGCGCCATCCGCGAGGAGCTCGGCATGGTGCCGGTCCGCTACTACCAGCTCCTGAACGCCCTGCTCGACGACGCCCGCGCGCTCGCCCACGACCCGATTACGGTCAATCGGCTGCGTCGCGTGCGGGAGTCACGGCGCGACGAGCGCTGACCCGGTTAAGGTCGGGCCCATGGGTGACCCTACGTACACGCAGCCCGACAGGCCCGGACGTCCCGGCCTGCCCGAGCCCGTGACGCCCGCAGGGCGCGACGGTCTCGCCGCCCTCCTCGCCCGGCCCGGACGGGCCGTCGTGGCGCTCGACTTCGACGGCACGCTCGCGCCGATCGTGTCCGACCCCGAACAGGCCCGCGCCCACCCCGGCGCCGTGCCCGCGCTCGCCGCGCTCGCCCCGCGCCTGCGGTCGGTCGCCGTGGTCACGGGCCGCCCGGCGGGTGTCGCGGTCCGCTACGGCGGCTTCGCGGGCGCGGCGGGTCTTGAGCACCTCGTCGTCCTCGGGCACTACGGCGCCGAGCGCTGGGACGCCGTCACCGGCACGGTGCACGCCGCCGAACCGCACCCCGGCGTCGCGGCCGTCCGCGCCGAGCTGCCCGGGTTCCTCGACGCGATCGGCGCCTGGCGCGGCACCTGGATAGAGGAGAAGGGCCGGGCCGTCGCGGTCCACACGCGCCGGGCCGCGGACCCGCAGGCCGCCTACGAGACGCTGCGCGAGCCGCTCGCCGAGCTCGCGGGGCGGCACGGCTTGATCGTCGAGCCGGGCCGGATGGTCCTCGAACTGAGGCCGCCCGGCATGGACAAGGGCGTGGCCCTGGAGGAGTACCTGCGCGAGGTGGGGGCCGAGTCCGTCCTCTACGCGGGCGACGACCTCGGCGACCTGCCCGCCTTCGGCGCGGTGGAGAAGCTCCGCTCGGACGGTGTCGCGGGCCTGCTCGTGTGCAGCGGCAGCGCGGAGGTCGAGGAGCTGACGGGCCGGGCCGACCTGGTGGTGGACGGCCCGGCGGGGGTCGTGGAGCTGCTCTCGTCGATCGCGGCGGCCGTCGGCGGCTGAGCGCCGTCCGGTCGCGGGCCGAGCGTCAGCCCGTGAGCGCCCGCAGCTGGTCCAGGAACCACTGGGCCGGCGGCAGCGCCGTGGCCGCCGACGCCAGGCGCTTGGTGCGCTCGGCCCGCTCATCGGGGGCCATGGTGAGCGCCGTGTGCAGGGCCTGCGCCGTGCCCGTCACGTCGTAGGGGTTGACCGTGATCGCGTCCTCGCCCAGCTCCTCGTGGGCGCCGGCCTCCCGCGAGAGCACCAGCGCGCAGCCCTCGTCCGAGACCACCGGGACCTCCTTGGCGACGAGGTTCATGCCGTCGCGGATGGGGTTGACCAGCGCCACGTCCGCCATGCGGTAGGCGGCGAGGGAGCGCGCGAAGTCGTCGTCGACGTGCAGCAGGACGGGGGTCCAGCCGGGCGTCCCGTACGCGGAGTTGATCGACTCGGCGACCCGGGAGACCTCCGCGGTGTAGTCGCGGTAGACCGAGAGGTCCTGCCGTGAGGGGTAGGCGAAGGCGACGTGCACGACGCGCTCGCGCCACTCGGGGTGGGTGTCGAGCAGCTCGCGGTAGGCCAGCAGGCCCCGCACGATGTTCTTGGACAGCTCCGTCCTGTCCACCCGGACGATCAGCTTCCGGTTCTCGCCGTCCTGCTCGCCCGCCTGCTCCCGCAGCGTCCGCATCCGCTCCTCGACGTCGTCCCGCCGCGAGCGCTCCCGCAGGAAGTCCGCGTCGGCGCCGAGCCCGTGCACCCCGATCCGGGTCCCCGAGGTCCCGCCGACGATCCGCACGCAGCACTCGGTGAACGCGTCGGCCCACCGCCCGGTCAGGAAGCCGAGCCGGTCCGCGCCGAGCATCCCGCGCAGCACCTGCTCCGCCACGTCGTCCGGCAGCATCCTGAAGTAGTCCACGGGCGCCCACGGCGTGTGCGAGAAGTGGCCGATGCGCACGTCGTCGCGCAGCTCCCGCAGCATGCCCGGCACCAGCGTCAGGTGGTAGTCCTGCACCAGGACCGCCGCCCCCGGCGCCGCCTCCGCGGCCAGCGCCTCGGCGAACGCGCGGTTGTACGCCTCGTACGCCGCCCACTGCGCGCGGAACTCCGGCCCGAAGGCCGGCTCCAGCGGGGTCTGGTAGAGCATGTGGTGGACGAACCACAGCACCGAGTTCGCGATGCCGTTGTACGCGTCCGCGTGGACCCGCGCGTCGATGTCCAGCATCCGTACGCCGGGCTCCCCGACGCCGCGCCGCACCGCCTCGCGGTCGCCGTCGCCGAGCGCCGCGCACACCCACAGGGCGTCCGCGTCGCCGCCGATGGCGCTGAGCCCGGAGACCAGGCCGCCGCCGCCGCGTCTGGCGCTCAGCTCCCCGTTCTCCTCGACGGTGTACGAGACGGGGCCGCGGTTGGACGCGACCAGTACCTGCGCTGCTGCTGTGGATGCGGACTCGGAGACCATGTGGCAACACGTAGCCCGTCCAGGGGCCGGGCAAACGTACGACCGGACTCCGCGTGGCGCCCGGCTGGAATGTGTTCCGTGCCCGGTGGGGGCGGGATCATGCGGGCCGGGCGGTTCACCGGCCACCGCGGTCACGCCACGCGTCGGTGCGCGTACTCCGCGACGTCCGTCATCGGCGGCCTCTCCTCGGTGTCGACCGCGTACGTCCGCGGGACGAAGCCGTGCTCGCCCCGCTCGAACTGCGTCAGTTCGGGACGTACGAGATGGCCGCGCGCGAGCCGCAGCTGCGCCGTGCGGTAGATGGCCGCCGCCATCCGGCCGAGCGCCTGCCCGTCCTGATGGCGGTGCCTGCGCACCCCCACGTCGACCTGCGCGAGCGCGTCCAGGCCCACGGTGTGCAGCGCGTCGACGAGCAGCCCCAGCTCCACGCCGTACCCGACGGGGAACGGCAGCCGCTCGAGGAGCGACCTGCGCGCCGCGTACTCGCCGCCCAGCGGCTGGACGAACCCCGCGAGGCGCGGCCAGTGCATGTTCAGGAGCGGGCGCGCCATCAACTCCGTCACCCGGCCGCCCTGGCCCGCGGCCTCGCCCAGCGGACGGTCGTACATCGCCTTCACGAAGGCCACGTCGGGGTCGGTGAGCAGCGGGCCCACTATCCCCGAGACGAAGTCCGCGGAGAACTCCCGCAGATCCGCGTCGACGAACGCGACGACGTCCCCGCTCGTCACGAGCAGCGAGCGCCACAGCACCTCGCCCTTGCCGGGTACGGCCGCGACACGCGGCAGGATCTCGTCGCGGTGCACGACCTTGGCGCCCGCCGCCGCCGCGACCTCGGCCGTACGGTCCGTCGAGCCGGAGTCGATCACCACGAGCTCGTCGACCAGCGGGGCCCGCTCCATCAGGGCGCGGCGGATCTCGGCGACGATCTCGCCGACCGTCCCCTCCTCGTCGAGCGCGGGCAGCACGACACTCACCGAGGTGCCCGAGGCACGTTTGGCGGCGGTCAGAAGGTCCAGCGGGCGATCGGCGACGGACCAGGAACGCCTGCTCAGCCAGTGCTCGGCCTCTTCCAGCACGGTCGCGGTCCTCCCATATGTGATCCATCTCGCGGTTCGGACGACTATCTCAAGGGTCCGGGGCTTCGGTTACAGTCTTGAACAACGCCGGAGACCATCGCATGTCGGGGTCACCACGGCGTTGAGATCAACAATCGAATACCGCTCATCCAGAGGGGCAGAGGGATACGGCCCGTTGAAGCCCCGGCAACCATCCAGTCGGTCTCGTACGTCATCGTCGCGAGGCTCCCGGCTAGGGAAGGTGCCAATTCCGTCTCGCGGCGAAGTGCGTCGCGAGGAAGATGAGGAGAAAGGGCCTCGCCTCCATGGCTGTGCAGACCGTCGCCACCGAAAGCACCACCTCTCCCGTAGACCTCGGTCCCGCCTCGGGCCTCTCCTGCCGGGAATGCGGCACCAGGTTCCCGCTCGGTCCGATCTTCGCCTGCGTCGAGTGTTTCGGCCCCCTCGAAGTCGCGTACGACCTGCCCCTCGGCGACCCGGAAGCCCTGCGCAAGCGGATCGAGGCCGGCCCCGCCAACATCTGGCGCTACGCCCCGCTCCTCCCCGTCCCCGCCGACGTGGCCGACAAGCCGAACCTGAACCCCGGCTGGACCAAGCTCGTCAAGGCCGACAACCTCGCCGCCGAACTCGGCGTCCAGCAGGGCAAGTTGTTCGTCAAGGACGACTCCGGCAACCCCACGCACTCCTTCAAGGACCGCGTCGTGGCCCAGGCCCTCGAAGCGGCGCGCGCCTTCGGCTTCACCACCCTCTCCTGCTCCTCCACCGGCAACCTCGCGGGCGCCGTCGGCGCCGCCGCAGCCCGCGCCGGCTTCCGCTCCTGCGTCTTCATCCCGCACGACCTGGAGCAGGGCAAGGTCGTCATGGCCGCGGTCTACGGCGGTGAGCTCGTCGGCATCGAGGGCAACTACGACGACGTCAACCGCTTCTGCTCCGAGCTCATCGGCGACCCGCTGGGCGAGGGCTGGGGCTTCGTCAACGTCAACCTGCGGCCGTACTACGGCGAGGGTTCCAAGACCCTCGCGTACGAGATCTGCGAGCAGCTCGGCTGGGAGCTGCCCGACCAGCTCGTCATCCCGATCGCGTCGGGATCGCAGCTCACGAAGATCGACAAGGGGCTCAAGGAGCTCATCGCGCTCGGCCTCGTCGCCGACAAGCCGTACAAGATCTTCGGTGCCCAGGCGGAGGGCTGTTCGCCGGTGTCGGCGGCGTTCAAGGCGGGCCACGATGTCGTACGCCCCCAGAAGCCGAACACCATCGCCAAGTCGCTCGCCATCGGCAACCCCGCCGACGGGCCGTACGTCCTGGACATCGCGCGCCGCACGGGCGGGGCGGTGGAGGACGTGAACGACGAGCAGGTCGTCGACGCGATCAAGCTTCTCGCCCGCACGGAAGGGATCTTCGCGGAGACCGCGGGCGGGGTGACGGTGGGCGTCACGAAGAAGCTTATCGAGGCGGGCCTCATCGATCCCTCGCTGACCACGGTGGTCCTCAACACGGGTGATGGCCTCAAGACGCTTGACGCGGTCGCCGATACGTCGCAGGCCACCGCCACGATCAAGCCGAGCCTTGAGGCGTTTCGCTCCGCGGGGCTCGCCGGCTAGTCGCCGTAGGGCCTGATCGGCGTCGTCGACCGCCGGTCGTGGTCCGTCCTCGCGCAGTTCCCCGCGCCCCTTCCAGGGGCGCCCCGCCCCCGTACTTCTGAGGTGAACCCATGAGCGTCAACGTCCGTATCCCCACCATCCTTCGTACCTACACCGGCGGGCAGGCCGAGGTTGCCGCCGAGGGGGCGAATCTCGGGGAGGTCATCGCCGATCTGGAGAAGAACCACAGCGGCATCGCGGCCCGCGTCCTGGACGACCAGGGCAAGCTGCGCCGCTTCGTGAACGTGTACGTCAACGACGACGACGTCCGCTTCGAACAGGGCCTGGAGACGGCCACCCCGGACGGCGCGGGCGTCTCGATCATTCCGGCCGTCGCCGGCGGCTGATCCTTTTCCGCAAGAAGCCTGCGTAACCCGAATTGCCCTCTCCGCCGAGAAACGGAGGGGGCAATTCTGCATGGTTGAGCGCGGTACAGTTGGGAAGAGTGCTTCGCCGTTAATGCCGTGTGCATATACGAAGTCGGCCCGGGCCGACAAGAAGTAGCCAAAGAGCGCTGCCCATGTGAACCTTATGCGGCTTTCGTACGGCCCGACTTGCCCTGAATCCTGGCGAATTCTCCGCATATTACCGTTCGGGCGTGCCCAGAATTCTCGTCCGATTGACCTGTTGCAGACGGCAGTTGGACAGATACATTCAGCGGCGGTCGACGCGTTCCGGCGCACACCCCCAGGCATTGGGGGGTGAGGTCTGACCCGGGTCCGCGAAGTGCGGTCCTGTGCAAGGGCCAGTAATAGGGGAGTTAGGCATGGCTCAGGGCACCGTCAAGTGGTTCAACGCGGAGAAGGGGTACGGCTTCATCGCGGTCGACGGTGGTGCGGATGTTTTCGTCCACTACAGCGCGATCCAGATGGACGGGTACCGCACCCTTGAAGAAGGTCAGCGAGTCGAGTTCGAGATCTCGCAGGGCCAGAAGGGTCCGCAGGCGGACATGGTCAAGCTCGCCGTCTAGCTCGGCGCGACCGACCACCGAAGCAAGCATCGCGAGGGGCTCGTATCCCGACAGGGGTACGGGCCCCTCGTGTGTGCGGGGCGCGCCCGGCGCGCGCCCGGCGGCGGGGCGGGGATCCTTGAGAGGCGCTTGCACTCGCAGGGGTCGAGTGCTAATCATTGGGCTTAGCACTCTACGAGTGAGAGTGACAGAACTTGGGTCGGGTCAGCGAGGCCCGCGAGCCGCGTGGGGCAAGGAACCACACGGCACGCAGGCCGTCCGTCGCGGGCGCGGGCACGATCCGTTTGCGTTTCCACCCCGTCCGGGAGGACCACTTCACATGGCCAAGATCATCGCGTTCGACGAGGAGGCACGGCGCGGCCTCGAGCGCGGCATGAACCAGCTCGCCGACGCCGTCAAGGTGACCCTGGGCCCCAAGGGTCGCAACGTCGTCCTCGAGAAGAAGTGGGGCGCCCCCACGATCACCAACGATGGTGTTTCCATCGCCAAGGAGATCGAGCTCGAGGACCCGTACGAGAAGATCGGCGCCGAGCTGGTCAAGGAGGTCGCGAAGAAGACGGACGACGTCGCCGGTGACGGCACGACGACCGCGACCGTCCTGGCCCAGGCCCTGGTGCGCGAGGGTCTGCGCAACGTGGCCGCCGGCGCCAACCCGATGGCCCTCAAGCGAGGCATCGAGAAGGCCGTCGAGGCTGTCTCCGGCGCCCTGCTCGAGCAGGCCAAGGACGTGGAGACCAAGGAGCAGATCGCTTCGACGGCCTCCATCTCCGCCGCCGACACCCAGATCGGCGAGCTCATCGCCGAGGCGATGGACAAGGTCGGCAAGGAAGGCGTCATCACCGTCGAGGAGTCGCAGACCTTCGGTCTGGAGCTTGAGCTCACCGAGGGCATGCGCTTCGACAAGGGCTACATCTCGGCGTACTTCGCCACCGACATGGAGCGTATGGAGGCGTCGCTCGACGACCCGTACATCCTGATCGTCAACTCCAAGATCTCGAACGTGAAGGACCTCCTTCCGCTCCTCGAGAAGGTCATGCAGTCCGGCAAGCCGCTGCTGATCATCGCCGAGGACGTCGAGGGCGAGGCCCTGTCGACCCTGGTCGTCAACAAGATCCGTGGCACCTTCAAGTCCGTCGCCGTCAAGGCCCCGGGCTTCGGTGACCGCCGCAAGGCCATGCTCGGCGACATCGCCATCCTCACCGGTGGCACCGTCATCTCCGAGGAGGTCGGCCTCAAGCTGGAGAACGCCGGTCTCGACCTGCTCGGCCGCGCCCGCAAGGTCGTCATCACCAAGGACGAGACGACCATCGTCGACGGCTCCGGTGAGAGCGACCAGGTCCAGGGGCGCGTCAACCAGATCCGCGCCGAGATCGAGAACTCGGACAGCGACTACGACCGCGAGAAGCTGCAGGAGCGCCTGGCGAAGCTCGCCGGCGGTGTTGCGGTCATCAAGGCCGGTGCCGCGACCGAGGTCGAGCTCAAGGAGCGCAAGCACCGCATCGAGGACGCCGTCCGCAACGCGAAGGCGGCCGTCGAAGAGGGCATCGTCGCCGGTGGTGGCGTCGCCCTCCTCCAGGCCACTTCGGTCTTCGAGAAGCTGGACCTGCAGGGTGACGAGGCGACCGGCGCCAACGCCGTGAAGCTCGCCCTGGAGGCCCCGCTCAAGCAGATCGCCGTCAACGGCGGTCTCGAGGGTGGCGTCGTCGTCGAGAAGGTGCGCAACCTGACCGTCGGCCACGGCCTGAACGCCGCGACCGGTGAGTACGTCGACATGATCGCCGAGGGCATCCTCGACCCGGCGAAGGTGACGCGCTCTGCCCTGCAGAACGCCGCCTCCATCGCCGCGCTGTTCCTCACCACCGAGGCCGTCATCGCCGACAAGCCGGAGAAGGCGGGCGCTGCCCCGGCCGGCGGCGGCATGCCGGGCGGTGACATGGACTTCTGATCGACCTCTGGTTGATCACTGTCCTTCACGTACCGAGGGCGGCACTCCTTCTCACGAAGGGGTGCCGCCCTCGGGCGTTTCCCGCTCCTACGGCAGACGGTCCAGGATCCAGGTGCAGAGTTCTTCCGTCACCAGGGTGTGCGGCTCGTTCCGCGACGCGCAGAGGAATTCGTCCAGCTCGCTCTCCTCCTCGGCGGAGGCGGTGACCGGGGAGTACAGCTTCTCGTGGGTGTCGATGTCGCGCAGGGCGATCGCGCTGACCACGGGCACGAAGCAGTGTTCGCGGATGTCCGCCTCGGAGCCGAACCCGATGATCGCCGGGATCTTGTTCAGCTCGTCGGCGAGGATGCCGAAGCCCTCCAGGGTGCCGCCGGGGGCGCCGTCCGTCTCGGGCAGGCCGGAGGTGCGGATCTGCGGCTTGCGCAGGGTCACCACCCGCAGTTGCGCGACGAGTTGGTTCTCGCCCGCGGACTGCGTGTGCAGGCGGGTGCCGGTGATGGCGAGGCCCTTGCCGCGGAACGCCTTCTCGCCGCCGCGGATGCCGTTGCCCTCGCCCGTGCGCACGCCGTTGGCGACGCCGATCGTGTGGGGCTGCCGGGGCCAGCCGCCGACGCGGTCCAGCTCGGCGAGGAACTCCACCCGCTCCTTGTCCGTCTCCGGGGTGTCGTCCCACTCGGCGATGTGCCGGCACAGGAGCTGGCGGGCGGCCGGGCTGTTCATCTGGTTCGAGAACGCCGCGTTGAGACGCCGGATGTAGTGCGCGAACGACTGCAGCGCGATGGGGATCCAGGCGCCGCGGTGCGGGCTGTCGTACGAGAAGTAGAGGGCCGTCTGGTGGTTCTCGCCGTCGTGCTCCATCTTGGCGAGCGCGTACCGCGTGACGAGACCGCCCATGCTGAACCCACCGACCGTCAGCGGCCGGTCGCCCCGGCGCCGCGCGATCGCCTCGAAGATGGCGGACCGTGCGACCTGCGCGTTCTCCAGGATGGACGCGCTGCGCTCGTCGAAGCCGAGCAGGACGACGTCGTAGCCGCGTCGGCGCAGCTCGCTGACGAACGGGTACGGGCCGCGCTCCAGGATCTCCCACGAGAAGTCCAGCTCACTGGGCCCGCTGTTGAACCCGTCGCCGAGGATGACGGGGCGGGTCAGCCCCTGGGCGGGGTCGGCCAGGTACACCCAGGCCCTGCCGTTCGGCAGCGTCCACTCGTCATCCGGCTCCGGCGCGGCCGCGGGGGCCTCCCTGGCCTCCCTCGGGCCGGGGGCCAGGGTGATGCGGGCGGCGACCCCGAAGGCTTCGGCGATCTGCGGGTCGGCGGGCTCGTGCGGTTCGTTCGACGCGTTGGGATCGGTGGGCTTGCTCATGAGGGTCCCCTCCGGTTGTGCGCTTCGATGGCGTACGCGTGCGGGTAGGGGCATGCGTGGTCGTGCCCCGGTTACGTGCGGTGCCATCTTTGGTACGTGCGGTAGTCGCCGGGTAGGGGGAGTCCCCGATTCGGACGGGCGCGGGGGTCCTTTCGGACAGGGCGGGTTCGGCCGTTTACGGGTGGGGCGATTGGGGTTCGGCGGCCTGGCCAGGGGTGTGCGGGGGCTGTTGGCGGGTGCGGGCGCTACGGGTGCTGGCGCGTCGGCCAACCTGGCGTCCTTGTCTCTCGCGAGGCCCGCCTTGAACCGGGGGAACTATGTCGTGAAGTGGAGGGGGCCGGGGGGTGGGCCTTGGGCGGCGTCTTTGGTGGGCCGGCGCCTTTTTCGGTGGGCGGGGGCGTCCGGGGTTTTGCGGAGTGTGGCGGTTCCGGGCCGGCAGTAAAGGGCGCTCCGCTGCGCTGCGCGTCGGCTGCGCCGATGTCCCTTCGGGCCACCCTTGACTCCCGTCCCTCCACCGCACGTTGACTGTGACCCGGACGCCCAGGGGTGGGGCCGCCGGGGGGTGTGGGATGGGTCATTCCCTCTCGCTGCCGGGTGCGGCCCGGCCCAACGCGAGCGCACGCTACGGTCATGGCGCGGCTGCCCCGGCCGGCGTCGCCGCTCGGGTCATCAGCCATCGCTGCCGGGTGCGGACCGGCCCATCGTGGGCGGGCGCCAGGGTCGCGCTCGGTCAGACCATTCATCGCCGGGCGGTCGCCTGCCGCTCCGCCGGGGCACCTACTTTGGGAAAGTTGCGAATGGATTCGCCGCGCGCCCCCTCTTCACTCCCAATGCGCCGCCTCGGATGGGAGTCTGCCGAGGCGCATGAGACAGCGCGCAGGGCGTGACAGGGGGGCGCGCAGCGGACTGCTTCGCAACTTGGCGAAAGTTGATGCCGCCCCCCCGGGCGATAGGTCGCGTATCCGAGACGGGCGGGGCGTGCGGGGCGCGACAGGGGGGGCGCGCGGCGGATGGATTCGCAACTTTCCCAGAGTAGGTGCCGGACCGGGCGGCGACCCGAGTGTTCGGCAGCACCCCGGGCGCGTGACGGTGATTCACGATGGGCCGGTCCGCACCCGGCAGCGAGAGGTGGTGGCCCGAGCGGCGATGCCGCCTGGTCGACCCAGCCGGGGGCGTAGCGTGCGCTCGCGTTGGGCCGGTCGGCACCCGGCAGCGCGAGGGGATGGCCCGAGCGGCGAGGCCGCAGGGGCAGCCGCGCCCCGACCGTGACGTCGGCCCACGATGGACCGGGCCGCACCCGGCAGGCAAAGGGAATGACCCATCCCACGCCCCCCGGCGGCCCCACCCCTGGGCGTCCGGGTCACAGTCAACGTGCGGTGGAGGGACGGGAGTCAAGGGTGGAGCGCAGCGGAATCGGCGAAGCCGACGCGACCGCAGGGAGCGCCCTTTACTCCCGGCCCGGAACCGCCACACTCCGCAAAACCCCGGACGGCCCCGGTGACCATCAACGTTCCCGGCCCACCGAAGCCCCCGGCTTGCTTGATGCGCGTCACGAAAGCGGACCAGCTCGCGGCGCAGTTGGCCGATGAATGAGCCACTGACAAGGAGCTGAACTGAACCGACAGGTCCAGGCCCGGCCCGGTGAGCGGGATCGCCGAGGTTCACAGGCCGCGGTACACGTCCCGGCGATTGCCGGCGTGGACGACGAGGATGACCAGGACGTCGTTCCGGATTTCGTAGACGATGCGGAAGCTGCCGACATGGAGGCGATATAGACCGTCGTGCCCGGCGAGCTTCGTGGTGTCGGCGTCGTCGCGGTGCGGGTCGTCGCCCAGCGAGGTGAGGGCGGTGAGGATGCGCATGACGTCCTGCCGGTCGATGGACCGGAGCTGGCGCTGCGCGTGCGTGGTGAAGCGGAAGGCGTACTTCACGCGGCGTCGCCCGCGGGGGTGGCGCCGTGGTCCTTGCCGTCGCCTTCGAAGAGGTCCGCCAGGAGTTCTGCCATGCCGACGGTGGGATCGTCACGGTGGCGTTCGGCCTCACGTGCCGCCAGTTCGTCGGCCGCTTCGTCCAGCGCGTCCAGTACCTCTATGGGCACCAGGGCGGCGACACGCTTCCCCTTGCGAGTCAGTACGGTCACCTCCCCCGCCTCGGCCTTGTCGACGACCTCGGCGAGGTGGGCGCGGGCTTCCCGGATGGTGACGTACTCACTCATACCTCAAGCGTACACACCGGTGTGTACACGTGCGGGGCTGGCCGCCGGGGGTCTACTCGGCGGGGGGCCGGGTGGCGGCGTGGTCGAGGGCCGCGCGGAGGTGGCCGTCCGAGGAGGTGAGCAGGTCGGCGGCGGTGGGGCCGTCGACCCGGCCGAGGATGGTGAGGATGGCGTTCTTCACCTCTCCGTCGGTGGCGGCGAGGGCGGCCTCGATCTCGTCGTCCGCGGCGCCGGTGGCGAGGGCGACGATGCGGCGGGAGCGGGCGCGCAGCTTGTCGTTGGACGCGCGCACGTCCACCATCAGGTTCCCGTACGTCTTGCCGAGCCGGATCATGGTGATCGTCGACAGCATGTTGAGGACGAGTTTCTGGGCCGTGCCCGCCTTGAGGCGGGTGGAGCCGGTGAGGAGTTCGGGGCCGACGACGACCTCGATGCCGTGTTCGGCGGCGGCGGCGAGCGCGCTGTCCGCGTTGCAGGAGAGGCCGATGGTGAGCGCGCCGTACCGCTCGCGGGCGTGCTCGACGGCGCCGATCGCGTACGGGGTGCGTCCGGAGGCGGAGATGCCGACGACGACGTCGTCCGCGGTGAGGTCCAGGCCGTCCAGATCCGCCGCCGCCAGCTCCTTGCTGTCCTCGGCGCCCTCGACCGCCTTGACCATGGCGCTCGGGCCGCCCGCGATGAGGCCGAGGACCTCGCTCGGGTCGGTGTTGAAGGTGGGCGGGCACTCGGAGGCGTCGAGCACCCCGAGCCGTCCCGCGGTGCCCGCGCCCGCGTAGACGAGCCGGCCGCCGCGGGCCATGCGCTCGGCGGTGCCGTCGATGGCGGCGGCGATGGCGGGGAGCTGTTCGGCGACGGCGGCGGGGACGGTGGCGTCCTCGCCGTTCATGATCCGGGCGATCTCCAGGGTGGGCAGCCGGTCGATCTCGGAGAGCTCGGGCCGGAACGCCTCGGTGGTGAGGGTGGCGAGCTGGGCGCGCAGCTCTCCGTAGGTGGCGTTGTGGTTGTCGTCCTGGTGGGAGGGGGTTGCGTCGGGGGCGTCAGGGGCGTCGGTGGTGGAGGTCATGGCGTCTGCGGCTCTTCCGTGTCTCTCGTGGCCAAGGGGGGGGTGGCGACGCGGGGTCGGGCGGCTGGCGGTCGGTGGTTCGGTGGTTCGACGGTTCGGTGGCCGGTTCAGCGGTTGCGGTTGCCGTTGCTGTTGCCGCGCGGGCTGTGGCGGTGGGCGAGCGCTTCGTAGGAGGCGGCGAGCGCGGGCGCCGCCGTCTCGTACGTCCGCTGGGCGACGCCCACGAACAGGCAGTCCACGACGAGGAGTTGACTCGTGCGGGACGACATCGCGGCGGGCCTCAGCTCGCTCTCGCGGGCCGTGGACGTGGTCAGTATGTGATCGGCGTACTGGGAGACGGCGGCGCCGGGCCGGCCGGTGACGGCGATGGTCGTCGCGCCGTGCTCGAAGGCGACGCGGAGGGGTTCGATCACGTCGCCCGTGGACCCGGAGTGGGTGATGGCGATGGCGACATCCTTCGCGCGGAGCGTCACCGCGTTGGTGACGGCGAGGTGCGGGTCGGAGTGCGCGTGCGCGATGTGCCCGATGCGCAGGAGCTTCTGGGCGAGGTCCTGGGCGACGAGCCCCGACGCGGCGACGCCGTAGATCTCCACGCGGCGGGCGGTGGCGAGCGCGGCGACGGCGGCGCCGAGCTGCACGGTGTCGAGTCCGGCGGCGGTGTCGGCGAGGGTCTGCTGCTCGTCGCGGGCGAGCTTGGCGACGACGTCCGCGATGGGGTCGTCGACGGCGATGTCCGCGGTGACGGCGGGCGCGCGGCCCGACTGCTGCTGGGCGGCGAGTCCGGCGAGGGCGAGGCGCAGGTCACGGTAGCCGGGATAGCCGAGGAGGCGGGCGGTGCGGACCACCGTCGCCTCACTGGTGCCGGTGAGCTCGGCGAGGCCGGTGACCGTGAGGGCGGCGCATCCGGCGGGATCACCGGCGACGGCCTCGGCGACCCGCTGCATGGAGCGGGTCATCGACGGCGCCAGGGTCCGTACCTTCGCCGCGAGGGCGGCGGGGGCGGGCGGCGCGACGTCCGCGAAAATTTCCTTCACGCTATGGGTCACGCCTGAAAGGTATTTTCGGACTGTTGACCGGTCAAGACCCCGAAGGCCGCGGGCTCCGTCCTGTCGTCGCGTTGTCGCGGTCGCCGCGTACCGGGTGACAATGGGCTGCATGGACGCGATCGACCCCTTGGAGCAGGCGTTGCACGCCGCCCGCGCACTTGTCCTCGCCGACCTCGTCGCCCGTGAGGTCGCCGAGGCCGAGGTCGTCTCGATGGTCGAGGAGGCGGTGGCGCACCGCCGCTGGTGGGTCGAGCAGTGGCCGGAGGGCGTCGCGTACGTCGCGGGCCTCGTCGCCCAGGACGTCCAGGACGCGCTCCTGGAACGCTACGGACGGTGGCCGCTGTGCCCCGTGTGCGGCTCGGGAGACCCCCACGCGCTGGACGTGGAGCCGGAGCTGGGGGCCGATCCGCACTGGGTGTGCGGCAAGGCGGGGGTCGTGGTGGCGCCGGTGGGCGGTCTGACGGCATGACGCTCTACATAGACCCGCCGACGTGGCCGGGCCACGGCCGCATGTGGTCCCACCTGGTCAGCGACGTGTCGTACGAGGAACTCCACGCCTTCGCGGCCACCGTCGGCTGCCCGCCCCGCGCCTTCGACGGCGACCACTACGACGTGCCCTCGGAGCGGTACGCGGACGCGGTACGGGCGGGCGCCGTGGAGATCGGCTCGAAGGAACTGGTGCGCAGGCTCACGGGGGCGGGCCTGCGACGGCCCAAGGGACGCCCGGCGTAGCGGTTCCGGGTGCCGGGCCCTCCGGTGGGGCGAACCAGCCCTCCGCTTCGTGGCGCAGGCCGAGGGCGGTGGCCCCGCGGGCGACCTCGTGGAACGGGAGCGAGAGCCGGGCGGCGACGGTCACCAGGGTGGTGAGGGTGAGCGGAGGGTGGTCCTCGTCGCCCAGCGCCAGGTCCGGGGTGCCGCTCTCGAGGGACCGGGTCAGGCGCCACTCGGCGTCGCGGGCGCGGCTCCACTCCGGCGTGCCGGGGGCCAGCTCGTAGCCGAGGCCGTGCAGGGCCCGCGTCCACCTTGATCTGCTGGGGCGTGCGGTCCCGCTTGTACGCGGCGTGCAGGGTGTCCAGGCGGCGCTGGGTCTCCTCGAAGAACTCCTGGAGGTCCATCGCGTGCGGCCGTTGTCCGGCCACGTCCGAGATGGCGCGCGAGAAGAGGCTGAACGACTCGCCGGGCGGGATACCCGTCTCGGATTCGGGGGCCGGTGACTCCGACTCCTGCACGAATCAGCAGCGTGTCGTCCGGCTTGGCGTCCCGCAAGAAGCCGCGGACCTGGGCGTTGACGACGCTGGGGATGATGCCCCGCTTGTTCTCGACGATCTCCACCGAACGGAAACCGCGGTCGGTGAGGACGTCACGCATCCGCACCAGGTCGTCCTGGATGAAGGGCAGGCTGTTGATGCGCGGCTAGTTCCGGGAGGGGCTTTTGGCGCTCGCCTCGGACAGTTCGGAGGGGATGCGTCCGCCGCGCGGCGGCGGGCCCGGGCGGGCCCGGGCGAGGATGCCGCTCACGCCCGGCGCAGGCCGTACGCCCAGTTGCCGTCCCGGTCGGCCAGTCGCACGTATCCGGCCCGTGCGACCACCCCGTGCGAGGCGGTGTTGGACGGCTCGACCAGGGCGAGCAGGGACGTGACCTCGGGGTGTGTCAGGGCCCACTGCGACAGTGAGCGCAGCGCCTCCGTGGCGTAGCCACGCCCCCGCGCCGCCTCCACGAGGTCGTATCCGACCTCCACGCAGCCGTTGTCGTCCGGCGGCCCGTGGAAGCCCATGCCGCCGACGGCCACCTCGTCCGCGGTGCGGACCAGCGCGTACAGGCCCCACTCGGGCCGGTGCACCCCGGCGGCGTACGCCTTCGTCACCATCTCCGCGGCGGTCCGCGTCCCGTCGAAGGGGCTGCCGCCGAGCCAGTCGAGGCCGCCGTCGCCGCCGAGGGCGAGGTCAGCGGCGGCGGCGGGGGTCATCTCGCGGAGGGCGAGGTCGCCGGCGGGGAGCGAGGAGGCGTTGCGCCAGCGCCACTTGGGGAGCCGGGCCCGGCCGGGCAGGGTGCCGCGGCCCGTGGCCCACAGGAGCGTCGTCCACGGCGTGCCGCCCGCGGGAGTGGGCGGCACGTGCGGGAAGAGGTGGCCGAGGACCGCCTCGCAGAGGGGGGCGGGCGGCTCCGCGTCGACGCCGAGCGCGAGGGCGATGTCGTGGGTGTGGAGGAGGACCTCCGCGATGCCCATCGCCGCGAAGCCCGCCGCGTCCGCGGACCCGGCGGGGTAGGGGTGGTAGGCGCGCACGCCGCGAGGTGTCGTACGGACCGCCGCCGCCAGCAGGCCGCCCGTCGCCTCGATCACCCGGATCGCGTCCTCGGGGCCCGAGCCTTCGTCGAGCGTGATCTCGAAGGGGACGTAGGAGCTGGTGGACCGGCCCGTCAGCTGGGCCGCGTACCCGACGAAGTCGCCCGCTATGTGCCCGGCCGTCAGCAGACAGCTCCAGTCGAGCCCGCCCGCCTTCACACTCCAGTCGCGGTCCGCCGCCGCGCGCAGCACCTTCGCCGCGTGTGCCACGGCCTCGTCGATCCGGTCCCCGCCCATGAGAAGCATGCGGAGAGAGTACGGGAGTGGGGCCCGGTCGTCCGCCGAGTTTTTCAGGGGGCGAGCAGGGCCAGTTCCGTGGCGAGGTTCTCGCGGGCCGGCGCCTCCCAGTCGGCCGCCCCGTGCGGGGTGCGGAACAGGCGGGGCAGGGAGAGGAGTTGGCGCAGCACGTCCGCCCTGCCCCGGCGGAACGCCTCGTCCGGCACGAAGCCGTACTCCTCGCGGACGGCGGCGGCGTAGGCGGCGTACGCGTCCGGGGGCGCCGCCAGGATCGCCAGGTCGGCGTCGCACAGTGCCTCGCCGTTGTGGTCGCCCTCGGCGGGGTCGTGCGTGACGGTGAGGCGGACCAGGCGGGCGACCTCGGCGGTCTGGGCGCGCGTCAACCCGGCCTCGGTCAGGGCGCGTTCGGCGAGGCGGGCCGAGCGTTCCTCGTTCTCGGAGCGGTCGGGCGCGTACACCGCGTCGTGGAACCACGCCGCCAGACGTACGAGGTCGGCGTCGTCGGCGTGCTCCTGAAGGACGTCGAGGTGGTCGAGGACCGCGGCCAGGTGCGTGAGGGTGTGGTACTTGCGCTGCGGTTCGGACCAGCGGGCCAGGAGCCGGTCGGCGTAGGGCGCGGGGTCGGGGGCGTCCTTGCTCGCCCGGAGCAGGGTCGCGTGCCAGCGGGTGCGGAGCGCGGCGTGCAGCTCGTCGTCGTGGTCGGCCATGCGGCGACCTTAACCGCCGGCCGGAAGGCGCGGGCCGACGCACGCGGCGGCGTACATGGTCCTGCCGTTGCCGTGCGCGGCATCGCCCTGCCGTTGCCAGGCGCGGCCTCCTGCCTGTTGGCTTCCGTCATGACTCACATCGACGAGAACCACGAACCCGAGCGCGCCGGGCGTCTCCTGCGCACCGAGCGCGACGCCTTGATCCCGCTGCTGCGGGCCGCGCCCGACGAGGCGTACGCGATCCGCACCTGTTGTCCCGGCTGGACCGTGCGGCACGCGCTCGCGCACTGCGGAGCCGCGCTGATGCGCGTGGTCGAGAACCGGTTCGAGGAGGGCGTGTTCAGCCCCGAGTCCAACGACCGCGACATCGCCGAGCGCGCCGACTGGCCCGTCTTCCGCGTCGTCGACGAACTGGAGCGCGGCATGACGGAGGCCGGGGCGGCCCTGGTCGCCGCCGGGGGGCGGCTGGACGCCGTCGCGCTGGGGGAGTGGATACACGCGGGTGACGTACGGGAGGCGTGGGGGAAGCCGGGCGCGTACGGCGGGGAGGGGCTGGCCGACGCGCTTGCCCTGCTCGGACAGGTCAGCAGGTCGGCGCGGGTTGCCGTCGCGCCGCCGCTGCACGCGGACATCGACGGCCGGGACGAGCCGCTGGTCCTGGGCGTCGCCGACGGCAAGCGCCCGCCGGCCCGCTACATCGGCGACGCGCCGGCCCTGATCCGGCTCTGCTCGGGCCGGCCGCTGACGGGCACCCGGTACGAGCTGGCGGGCGCCACCGAAAAGGAGTTGGCCTTCTTCGGCTGACGCGGATCATGGGGGGATGTCGAAACACTCAGATCCCTCCGCCCGCGCCGCCTCGGGCGCCCCCGCCACCGCCCCGGCCACCGGTGAGCCCCTCGTGCCCGCCGACCCGAACGTGCTGCACCCGATGCCGGGCCAGTCGCGCGTGGTGCTGCTCAAGCCGCTCGTGACCTCGCCGCTGATCGAGGTCGGGGACTTCTCGTACTACGACGATCCCGATGACCCGACCGCCTTCGAGACGCGCAACGTGCTCTACCACTACGGTCCCGAGCGGCTGGTCATCGGGAAGTACTGCGCGCTCGGCGAGGGCGTGCGGTTCATCATGAACGGCGCCAACCACCGCATGGACGGGCCGTCGACCTTCCCCTTCCCGATCATGGGCGGGTCCTGGAGCGAGCACTTCGACCTGATCAGCGGGTTGCCGGGGCGGGGCGACACGGTCGTCGGCAACGACGTCTGGTTCGGCTATCGCTCGACCGTCATGCCGGGCGTCCGCATCGGGCACGGCGCCGTCATCGCCTCGGGCGCGGTCGTCGTGGACGACGTGCCGGACTACGGGATCGTCGGCGGCAACCCGGCGAAGCTGATCCGCCGCCGCTTCAGCGACGACGACGTCGAGAGGCTGCTCGAACTGGCCTGGTGGGACTGGCCCGCCGAGCATCTGACCGCCCACATCCGGGCCGTCATGTCCGGCTCGGTGGACGAGCTGGCCGCGGTGGCGCCGGCCGGGGGCGCGGCGCCCGCCGGGGACGGCCCTGCCCCGGAGGGCGACTGACCTCCGGGAGTTCTCGTACAACTGAATGTCTGATCCATACGCGGACTGTACCCCCGGGGGGTATCAAGACGGGAGGGGGATTCCCTTGCGTCTGGTACCCCCCAGGGGTATACATGGAGCCGTCAGGCCGCGATACCCACCCCGGGTATCCGCTTCCCTCCCCGCCCAGAGGAGACCCCGCCATGGTCACCACCGCCCCCGGCACCCCCGACACCTCGCCCGCCGCAGAGGTCGAACTCGCCATCGGGGGCATGACCTGCGCCTCCTGCGCCGCCCGGATCGAGAAGAAGCTCAACCGCATGGACGGCGTCGAGGCGACCGTCAACTACGCCACCGAGAAGGCCAAGGTCAGCTACCGCGGGCAGGACGTCTCCGTGCGCGATCTGATCGCCACGGTCGAGGCCACCGGGTACACCGCACAGGAACCCGCCCCCGCCCGTAGGGAGACCGGGCCGGGGGGAGGTGATGAGGGACCCGGGGACGGCGAAGGCGGCGACGGCGACGACGGGCTGCGGTCGCTCCGGCAGCGGCTGACCGCCGCCGTCCTGCTGTCGGTGCCGGTCATCGCGATGGCGATGGCGCCGGCGCTGCAGTTCGAGTACTGGCAGTGGCTGTCGCTCACCCTGGCCGCGCCCGTCGTGACGTACGCCGCCTGGCCCTTCCACCGGGCCGCGTACACCAACGCCCGGCACGGCGCGGCCACCATGGACACGCTGATCTCGGTCGGTACGTCGGCGGCGTTCCTCTGGTCGCTGTGGGCGCTGTTCTTCGGCACCGCGGGCATGCCCGGCATGACGCACCCCTTCGAGCTGACCATCGCCAGGAGCGACGGCGCAGGGAACATCTATCTGGAGGCGGCGGCCGGAGTCACCGCGTTCATCCTCGCCGGGCGGTACTTCGAGGCCCGCTCGAAGCGGAAGGCGGGCGCCGCGCTGAAGGCGCTGCTGCAACTCGGCGCCAAGGACGTCACGGTGGTGCGCGAGGGCGGGCGTGAGGAGACCGTCCCCGTGGGGGAGCTGGCGGTCGGGGACCGCTTCCTGGTGCGGCCCGGCGAGAAGATCGCCACGGACGGCGAGGTCGTCGAGGGGGCATCGGCCGTGGACGCCTCCATGCTCACCGGCGAGTCCGTGCCCGTCGAGGTCACCGTCGGCGACGCGGTCACCGGCGCCACCCTGAACGCCGGCGGACGCCTCGTCGTCGAGGCCACCCGCGTCGGCGCCGACACCCAGCTCGCCCGGATGGCCAAGCTGGTCGAGGACGCGCAGAACGGCAAGGCCGCGGCCCAGCGCCTGGCCGACCGGATCTCCGCCGTGTTCGTGCCCGTCGTCATCGGCCTCGCGCTCGCCACCCTCGGCTTCTGGCTCGCCGGCGGCGCGGGCCTGACCGCCGCGTTCACCGCCGCGGTCGCCGTACTGATCATCGCCTGCCCGTGCGCCCTCGGCCTCGCCACCCCGACCGCCCTCATGGTCGGCACAGGGCGGGGCGCCCAGCTCGGCATCCTGATCAAGGGCCCGGAGGTTCTCGAGCACACCCGCAAGGTCGACACCGTCGTCCTGGACAAGACCGGCACCGTCACCACCGGCCGGATGACCCTGCTCGCCACCCACACCGCGCCCGGCACCACGGCCACCGAGGTCCTGCGCCTGGCCGGCGCGCTGGAGCACTCCTCGGAGCACCCCATCGCGCAGGCCGTCGCCGCCGGAGCCGTCGCGGAGGTGGGCGAGCTGCCCGCCCCCGAGGACTTCGCGAACATCGCGGGACTCGGCGTGCAGGGGATCGTGGAGGGCCACGCGGTCCTCGTGGGGCGCACGCGGCTGCTCGGCGAGTGGGAGATCCGGCTGCCCGCGGATCTTGAGCGCGCCCGGGCCGCGGCCGAGGAGGCCGGACGCACGGCCGTCGCGGTCGCCTGGGACGGCGAGGCCCGCGCGGTCCTCGAGGTCGCCGACGCGGTCAAGGACACCAGCGCCGAGGCGATCGAGCGGCTGCGCGCGCTCGGCCTGACCCCCGTCCTGCTGACCGGCGACAACAAGGCCGTCGCCGCGTCGGTGGCCGCCGAGGTCGGCATCGCGCCCGAGAACGTGATCGCCGAGGTCATGCCGCAGGACAAGGTCGACGTGGTGAAGCGGCTGCAGGCCGAGGGGCGCAGCGTGGCCATGGTCGGCGACGGCGTGAACGACGCGGCGGCGCTGGCCCAGGCCGACCTGGGCCTGGCGATGGGCACGGGCACGGACGCCGCGATCGAGGCGGGCGACCTGACGCTCGTACGGGGGGACCTGCGCGCCGCGGCGGACGCCATCCGGCTCTCCCGCCGCACCCTGGGCACCATCAGGTCCAACCTCTTCTGGGCTTTCGCCTACAACGTGGGCGCGCTGCCGCTGGCCGCGGCAGGCCTGCTCAACCCGATGATCGCGGGCGCCGCCATGGCCTTCTCCTCGGTTTTCGTGGTCGGCAACAGCCTGCGGCTCCGGCGGTTCAAGCCGCTGTCCTGACACGTTCCGGACATATGTCCCAGCACCCCGGTACGGGCGATCCGCTCGCGCCGGGGTGATCTGCGCGTAGGCTGTAATTGGACTAGACCTATGTGCAGACCTTCGTGTCCCATGTGCCTGGTATCACGACCAGAAGGAAGAGACATCCATGAGCAAGCGTGCAGTCCTGGAGGTGATCGCCCTCGATGCCGAGGACGCCGTCGCCGCCCAGGCCGGCGGAGCGGACCGCCTCGAGCTGGTGACCGACATGGCCGCGGACGGCCTCACCCCGTCCCGTGAGACCTTCGCCGCGATCCGCTCATCCGTCGACATCTCGCTGCGCGTGATGCTCAGGCTCGCCGACGGCTTCGCCGCGGGCGACATCGACGAACTCGTGCGCCGCGCCCACGAGCTGCGCGGCGAGGGCGCCGACGAGTTCGTGCTCGGCTTCCTCGACGAGGCGGGCGGCCCCGACCTGCCCGCCATCGAGGCGCTGACCGAAGCCGTCGACGGCTGCCGCTGGACCTTCCACCGCGCCATCGACCGCGCCGCCGACCGCGACGCCCTGCGCAAGCAGCTCGCCGACCTGCCCGGCCTGGACACCTACCTCACCGCGGGCTCCGCCACCGGCGTCGACGACGGCCTGCCGACCCTGTGCGCGGAGGCGGCGCGGCGCGGCGAACCGGGCTACGCGCCGCAGCTCCTGATCGGCGGCGGCCTGCGCCTCGACCACCTGCCCCGGCTGCGGGAGGCCGGCGTCGACGCGTTCCACATCGGCGGGGCCGCCAGGCCCGACGGCTGGTCCGCGCCGGTGAGCGCCGCGGCGGTCGCGCAGTGGCGGACGGCGCTCGACGGCTGACGCCTGCCGCGTGGCGGCTGATGTGTGGCGGCTGATGCGTACTGATGCGGCGCGGCATCTGTGTGACGGCTGATGTGTGACGGCCGGTGTCCGACAGTTGATCGTTTCTCCGTGGGACGCGATAGAACTGGGTTGACACGGAGGGGACCTCATGCCGACACCACCCATACATCAGCCGCGCCCCGCGGAACGGATCCTCGCGGCCGGGACAGTGCCCGTCGCCGCGATGCTGCTCACCGGGACGGTCGCGCTCTACATCGCGCTCGTCGCGTTCGGGAACATCACCGACTTCGACACCAACCAGCAGTTCGTACACCACGTCCTGTCGATGGACACCACCTTCAAGGACAACGGTCTGCGCTGGCGCGCGGTGGACTCCACCGCGCTGCAGGACGCGGCCTACGTGGGCATCATCGCCTGGGAGACCCTGGCCGCCCTGATGCTCGCCACGTCGACGGTCCTGTGGGCGCGGGCGCTGCGCCGCCCACACGGACGGCGCCGCGCCCAACAGGCCGGTACGACCGGCCTGTTGATGATCCTCGTCCTGTTCGGGGTCGGATTCATCGGCATCGGCGGCGAATGGTTCGCCATGTGGCAGTCGGACGCCTGGAACGGCCTGGACGCGGCCACGCGCGTGATCACGCTCGCGGGCATCGTGCTCATCGTGACGCACCTGCCGTCCGCGGAGGCGCCGACGGACGCCATCGCGGCCACCGGTCCCGCGGCCACCGGTCCCGCGGCCGGCGGCCCCGAGAAGGACACCGCCTAGCCCAGCTGCGCGGGCAGCGGGGCGCGGTGTACGACGATCAGCCCGGACACGGCACGGGTCAGCGCCACATAGAGCCGGCGCAGACCCGTCCGCTCGTCGGGCTCCCCGTCGACGACGGCGGCGGGCTCGTCGAGGACCACGTAGTCGTACTCGAGGCCCTTCGCGAGGGACGCGGGCACGAGCGTGAGACGGGTGTCGGGCGTCGTCTCCTGGCCGGGCGAGAGGTACGTGATCCCGGCCGCCGTCAGCGCCTCGGCGAGCGCGGGAACGCGGGCGTCCGCCGCGATGAGACCGACGGACCCCTCCCGCCGCAGCGACTCGGCGCAGGCCGCCAGACAGGCCGCGTCAAGGCCATCGGCGGCGTCCGGGCCATCGGCGCCCACGTCGTCGGCGCCCGGACCATCGGCGTCCACCACCTGCCGCACCGCCAGCGAACCGGGCGACTCACGCACCGACTCGACCGCCGCGAGACCCGGCGCGATGTGCGGCAGCAGCCGCGACGCGTACGCGATGACCTCGCGCGGCACACGGAAACCGGCCGTCAGCTCCTCCACGACGGCCGTCTCCTTGCCGAGATGCCGCAGCGCCTCGGCCCAACTGCGGGTGGCCCACGGGGTGGTGCCCTGCGCGAGATCACCGAGGACGGTCGCCGAACCCGTTGTGCAGCGCCGCCCCACCGCGCGGTACTGCATCGGTGAGAGGTCCTGCGCCTCGTCGAGGACGACATGCCCCAGGGAGTGCGTGCGCGAGACGAGGTCGGTGGCCTCGTCGATCAGCACGGCGTCGGCGGTGGACCACTTCGCGGACTTCACGCTCCGCGCGGGCTTCGCCCACAGGACGGTCCGCTGCTCCTCCTCGCTCAGGATTCCCGCCGCGTGCGCGGCGAGGAACTCCGCGTCGGACAGCAGCCGCAGCACGAGCTTCGCAGGGTCGACGGGTGGCCAGATCGCCTTCACGGCCGCCTTCACCGCGGCGTTGCGGGCGACGGCGTCCTGCACCCGGTCGTCCGGTGCCTCGCCCGCCTGCTCCATGCGGACGAGCACGGCGTGGGCGATGCGCTGCGGCAGGGCGTCCCGCGCGGCCCCGTACCGGATGTCCCGCGCCAGCAACTCCTGGACGATCTCCTGCACTTCGTACGCGGGGACACGCCACCGGCGCGAACCGCGCACGACCACGACGGGCTCGGTGGGCATGCTGACGTGCGAGCGCACGGCGTTGCGCAGCACCGCGGCCATCCGCGCGTCGCCCTTGACCGTCGCGGCGGCCGACTCATCCGTGCCGCGCACCTCCACGTGGGCGACGAGATCGTCGACGGTGGCCTGCTTGACCTCCAACTCGCCGAGCGCCGGGAGTACTTGCTCGATGTAGTGGAGGAAGGAGGCGTTCGGCCCGATGACGAGGGTGCCGGTGCGGGCGAGCCGCTCGCGGTGCGCGTACAGGAGGTAGGCGACCCGGTGCAGGCCGACGGCCGTCTTGCCGGTGCCGGGACCGCCCTGCACGCACACGCTCCCGCTCAGCCCGCTGCGGACGATCTCGTCCTGCTCGGGCTGGATGGTGGCGACGATGTCCCGCATCGGCCCCACGCGCGGCCGTTCGATCTCCTGCTGGAGGAGCTTGCTGGTCCGCTCGGCCTCCGTGGCGTCGCTGAGGTGCTCGTCCTCGTACGCGGTGAGGTCGCCGCCCGTGTAACCGAACCGGCGGCGCAGCGCGATGTCCATCGGGTCCTTCTTGGACGCCCGGTAGAACGGCTGTGAGACCGGCGCGCGCCAGTCGATGACCATCGGGTCCCCGTCGGCGTCGTGGACGTGCCGCCGCCCGATGTAGAACTGCTCGCCCTCGGCGCCCTCCGCCTGCTCGGCGCCCGGCGCGTGCAGGTAGTCGAGCCGCCCGAAGAAGAGCGGGGTGTGGGCGAGGTCGGCGAGGGACTTGATGCGTTCGTCGAGCTGCCGCTCCAGGACCGCGGCGTTCACCCAGTTCGCGGTGACGTCCCGGATGTCGAGGGCCTCGGCGTCCTCACGCATGGCCCGCAGGGCGGCACGGGACGCGGCGAGATGCCGTCGTTCTCTGGCCAGGGGACCTTCGGAATCGAGCGGGGCGGGACGGTCGGGATGGGCGTGCTGCGCGTGCACGGGGTGCCTCCGGCGGTTCTGCGATGTCTGGGTGCGGCCTCTGCTCTGCTGCTGCTCGGGCAAGTGACCGACCGGTTTCCGTCCGGGCGGCGGCGCTCCGCGGGGGAGGCGGGAAAGGAGGCATCCTAGGCGGCCGCTGCCTGCGCGGGCCAACGAGTTTTCCCGTGGGGGGCGGGGGGGGGAGATCCCGTGCCGTCGGCGGGGCCCGGGCCCCGCCCCGTTAGGGGCGCGGGGAACTGCGCGCTCAGCCCCCACCGGCGTGCGGCCGGGGGTACCGGCTGGCGGGTCAGGGGCGGCTTCCCGGGTGCGGCTGCGTCGTGGCTGGTCGCGCAGTTCCTCGCGTCCCTGACGGGGCGGGGCTAGTCGTCGGCG
>NZ_JBHVYE010000048.1:0-7760 GCF_042881135.1 Streptomyces sp. NPDC058284
GTCCCCGGCGGGGTTCGACGTTCGATCTCTACGCGGCCTGACCCCGGCCCCGGCCTGACCCCGGCCCCGGCCCGGCCTGGCCCCGGCCCTGGCCCCGGCCTGGCCTGGCCGCGGCCTGACCTTGGCCCTGACCCTGGCCTGGCCCCGGTCCCGGCCTGACCTGGCCCCGGCTCCGGCCCTGGCTCCGGTCTGGCCGGTGGGGGCCGGGGTGGGGTCGGCCGTGCTGTCTGCCGGGGGTGGTGTGGGCGTGTGGGTGTTCTGCGTCCGTCGGGGGGCGGGTGTGTTCGGGCCGGTTGTGGGGGCGTATGGAGTGGGTGGTCTTGTCTGCCGGGTGTGGAGCCCGTCTGCCTGCTGTGGTGGGTGGGGGGTGGCTGGGTGTCCGGCCGTCCGCGGGGCGGGGTGTGTCGCGGTGTGTGCTCACCGCCGGTGGGGGGTAGGGCCGTCCTGCCCATGGCCGGTGGGGGGTGCGGCTGTCTCCCTTCATGGCCGGTGGGGGGTACGGCTGTTCCGCCTGGCGCGGGAGGGGGTTACGGGTGCCTCGGTGACGCCGTGCGGAGGGGGCCGGGCCCGGGCGGGCTGGGTAGGCGGGTGCCTTCGGCTGTTTTGCCGATGGAGACCACTGCGGCGACGAGCTCCGACCTTGCCGCGTGGGCTCCGGACGGTCCCGACTTCCTCGCCGCCCAGTGCCGGAACCTGGTCACAGAAGCATCTGCACGACGCGTCGAGCGAGCCAACTCGCCACCCGTGAGGAAGATCCGTGGCGCGCGGGACGCTCTTAAGCGCTCGGAGGACGGCGTCTCACAGGCGGCGAACTCCCTCATTGAGCTGCTCGACAGAATCATGCGCGAGTCCTTCGCTCCGAAAAATGTGCTGCTCTGGGTGGATGAGAACCTGCCTGAGGAGCCGGACCTCATCTACCTTGACGAGGGCGGCCAAAGGAAGCCGACGAAACGAGCCGAAGCCTTGTGCTTCGTCTACAGCGGTGGTCCGGTGAGGGCCCGCAAGGCCAATCCGTACGACGATGGAGAGGGCCCCACCTTCCTCCACGACATCCTGGCTCTCGCCCTGGTCTCAGCGCGGAACAAGCTGCAGAAACTCAAGCACGCAGACAACGGCACACCTGAGGAACGCGAGCAGCTCACGGTGATCCTGTCAGCGCTTGAAGGAGCCCTCATGCTGGGCCTCACGATCGGTGGCCTCTCCGCTGAATCCGCAGGCCCCGGGGAACTCGCTGCCGCATAAGGCGGAGACAAGCCCACCCCCACCACGGACGAATCATCCCGCGACGCAGGTGCCGGAAATCGGGTCCGCCCCGGCCCGCTCGGGCGGTGTCCGGGACGGGCCCGCCCCTGGCGCTCGTGTCGGGCGGGGCGAGGTCACCTGCGCCAGCGGCGGGACAGCAGCCGGCGCCAGAGCAACCGCCGACAGGGAGCAGGGACACGGGGGAGGGGTGCCTGGGCGGGCGGTGGCGGCAGGACGGGTTGCGGCGGAAGCAGCGGTGCTGGCGGCGGTGTTGCCGGGGCGGCGGGCGCCGGTGCCTCGCAGGGAAGCGGGTCGGCCACCGCGGGTGCAGGTGGGGCGGCTTGGCTGTGTGCATGTTCCCGGGCGAGGCGGCGGCGGTGGGCCTCGCGGCCGTGCTGGGCCTTCTCCAGGGCGGTCATCAGGGCGAAGGCGGGAGCGGGGCGGAATCCGGTGTGCTGTCCAAGGGCGATCAGCGGAAGCGGGATCAGGCCCCACCAGGCGGCGCCGTCGGCCGGGTAGGGGTGGGAGATCTTCCAGTCCTTCGCCCAGGAGGCCATCTCGCCGCTCCAGTCCTCGCCCTCGAGGGCGGGGTAGGTGCCGGGGTGGCCGCCATACGGGATAAGGACGGTGTCCTTGGTGATCCAGCAGACCGCGCTGCCCGCCTGGATGAGCTGCCGCTGGACGGAGGTGGGGCACACCTTGGCATGGGTGTCGGGCTTGCCGTTGGGGCGGACCTTGACGGTGCCCTCGGGGCGGTACTGCTGGGGGTCGTCGCGGTCGAAGAACCACCAGTGGGTGGTCCTCTCGCCGTAGGTGGTGCGCACATGCTGCAGGCGGGGGCCGGCCACCGCTGTGGTGAGCGGGCGGCGGGGCCGGTCGATGACGACGACCTGGTCGTCGTGGCGGATGACGAGCGCGGGTGGCAGTTCCCAGCGCTGTCCGGCAAGTTGGGGGTCGATCTGGAGGCAGACGGTGGCGCCGGGCAGGGCGCGCTTCAGCTGGTCGCGCACATCGAGGATGACGGTGAGGTCGGCCTGGATGTCGGCCTGGTGGGCTGCGGGTGCACCGCACCGGTCGGCGCTGGGGTCGCTGCCGTCGTGGCGGAAGCGCGGGGTGAAGCCGGACTGGGGGGTGGCCGGGCCACTGAAGATGAGGTCCTTGCCGCAGGCGCAGCACTGGTAGCGGCCGCCGGCTTTGCCGCGGGGGAGCCGGTTGGCGGCGTCGGGTTCCCGGCGCAGGTCGATGATCCGGCCGCGGTCGCCGGTGTCGATGGCGAGTTCGCTCATGCGAGGCAGTGTGCTGCGCGAGCGCCCGCAGCGTGATCGTTTCGTGGGGATTGGCGGCTGTCCGGGTCCGGCGGTGCGGGCCGGTGTGCGGCGGCTGCGGGTGGGCGAAGGGGCGGCGGGGCGGTTCATGCAGGCAACTCCGGTGAGGGTCATGGCGGTTGGGGAGCCGAGCGGTTCTGGTCATGAGCCTTGCGCCCTGGTGTGTGTCCAGCACTTTGTCCGTACCCTTCGACCAGGTGAACTCCGGACAAGGGGCCCTTTGTCCGGGACACGGCCGGACAATGCCGGGGGGCGCGATGGCGGGCCGCAAGGGCCGGGGACGGGCGTGGGCGCCGCTGCGTGCCCAGACGGAGCAGGCCGCTGAACTGGCCCAGTTCCTGCGCGACCTGATCGACTTCCACGGCGTCACGCTGCGCCAGCTGCAGGACACGGTGATGTACGGGAAGTCGACGATCAGCGACAACCTGAGCGGGAAGGTGCCGCCGAAGGCGTTCGTCGACGCCGTGGTCAGGGCGGTGGTCACCGAGCCCCGCAAACGGGCCCTGGATCTCGACAGGGCGTACCGGCTGTGGGAGGCCGCCCACAATCCGCCCACTGTGCCGCCCGGCAAGGCGTCGGTGCCGCAGGGCGGGGCGCTCGCGGTGATCGAGAAGACCAGCGACCGGCTCGCGGCGATGACCGACCGCACCCTCGAGCTGGAACAGGAACGCCTGCAGGCGCACCAGCTGACGCTGCTCCTGCTGCGCCTGGTGTCCCACCTCCAGGAGCAGCTCGATGAACTGTCCGCGGCCCCGGCCGGGGCCCAGGAGCGGATCCAGGCGCTTGGCGAGCAGCTGCGTGTGGCCAAGCAGGAGCTGGAGCGGGCCCGTCAGGCCCGGCAGGAAGCCGAGCTCCTGGCCAGTCGCGCACAGGCTCAGACCACGGCCCTGCAGGAGGAACTCGCGCAGCTGCGCACCGCGATGCCGACGGGGATCACCGATGCCGCCGGGAGCGTCCAGGAGACGTCGCTGCCAAAGGAGCTGCACGAGGAGTACTTCCTCGCCGACGTCGACCGGGCGCTGCGCACGGCCGAGGGGTTTCTCAAAGACGGTGTCCAGCGCCGCGAGCAACTCTGTGTCGATCTTCCAGACGGGGGCGGCTCTGGTGCGCCGGGCAAGGAGCTGCAGACGTGGCAGGCCATCGCGCTGCTGACGGGCCGGGCGCTGGGCGGGCTGCTGATGATGGCCGGTGCGATGCTCGACTACGCCGTCTCCACCCGTTTCGGCCGCATCTACACCGGGTTCGGCTCAGCACTGGTCAGCATCGGCGTGCTGCTGCTGATCGATCCGTGGGACCTGTACTTCCAGTACGGGCCATTGGTGCGCGCGAAGCTGCGGCGGGAAGCGGCGCCCTATGGCTGGAGCATCGATCTCAACAGTCTCTTCAGCCGCCTCTTCCGTGTCGCCTGGGGGTCGGCCTCCGCCATCGCGGCGGTGTTGAGCGTGGCAACGCTGTTGTGGTGGACTCCTTGGCTGCTCCTGGCCACCGTCCCCTCAGCCGTCCTGTTGTGGCTGGGGACCATCCGCAGCGACAGCACGCCGCTGGTGGAGGTGATGCTGCTGGTCACCAAGCAGGTGGCCCGGCTGTTTCCCGGTTCACCGCTCGCCGAGGCCTTCCGGCTCGAGCCCGCTCCCGCCACCCGGACCCCGTCCGCATCAGCGACCGAGCACTGAGCGGTCCGTCCCCGTTCCTGCCGCACGAGCGGTGACAGCGGTGACAGTGCTGCTCAGACACGTGTTCGCAGATTCTGGCCCCGCAGAGCGGCTCGCCGAGACCATCGCCGAAGCCGCTCTCCGTGACGGTGACGCCTGACCAACCTCCCCGAAGACCAGGCCGTGGCCGCTGCCCTTCCAGGCGTGGCCTGCGGCCTTCCTGTCGGCGAGCTGATTCGCTGACCCGGACCGACGGATACCGTCGGGGGTATGCACAACGACCACCACGACCTCTCCTGGATCGGCGAGCACGCCTACGCCGACACGCCGTCTCGCGGCACACCAGGTATGCGTGACGGGATCTCGTTGACCGCGATACGCGGCATTGATACGTCCGCGTGGCTCGACCGCCTGGGCGCTGTCACGACCGGTACGCCCGTCGCGTACCGGGACTACACCATCCCGGACGACGTCGAAGGGTCGCTCGCCATGGTCGGAACGAGTGGCGGCTGGTCCTTTGTCCTGGAGGACGGGGACGCGGCCACAGTGTTCCTGTCCCAGTTCGACAACGATGACGTTCTCTCCCGTGAAGGAGAGGAGATGGTGTGCCTGACGCTCAACCGCCACGATGCGCCTGCCATGATCCTCTACTCCTCTCCGGCCGATGACCGGATGGCATGGTCGGCTGATTTCGGCACGGCCTTCCTGGACGGATACTCCGCGCTTCCCGAAGACACCGCGGCCCGCCTGTCCGTTCTTGACGACAGGCTCGCTGCTTACGGTGCCGTCCATGCCCGGCCCGCTCCTCCCGCCCGTCCGTGGTCGGAGATGGGCCTGTCGGACTGGGCGCCGGCCGTGTATCGGGCCGTCGGCTGCCTGCTCGGCATCCGGATCGACCGGGACGACGTCGAACAGGGACAGCTGCCCGCGGTAGTACTGCCGGAGCCCGTGTAGACGCGACCAGGACACAAAGAGGGGAGGGGCGGAACGCCTGGCTGGTGTGCCGCCCCTCCCCTGTGCTGTTACAGGGGCAGCTCGTCTTCATGGTGCACCATCCCCGCCAGCAGCGGCATGTCCTCCCGCAGCCGTTCGGCCACCGCCTGCGTGAGCCGTTCGCCGTTGGCCAGCACCTGCCCGCTCCTGCCGACCGCCACAGAGAGCACCTTGCCGTCCGGGGTGAAGTGGTACTTCACATCCGTGCCGCCCGCCATCAACCCGGTGTCGACCGCCCGGTCCCACAACCGCATGAACCGCTCGACTTCCGCCCGCGGGAACGGCGGCGCCGCCTGCGGCTGGACCCCAGGTTGGCGGCGCGCGTCACGCGCCGCGCGCACCTTCTTGATCCGCCATCGTCTTCACGCCTGCCGGGTGGCAGGAGCCGCCACAGCCGGATGAGGAATTGCTGCGTGATTCGTTCCTGCTGGATCCCAGTACTGGACGGCGCAGGGTGCTCCATCCAAAGGAGTAGGCGGCTCGGGTGGCGGCCAGGCGGTCGATGGCAACCGAGCGTCAGGCAGATAAGCCCGATGCGAACGCTGGCGCCCCTGCCCCCGGGCCAGCCAAACTTCCCTGACGTTTGGTCAGGGCTCAGTGAGACGGGAGAGCAGTTCAGCCCCACGGCGGTGCGCTGGTCAGCTTCCTTGGACAGGAACGCGCGTGCCCGCACGTCGGTAACGGATCAACCATCAGCGCGTGCGGCGACAAGGCCCGACTGTGCGATCCAGTCTGCGGCGAGCGCTGCTACCTCGTTGCGGGCGGCCAGGCTGCTGGGCAGCAGGATCCGCCCGTCGCGCCGCCAGCACTTCTCAAGTACGGCTGTGCCGTTGCGCACCTGTTGGACTTCTCCCAGCACGATGATGTCGTACCCGAGGAGGACTCCTCCGATGAGAATTCTCCGGCCTGCGGCGTCGGGCACAGTACTCAGAACCCAGACGTCGTCGGGTTCGAAACCGTCTGGTGAGTTGTCGGGGAATCCGTATTCCGCATCACCGAGCAGGTGCACCCCTTCGGGCCGACGCCGGCCCTCTTCGGGTTCCTCCCAGAGGGCGGAGTCGCCGGTCATTATCTGAGCCAGCTGCCGGGCGGCCTCCGGCAGCAGACGGCGAAGTGCTTCGCTGTTCCGCCGGTCCTGTTCGAAGACGGTCTCCATCACTGCGAATCCGTGACGGTAGGTCTTCGGCCGGACTGTTGCCTCCGGATGCTGGGCTAGCCATGCCCGCAGCTCATCGCGGAACTCTGCCATGGTCAGGCGCTCATGGGGACGGTAGGCCGTCGCGGCTTCGAGAACCTGCGCCAGCTGCAAGCCTGCGTTACCGCCCGACTTCCAGAGATCGAACTCAGGGCCCTGTACGTAGTGAGTGCCCTCTGGCGGATAGCGCAGGCCACGGGCCAGGACGAAGAGAGTCTTGGCCAGCGACCAGACATCGGCGGGAAAGTCCCGCGACGGCTTGCGTCGGCTGCGCATCTCCGGGGCGATGAAGTATATAGGCCCCACGTTCTCGCCGGTCAGGGTCAGTTCTGGTCGCTTGGGCCAGGCCGCGATCCCGAAGTCGCCGACCAGGGGCCTGCCGTCCATCCAGAAGAGATTGGGGGGTTTGATATCGCGGTGGGCGATGCCAAGGTCGGCCAGTCGTGCCAGGGTGTCCGAGATCTCGGCGATGACGCTCACCACGGTGTGAAGGCCCGGCACACCCTGGGCTGTCCGGTCATGCAGGGCGTCAGACAGCATCTGAGCGGTCGGCATGACGAACCACTCCGGGTCCGGACTGCTGTCCATGTCGAGAACGGGGAGCACTCCCGTCTCGCGCGCCTTGGTCAGGTCGTGCATGCGGCGGGCTTCTTCACGGAACCGAGCAAGCGTCACCGCGTCGGTCTTCCGGGGCAGTTTCAGCACCGCCTGCCGATTCGTGCCGTCCACGACGCGGATGACGTGCTTGACCTTCTTGTTGACGAGGCCTGCCCTTTGCCAGGGTCCCCACGGCCCAGCGGCTTTCTGAGGCCGCACATGTGTTGACATACCCACGGGACCCTATCTCGCTGCTCTCATGCCTGCCCATGGATTTCAGATGTGCAGGAGGCCCAACCCCGAGGCGTGCTCACCGGGTTGCCTGGTGATGGGCAGCCGGTCGACGGCTAGACTAGGGTCAGCGCCGTGAATCTTGCCCTCTTCGACCTGGACAACACCCTCATCGACCGCCAGTGGGCTTTGCACGAGTGGGCGGCCGGCTTCTGCCGCGAGTGTGGCCTGGACGAAGGAGCCGAGCGGCACCTCGTTGACGCGCTGGGGGAGCGGGCCTACCCGCACACCTTCGAGCGGCTGCGCCAGGAGCATTGAGCATGTTGCGACGCTGGCGACGTTCGGGGCGGTGTGGGCGGTCCTTGCGGTCGGGCACAACCTGGCGGATCACGTGATCGGTCAGACCGACCGACAGGCCGCGGGTAAGAGTGCGGCGTGGGGGGCCGGGGTGGCCGCCCGCCGGGACCCCCCGCCGGACGGGGGGGGGGGGGGGGGGGCACTGAAAGGAAAATGGGCGGGAAACTA
>NZ_JBHVYE010000048.1:7770-34718 GCF_042881135.1 Streptomyces sp. NPDC058284
GGGGCGGTCGTGGCGGTCGGGAACAACCTGGCGGAGCCGGTGATCGGTCTCACCGCCCGACTGGCCGGGGGTATGTGGGCGCCGTCGGCGACGGTTGTCGCCGACGGCGTGAACCCTCGGAAGGACTGGGGTGCGTGCCTGGCTCACGTCACTTCTATTGGGCTGGTGGCTTAGGAGCCCTCCCCTGGGCAGGCATCTGTGCTGGTCAAAGCCTCAAGGACTGGTGCGACGGTGGTCGACAGATATCGTGCATGGCATACGAGATCACGGGCGCGACCGGTCGGGGAAGACACAGGGGGTAGGGGAATCATGGTTGCGTTCCACGCATCCGCCCTGGACGGAGTGGCCCGAAATCCGGCGCTGCCGACGCCGCTGCTGCTGCGTCTGCTCGCCCTCGGGGCAGACGGTGACCGTCCGCCCCGTGACGTTCTTCACCGGGCCGGACTCCCCGAGTCGGCCGTCGCGCTGATCCTGGCCCACCCGAACCCGGGGGCCCGGATCGATTTCGCCATGAGTGCCAGGGCGGAGCCTGCACAGCGGGCTCGACTCGCGGACGATCCTTCTCCCAAGGTCCGGGCAGCTCTCGCATACGGACCCGAGATGTACGATCCGCGCGCAAGGATCGCGCCGCTCCCGGATGCCGTGTGCGCCCGCCTACTCGACGACCCGGAACCTTCCGTACGCACGGCGCTGCTGGAGTCGCCCCATCTGGCGCCATCGTTCGTGGCATCGATGGCCACTCATCACCGTGCGGCAGCGCGCCGGGAAGCGGTGCGTGCATGGCCGTCCCTGTCGGCGGGCGAGCGGTCGGCACTGCTGGCCGACCCCGACCCCGAGGTGCGGCGGGCCGCCGAGCTGCAGAAGTGCCGGCGGGACGCCCGCGTGACCGCCGAACTCCTCCGCGACCCGAAGTCCGCCGCCGAGGCACTGCGCTGCGGGCTCCTTGACCGTGCCGGCGCCGAGCGGTGCCTCGCCGAGCGGACGCACCTGGCGGCCCTCGCCGAGAACCCGTCGCTGGCCGCCGACCTCGTAGAGCGGCTCGCCGTGGACCCCGACGAGGCCGTACGGCTCGCCGTCTCCCTTCGGCCCGAGCTGGACGAGACGCGGCGCATGGCCATCGACTTCACGGCCGGGGACCTCGACAGGGGCAACGGCGTGTGGTGGGTACGGGACGGGCTCGCCGACCCCGAGGTAATGCGCCGGGCCGTGACCTCCGCTCACCCGCTGCTCCAGCGCGCCGCCGCCCGGAGCCCCCATCTGCCGCCTGACCTGCTGCGCCTGCTTGCACGCGTCGAGGACCCGGTGGTGGAGAACCTCCTGGGCATTCACCACCCCGACGCTCCGGAGGAGGTCCTGATGCGGGTGTTTGCGCGGCTGGGTGGGACGTTCTCCGCCTGGATGGCGGAGACGCACCCTCGGTTTCCCCGCGAGGGCCTAGCCACCCGCTACGGAAACCACCCCGACGGGAACTACCGCCGACTGGCCGTACGGGATCCGGCCGCCACGCCGGAGCTGATCGAACGGCTCAGCCACGACCCCGTCGTCTGGACGCGTCAGGCGGCGGCCCGCGATCCGCGCCTCCCGTTCCACCGGCTCAGCGAGGTCCTCCTCGTCCCCGAACTGGCATCCAGCGCGGGTGCCAACCCGGCGCTCCCCGAGGACGAGATGGCCGCCGTCCTGGACCGGGCTGGCGTTCCCGCCTGACTGCCGGGCGGAACCGACCTTGAGGCACCGCATGCGGTCCGGGGCGATGGTGTAGAGGTGCTGATGGCGTGTCGGTCTCCGCCGCGGTTTGATGCAGTGGCGGTTGGTATGGCCGGACGAGGCCGGGACCGGGCCGCGGCGCACAGATGGGCGAAGGACACTTCAGATCTGAGCCGGTCGGGGTTGTCTCCCGGGGTGAGCCGTGAGCCCAGAGGGTGCTCGGCGGGCAGAGGGCTGCGGCTTGGGGCGCTACTCCGCCGGATCTTCGTCGGCGTGCCGCACTGCCTTCTTCACCGCCTGCTCGACCCCGTGGCGCGCCTGGCCGGTGGCTTCGGCGTGCGCGGTGACGGCGGCCTGGAAGACAGCTGCCGCCTCGTACCAGCTGCGCCACTGCGCCTGATACTCCACCCCGACAAGACCCGCGAGCTTCGCTCGTGCTTCCTCGGCGGAACGTTCCAGCTTGATCAGCTCATCGGAGATATCTGCCACGAACACGGATCTTAAGCCGGGCCCCCACCCGTCCTGCTCGATGAGCTGGTCGTGTCCGGCATCGTCCTGCGACGGTACGCCGGTACGACCTTTGCGCTCGCCCGGGTGACACTCCACCCGAACCGCCCTCGGCGCACGACGGGCCCCGGTATCACCAGACCGTGATCACCACCTGTATGCGCGCGGCCCTGGCCGCAGCCTTCCTCCTCGCCCTGCCCCTCACCACGGCGTCCCCGGCCTCGGCCGCCGACGCCGACCCGGTCGCGCTCCCGATGACACTGAAGCAGGCGGTCGCCGCTCTGCCCCCGGCCGCGGAGAATCGCGAGGGCTACCAGCGCTCCCGATTCCAGCACTGGACCGACGACGACCATGACGGGTGCAACACCCGCGAGGAGGTCCTCATCGCCGAGTCCCGCACCGCACCGACCATCGGCCCGGGCTGCAAGGTCACCGCAGGGGAGTGGTTTTCCTACTACGGTGCGGCGTGAAGTCGCTCCCCTTCAGCGGGCGACCCTAGAGGACAGGGTCGCCTCCGGCGAAGTGATCAATTCAGCCGGTCCCCTAGGTCGGGTGCGGTCTTGGTAACGAGACCGTGCTGAGCCGACTGACCCAGAAAGCCCAAGAGTTCACGGGCCATCGTGAGCAACAGGCAGAGGGGAAGTCCGGAAAGGGCGAACGCAAGTGAACCTCCGATGAGGCCCCGTCAGAGAGTTGTGCCGCAATGGTTTGAGTTCGGTGGCATGTAAGAGGACCTGGAGCTGAAAAGCTCCGGATGGCCCTTCTTCCGTAGTTAGAAGGGTGCGATCACCATCGGTCCCGGGGTATAGGAGGCGCCCTCCTTCGGACACATCTGATAGGAGCGGAACACGACAACCCCGTAAGGGTCCAGCGGCAGCTGGTAAGCCGGAGGTAACGAAGGCCGAAACCCCTTGCGGGAGCAGGATGACCCGAGAAGTAAATGCTGCTGGAGCGAAAGCTCGAGGGAAAACGTGGAGCCCGGGGCCTCACCCGCCACGCATAACCCGGCAGATACGGACACTAAGTCCGGCCCGAAAGGGAGCCCACGCGGGTCAGGTGGGCCTTTGAAGAGAATCAGTGAAGCAGCAATAGCTGAGGCGCAAGTTAGATACCGGGAGGTGACGAATTGGGGACCGAAGCTCAGGTAGAGGGAACCGATGAGGCACTCCCGGGGAACGGAACCTCAGGCGACGCCTCCTACTGGCACAGCGTTGACTGGGTCAGGGCAGAGCGCAATGTAAGGCGACTTCGACAGAGGATCTTCAAGGCTGCGCAAGACGGAGACCTGAAGAAGGTCAGAAACCTTCAGAAGCTTATGCTGCGATCACATTCAAACACGCTGCAAAGCGTGAAGAGGGTGACCCAGACAAGCACTGGAAGACGTACAGCTGGAATCGATGGCGAGACAGCCCTCAAGCCTGCGGGCAAGGGACGGCTGGCAAGGTCCATCAGCAAGGATCCAGCACAGGGTGTCATGCCTGTACGTCGGGTCTACATTCCCAAGGCCAATGGAAAGATGCGGCCACTCGGAATCCCGATCATTAGGGACCGCGTGCAACAGGCGCGAGTGAAGAATGTACTCGAACCCGAATGGGAGGCACGCTTCGAGGCCGGGAGCTACGGCTTCAGGCCTGGACGCAGTTGCCACGATGCAGTTGAGCAGATCTTCCGGATCACCTCATCCCGCCAAGCCAGGCGGGCATGGGTGCTCGACGCTGATCTGGCAAGCGCCTTCGACCGAATCAACCATGATCGGCTCTTGGAGGCCCTCGGAGACTTCCCAGCCAGGGAATCCATCCGACGATGGCTCAAGGCAGGAGTCATGGACAGGGGAAAGTTCGCCCCAACGGAGGCGGGCACGCCGCAAGGCGGAGTGATCAGCCCTCTGCTGCTCAACGTGGCCCTGCACGGCATGGAAGAAGCGGCCGGCTGTCGCCCTGACGCTGGCCGCAATGAGCGCTTGCGGTCGCCTCGCACGATCAGGTACGCAGACGATTTCGTCGTGTTCTGCAGGACGGAAGAAGACGCGTGGAACGTCAAGAAGAGGCTTCCTGAATGGTTCGAACCGAAGGGGCTTACCTTCAACGAGGACAAGACCAAGGTGGTCCACCTCGACGAAGGATTTGACTTCCTGGGGTTCAATGTCAGGAAGTACTCGGGAAAGACGTTGATCAAACCGAGCAAGGAAGCCGTAAAGCGGATCACCGAAATGGTAAGGGAAACGGCACGATCCCTGTGCCAGGCCCCGACCGAGGAGCTCGTCAAGCGTCTCAACCCGGTGATCAAGGGTTGGTCCACCTACTACAGGGGTGCGGTCTCTTCGGAGATCTTCTCGTCCCTGGACCACTACGTGTGGAAGCGTCTGTGGAGGTGGGCCGTGAGGCGCCATCCACGAAAGTCCAAGCAATGGATTCTGGACAAGTACTGGGGGAAGTTCCTCTACCCGACGAGGAAGGATCGTTGGATCTTCGGGGACAAGGAGACCGGGAAGTACCTGTGTAAGTTCGCTTGGACCAACATCACGAGGCATATCCCTGTTAAGGGAACGGCATCCAAGGATGACCCGAGCCTCGAAGAGTATTGGGCCAGCCGGACCCGAAAGCGCGTGCATCCGCAGGTCGACGGAGCGAACGTCTACCTAGCTGCACGACAGAAGGGGCTGTGCCCGCTGTGCGGGCAGGACTTGATCGACGGAGCTGGTTACGAACCGGACTCCGTGCGGGAGTGGGCCAATTGGTTCCAGGCCAAATCCCGGACGATCCACAGGCATCACCTGGTTCACCGAAGCCGTGGGGGCTCAAACAAAACGACCAACCTCGTACTCATCCATGCCGAATGTCATCGGCAACACCACGCCGCTGACCACCATCGCAATCCAAAGAAGGTGACGAATGCGCAGTCCTAGCGGCCTGCTTGAGCCGGATGCGGTGAAAGTCGCACGTCCGGTTCTGAGGGGGCCCCGGCGTCCGAGAGGACACGGGGCTACCCGACACGGCCAGACCACCACCCAGCCCCGCGGCCTGGACATCGACCACATGGTGCCGCTCGCCGAAGCCTGGGACTCCGGCGCCAGCACGTGGAGCGCCGCGCGTCGCAAGGCCTACGCCAACGACCTCGGTGACGAACGGTCGCTCGTCGCTGTGACGGCGCGGAGTAACCGGTCGAAGTCCGACCAGGACCCGGCCGAATGGCAGCCGCCGCTCGCCGACGCGCGCTGCACCTACACCGCCCACTGGGTGGCGACCAAGCTCCGCTGGGGCCTGGCCGTGGACACGGCCGAGCGGCAGGCCCTGCGGAAGCTGGCCGCCGGGTGCGGTCAGGAGAGGGTGGAGTACGAGCCCGCCGGCTGACCAACGCATCTCCGCCCCCGGACGCCGGGGGCGGACATCCCGCCTGATCGCCGGGCGGATCCGCCCGCTAGGCACCGCGCTTCTTGGCCGTCGGCTTCCTCGCCGGAGCCTTCCTTGCGGCCGTCTTCTCGGCAGCCGCCTTCTTCGCAACCCTCTTCGGTTTCATCTCGTGCACGGTTGCGTGCTCGCCCTCGCCGCGGCTCTCCTGAGCGCGCTGCACCGACTGCTCGAGGGCAGCCATGAGGTCGAGGAACTTCCCGGCCGGCTCTTCCTCGGTTGCCCGCGGGGGCTTCTTGCCGTCGGCCTTGGCGTGGATGACCTCTTCCAGGGCCGCGGTGTATCGGTCGGTGGCCCACTCCTGGCTGGCGATGTCGTCGACGGTCATGGAGTCGATGAGCAGGACGGCCCGTTCGATCTCGTCGTCTGTCAGATCCAGGGGTGCGGGAGCGATCGCCTCGGGGCTGCGGACTTCGTCGTCCCACTTCATGGCGTGCAGAACGATCACGTCGTCTTTCACCCGCAGCAGGCCCAGCCTCTCGCGCCCGTGCCACGCGAATTTCGCGATGGCCGCCTTGCTGCTGCGTTCGAGGGCTTTCCGGAGCAGCACGTAGGGCTTGGCAGCGACCTGCCCGTCGCCTTGGAGGTAGTAGCCCTCCCCGATGCGCACCGGATCGATCGACTCGTAGGGCACGAACGCGGCGATCTCGATCGCCTTCGCGGTGGGAAGCGGCATGTCCTCCAGCTCCTGGTCGGCGATGGCAACGATCGTGTCCTTGCTGACCTCGTAGCCCTTGCCGATCTCGGCAGCGGGGACCTCGCGGTCCTCCAGCTCGCAGATCTTTCGGGTGCGGACCCGGCCCATGTCCTCCAGGTGGTACTGGTGGAAAGAGATCGAGTGGTTCTCGGTGGCGGGGAGCACCTTGATCGGGATGGTGACCAGGCCGAAGCTGATGGCGCCGGACCAGACAGGGCGGGCAGGCATCGCGGTACCTCCATGATCAGCCCCGAGACGACCAGCCTAAGAAGGCCCGGCGCCGCTCGCATGCCCGGCCGCGCCGCGGTTGTTTTGGCGTCACCGCATCTAGGCCCGCCAGGGGGCCGGCTTCCTCAGTCCAGTAAGCCGAGCTCGGTGTCGAGCCGATGGTTTCCCTCGTCGTGGTGTACGCGATCAGTAGCCGGGAGTGCGCGGGCGTCTGCCCGGGGCGCACTTCCACAGGTGAGTACCGCTCCCTGAACAGGAGGCGGGCCACCGCGTAACTCTCCTTGGTGAACGCCCAGTTCAACCACGAGGAGGGCACGATGGCCCTGTCCCAGTCTGAACTGATACGGCTGCTCGAGTCACTACGCTCGACCGACGGAATCGAGCTCATCCGCGCCATGGCCGAGCGGATGGTGCAGGAGCTGATCGAGGCCGAGGCGAGTGCCCACATCGGCGTGGAGTGGAACGAGCACACGCCGACGCGGACCAACGTCCGCAACGGGCACCGCGAGAAGGTGCTCACCACGCTGGCCGGCGATCTGGACCTGGAGATCCCCAAAGTCCGCACCGGCAGCTTCTTCCCCAGCCTGCTGGAGCGACGACGCCGCATCGACCAAGCCCTCTACGCCGTCATCATGGAGGCATACGTGCACGGCGTGTCCACCCGCAGCGTCGATGACCTGGTCAAAGCCCTCGGCGGCGACAGCGGCATCTCCAAGTCCGAGGTCTCCCGGATCTGCACGGCGCTGGACGAGCCGCTGACCGCGTTCCGCACCCGCCCGCTGGACCACGTCCGCTTCCCCTACGTCTACCTGGACGCGACCTACTGCAAGGCACGGGTGAACCACCAGATCGTCTCGCGGGCCGTCGTCGTCGCCACCGGCATCACCGAAGACGGCAATCGCGAGGTCCTGGGCCTGATGGTCGGTGACAGCGAGAGCGAGGCGTTCTGGAAGGAGTTCCTGCGCTCGCTGCGAGAACGCGGCCTGTCCGGGGTCCGTCTCGTCGTCACCGACCAGCACGCCGGACTGGTCGCCGCGGTCCGCAAGGTGATGCTCGGCGCCGCCTGGCAGCGATGCAGGGTTCATTTCCTGCGCAATGCCTTCAGCGTGATCGACCGGGATTCCGGTGAAATGGTCGCCGCGACGATCCGCACCATCTTCACCCAGCCCACCGCCGACCTCGTGCGCACCCAGCTCGACACCGTCGCCGACATGCTCGGCACCCAGTTCCCCAAGGTCAAAGCGATGCTGCTGGAGGCGAAAGAGGATCTGACCGCATTCGCGGACTTCCCGCCCCGACACTGGAAGAAGATCCAGTCAACGAACCCGCTGGAACGGGTGAACCGGGAGATCAAGCGCAGGATCGACGTCGTCCAGGTCTTCCCCAACGACGACGCACTCATCCGGCTGGTCACCGCTGTGCTCTTCGAGATGCACGACGAATGGATCGCGTTCCCCCGCCGCTACCTCCCCGAAGGCGGCATGAGCGAGATCTACCGCGAACTCCCCGAAAGCACCCCCGCGCTACCCAACACCCCGAACACGCCGACCAGTTGATCCCCAACACCACGACGAGGGACACGACCCCGCATCCTCCACGAGGCGTCCGAAAGCGCCGACCCCCTCAGGCTGATGCGCCTGTTCGGTGTCACCGAGCAGGCGGCCATGCGCTACGTCACCGCGGCCCACCCCGAGCGCGTGGTCAAGCTACCTCGGTGACGGTGGCCGCAAGCGACTACGGCAGCCAGAACTGAGGGCCGGAGTACGGCAGGAACACGCTGCTGGAGTAAGAGTCCCCAGCTCAGAGATATGTAACGCCGTGCCGACTGTCACGGCAAGCCGCACATCTGCCGCGACAGCGATTTCGGCGATCTCCGGGAACACGGTTCGTGCACAAGATCAGGTACATGCATCTACTGTGGTTGCCCGTTTCGGCCGAATACCGGATGGGGCCTGCCACTCTTCAGCGGTATCTGAACCTTCCGTTCAGCCCCGCGCTTCACGTTGCCCACACAACTTGCGCCCGAAGATCACGGACGGCTTTGTCGTGGGCGTGCCATTCCGGTTAGACGGCCAGGCCGCAGGAAATCCAGCCAACTGCGGACCTTGACAAATACCTGCGCCTTGTTTGCTCTCGCGCCCGCCCGTTTCACTCTGGTCTAGTCCTGCACAACCCGACGCAACAGAGGCGCACATTGAACCGAAGATCGATCTTAGGCACCGTCCTCGCGCTTGCGATGCTCCTCGGCATCGGCGCCCTAACAGGAGCAGCAAACCCCTCGAACGACAGCGACGTTCGCTACACCTATGAGTTCAACCCTGGGAAACAAAAGCCCAAAGAACCGATGACGCCCGAGAAGCGCAAGGCCATCTCGCGCTACGCATACCGCAACCTGCCCGGCTACGAAGAGCGGCAACGCCAACTCGGTCGCCAGACACGATTATCGGCGCCGGGCATGGACACCTGCCGTAACGCTCCGGATGCCGATCGAGAGGGCGGCGTGATCATCGACCGCTCCACGTGGTGCATGGTGGTACCCGCCGCTGAGGTAAGGGTTAACAGGTGTACGCCGAACCCTCCGGTCTGCACGATGGTCGGACGCATCCTGTTCCGGATTTCGGTCATGGGTATCGGGCGTACAGGCCCCGCGGAGACCGACCGCAAGACGGACCTGTGGATACAGGTCGACAACTTCCGTCCCAGCGGTGAGAAGCCTCCGTGGGACGCCAAGCTCAAGTTCGAAGGAGCCAACTGCGACGTCAAGACGCCGGGCGGCCCCAAGTGCAACGTCAGGAACGACGGGCGGAACGACACCTTAAGAGACTGGTCACAGCCACCCTCGGACGACTGGGTCACGTTCTCCTCCCCAGAGGGCAACCTGACCGGCGACAAGGTCGCCAACTACACCTTCGACCTCAAGGCGACAGTTGAATACGGCCCGGGGCACGAGACTGAGCACCACACCTGGAAGGGAGGCCCCTTCCGCTGCGACTCGGCCACCTACGTCGGCTCCTCGCGCGGATGCGTCTTCGACGACGACGAGCCCGTGACGTACAGGTTTGACTCGCGCCCGGGCTGGAAAGAGCAGACCGACCACGTATGGGAAGCGCAGAAGACGCCGAACCAGACGAAGCCATCATCGAAATTCGACAAGGTCATTCCAGGCTCGCCACAGAGTAAGAAGCCGCTGACCAGGAGGTTCGACAAGGACACCTCGTCAAACAATGACAAGGAGAAGAATCGCAGGAAATCTCGCCGCCAATGCCAGAAGTACTTCGGCAGGAACTATGCGACTGCAATACCGGACAAGCGGCGTGATTGTGACGAGTATCCGTATGCGTCTACCTATGAGGGATCGGATACAGGCGTTAACACAATCGATCCCAATGACGGTTACCGGCACTTCTCTGTGAAGGCAATCAGCTCCAAGCATAATCAGGACGCCGGAACGGACCTGGAGAACAGTTTCTACAAGGTCAACCGCATGCTTGACGGCGACAGGTTCTACGTCCACCTGGTCACGCCGTCGGGAGGGGACTACAACGGACCCGACAAGCCGTCGGGTGTCGCAGCTCCGGTGAACTACCACCAGTGCTCTTCGGCGCCAGCCGTGGAAGCCAAGCAGGCCAAGCCGAAGGCGTATCCGGAGGATCTGTTCAACAAGTACGCCGCGACCACTCGTGACGGATGGACTGGGGGCGATTCGACGTACAGCGTCACGCTGCCTGACGGCCGCCGCCTGTGGCTGTTCTCCGACACCTTCCTCGGCCCGTTGAACGACAACGGCACACGGCCCACCAGCGCGCCGTTGATCAACAGCACGTTCGTGTCCCAGGTCGGGGACAACCTCACCACCATCACCGGCGCCGGCAGGAAAGCGATCATGCCGCCTTCGGCGGAGAAGCACTGGTACTGGCTCGGCGACGGCCTCGTCAGCACCATCGGCGGGGAGAAGAAGCTCCAGGTCATCTTCCACGAGTGGCACAAGTTCGGTTCCGGCGACTGGGACTTCAAAATCAAGCAATCGCTCGTGGCCACGTTCGACCTGGCGGACCTCACCGAGCCCGAATCGATGCAGCCCCTCCCCTCGGAGGCGGGTGTCCAGTGGGGATCAGCCGTGATGTCCGCCGATCAGAGCGGCGACGGGTACACCTACATCTACGGCACCGATGACGCGCCCATCAACAAGGGCATGCGGATTGCCCGCGTCAAGGGAACCAACATCTCCGACCCCGACAAGTGGCAGTACCTCAACTCCGGCAGAAGCCAGTGGATGTACGGCGAGACCGAGGGCGACAACGCACTGATCGGCGTGGCCAACGAGTACAGCGTCACGCCGTACAAGGGCAACTATGTCCTCATCAGCCAGGACAGCACCGAAGCCTTCAGCGGGAAGGTCCGCCTGTGGTCCGGCTGCGACCCATACGGGGTCTTCGGCTCCTGGGAAGGGCACGACGTGGTGTACCGGATGCCCGAGCCAGGGCCGTACGGTGACTGCACCGAGAAGGAGGAAGACGGCAGGTGCTTCGCGTACAACGCGCACGTACACCCGTCACTGGCGAGCGGCGGCCGCTGGATCATGTCCTACAACGTGAACAACTTCGACAACAACGTCACCCCCACTGGGGCCCACTACCGCGACCCCACCATCTACCGGCCACGCTTCGTGTCCTTCACCCTGGAGAGCTCCACGGTCAAACGAAAGGACGCGAAGATGAGCTACGGGACACGGCCGCCGGGCAAGGCGTCCGCGCCGTGCCTACCAGAACACCGACCGCCGGCCGGGGTCTTCACCCTGCCACACGGCAAGACCTGTTCATAGCGCAAAGTCGTTGAACCACACGCGGTGCCCCCTCCCCAAGGGCAAGGCGGGCACCGCGCTCGGCACAGGGGCAAGGGAGTGGACGTATGACGGTCGAGGAGTCCTGGGCGAAGATCGAACGCTGGATTGCCCAGCAGGCCCCGGAGGAGGACCCACTGCCGGCCCCCTGTACCCGCGAAGACCTTCGACGTCTCTATGAACACCTCGGGGTGCGGCTACCTGAGGACGTTGAGCGGTCGCTGTTACGGCATGACGGGTCTGGCCTCACCGAGATCTTGCCCCCGGGGTACACGCTCCTCGGCATCGAGGAAATCCTCAGGAACCGTTCGATCTGGCTGGAGTATGCGACGCCCGACGACGCCAACCTGGCCTTAGAGGACAAGACCTTCCTCGTTCCTATCGCTGAGCTCAGCGTCACGAAGATGATGGTCGACACCAGAACAGGCAGACTCGGCTCGTGGGACATCGAGGAAGGCTACTTTCTCAGCACAGACCCTCTGCGCGCCTCTTTGTCCGTGGCCCTTGCGTTTGTCGGGAACCTGCTGGCCTCTCCGCCGCCGTGGATCATTTCCCTCCCAGGAGGAGGCGAGTTGGAGGTAACCGACGTAGACCCAGATTTTCCCGGGACGCTCGTGTGGACCGATGGCCCTATTGGCTGACGTCCAAGAGGTCTGGGCATGAGGAAACGAATCTAACGGCAGTTTCCGCCCGGCCTGCCCACCGAGCTGACGGATAGCCGGCAAGGACACCGGCTGGATCAAGAGCCGGATCAGTGAAGTCCCGCCCCTTCCCCCGGAGAACCAGCCCGTCGCTCACCGCGGCTTCACCCAGGCCATGTGGCAGCCCTACACCGCCTACGCACGCGCCTTCCTGCAGTCCGAGCGGCGCGCACGCAAGGTCGTCGCCCGCACCTTCGACCTACTCTGGCTCACCTGGGACGAAGCCACCGCCACGCCTGACACACCCCGGCACGCCTGGCAGTTACTGCGCCGCACGGTGCTCGCCCTGGCTCCCCGGCGCCCGGACGGCCGCCCCGACCTGCGGGCAGCCGCGTTCTCCACCGTCGCGCAGGCCGGCATCTGCGACCTCGCCGAGCGCCTGCACCGCATCGACGTCCTCGCACAGTTCTTCGACACGATCACCCGCCTGCCGCCCGACCAGATGGACGTCACCGTCCTGCGCTACCTGTGCGGCATCCCCGACCACGCCGTGCCGGGCATCGTGGGCCTGCCGCCGGCCATCACCCACACCCTGGACCATCACGCCCGAGGGGCCCTGGACCAACTGCGCCCCGACCCCGACTCCCAGGAGTGATCACCCCGCTATGAGCACCGTCGACGCCCTCCTCGCCCAGTCGCTGCTGCTGCACCAGCCTCACGTCCCCTCCGACGTCGTCAGCCATGACGACCTGGATTACACCCGGCTCACCGAGGACTTCCTGCTGCGGGACGACGACGGACCCGACCTGGCCGACGACCGCGCCGCACAGAGCCTCACCGCCCTGTGCGAAGCGGTCGTCGCCCACTGCACCATCGATCAGTTCGCCGACTTCCTCACCGAACAAGTCCCCCAACCGCGCGCTGCCTGGATCCTGGGCTGCACCCTGCAGCTCGCCGGCGCTGACGACGGCGCCCGCTTCTGGTGGCAGTACGCCGCCGGCGCCGGTGACGTCCCCGCCGCCTCCTACTGCCTCTACCTGCAACACCTCGCCCGCGGTGACACCTACGCCGCTGCCCTGTGGCAGGACCAGGCCGTCGTCCACCCCCCGCAAGACGGTGACACCGCCGACACCGACGAACAGCCACCCGCCTGCCAGGTGATGACCGCCGACACCAGCCTGGCCACGCTCCTGCGTGTCCTGAGCCGGCTCAGCCGCACGAGCCCGCGCACACAGGCAGCCCAGGCCGTCATCGAATTCGTCGCCGCTTCCGTGACCGCCAGCTACGACCAGCACCCCGACCTCGAGTTCCCGGTGCTGGGCCCCGAGTTCGTCGAACAACTGGTCATCGTCGCGGCGTCCCTGACTGACCGCCCCGACACTACTGAGACCGTGCCGGCCGAGGAATTGCCCAACCGGAGCGGCTGCGCCACCGGCCGCCTTCCGGCGCCTGGACGCAGACAGGGCCCCGAGCGTTTGTTGGTGGAAGTCACCGCCGACGGCCACGAACGGGCCTCAGCCCGCATGTTCTTCAAGGAAGCGGTCGCTGTCTGCTGGGAGAAAGCGATCCTCGCCGGCAGCGCGAACGGTACCGCCATGGCCTACTACCTCAAACGCTTCCGCGCACGAGCCGCCCTGGCGCGCTCTCCCGCCTCCGCCTTCGCGCCCAACGCCCGCCTCATGTCACACCCCCACCCCTGTGTCCGATACAGTAGATCTTGAACTGGTCGCCACAACACGCGGCAACAGGTGATGCGTTGGTGGTCCAAGGAAAGACGCCCCGCTTCCTGCGGGGAAATGCAGGTGCAAGGCCTGCCCGGCGCTCGATCAGAGGCCCGTACACGCACAGCGTGTACGGGCCTCCTCGCGTCTACGGTCACCCGCGGTGCGCTTGAGGACATGGGATTCGTTCAGGTCCCCATTGATGGGGCGAGTCATGTCCACTTCCTGCGGTACAGCGGCACTCCGGGACACCGATCACGTGGTGCTCGACACCGCGCACACCTGCTCACGTGTCAGGGTCGGCAGGTCGACCGGCGTGTCCAGCGCCGAGTGCTCGCGCGGCGGCGCCCGGTGTGACCTCTGGTCGGGCCCTCCCGGGTAAGGAGGTATGGCTGGCGAGGTCCCCGCATGAGACATCAATTACCGTGTGTGGAGACCCCGTTCGCATGCTTCTGGCCACACCCCCCTCGCCAGTCGCGGGTGCACAGGGTGCAACAGCCACGCTGGGAGGGTGAGGTTCGCCCTCTCACCAGCTGGTGAGATCCACTACGGAGGAGCAGTGGGGGTCTGTGCCGTCTTCCACCACGCGCTCTTCCTCGGTGATCAACGATGGAAGTGCCGCGAGCAGGGCGGTGACGGCGCCGGACGGCCGGACGTCCGCAGCGGTTACACCAGGAGCATCCTGAGTGTCCAGGTAGAGCCGTAGCCGGTCCTGATTCAGGAAGAGAAATCCACGCAGCCGTGGGTCTGGCTGCTCCTCAGCGAAGGGCGCGGCGATGGTGCGCAGGATAGTCAGGGCGTTGTCATCTCCTGAGGGCGTGGCCGCTTCTACAGAGGCGGGGTCCACATGGATGAGAGGCATGCCCATCACGCTGCTGATGCGGTCGCCGGGGTAGATGCGAGTCCCCGCGGTCAGTGTGCGCAGGATCCCGGTGACATCAAACGCCGTGATGACGTCATCGTTCGTCCGGAGAGGGATCTCGTAAGCCATAAAGCTGTCTGGAGTGTAGGAGTCCGCAGAGCCTGTGACAGCGCGGATGGCTTCGGCTGGAGCTGGGACGGGCAGGACGCCGCGGATGTTCAGAGTGTCAGTGAGAGGTGCCTGGACATGGTGGAGCAGCAGACGAGTGATATCCGCCTGCTGCTCCGCAATCTCTTCGCGCATGGTTGTCACTCGTTGACCCAGTTGGGGCACTTGTTCATGCCCTTGCAGTAGGCAGTGATGACGCCGATCTTCTGGCCGCTGCCGGCATCGTAGCGTCCGTTGTCTTCCGGGCGTACTGGGCGATGACGATGATCTTCACCTGACGTCCGCCGTTGATCGCGTACCCCCCCCATGACGTGGAAGACGTCCGCCTGTTCCAGCTCGAACCGCCAGCCCTTGCTGTAGCCGTAAGCCGCGTCCGCCGTCACCCAGCTGAAAGGGACCTTGTCGGTGATGGCCCGGCGGACCATCGCCTTGGCCATGGCCACCTTCATCTCGAAGGCGACGCTGTCGTCGATGCCAGCCCGGCGACAGCGCCCCCGGTCATCCGTCCAGGAGGTGGGCAGATACAGACGGCGGTCGATCAGAGTACGTCCACGGCCGGTGGCGTAGGCGAGGAACACGCTGATCTGGCTGTTCTCGGTGCGGCCGGCGGTTCCGGAGTACTGCCTTTGCACGCCGGCCGAACGGATGCCTTTCTTCAGAAACCCGGTGTCATCGACGATCAGGACGGCGTCCCGGACGTCGTTGAAGGACCGGGCGGGCCACGGTCTCACGCTGACCTATACCGGCGACCGGCCGACCACCGTCACCGACGCGGCGGGGCGTGGCGTCACGCTTGCCTATGACGGTGCCCGACTCGACAAGGTGACGTTGGCGGACGGCCGCTTCGTCGACTACGGCTACACCGGTGACCAACTGACGAGTGTGAAGGCGCTGGACGGGGCCACCGAGCACTACAGCTACGAAGGCGGTCTGCTCAAGACGGTCACAGACGCTCAGAACATTGTTGTCACCGTCAACGACTACGACGAGCAGGGCCGGGTGAAGTCGCAGACCGACGCCCGGAAGTACACGACGTACTTCAAGTACTCCAAGAACGGGCAGTTCGACCAGGTCGACGTGACCGCCCCGGACGGAGGTGTGTGGACCGACATCTATTACAAGAACGTTCTGTTCACCCAGCTCGACCCGCTCAACAACAAGAGTTACTACCGCTACGACGCCCACTTCAACCGCACCAGCGCCGTCGATGCCGAGAACCGCGAGACACAGTGGGATTTCGACACCTCGGGCCGCATGAAACGGCGCAAGTCCGGAGCCTCGGACGAGTCATGGACGTACGACAGCGACGGCAACGTCTTCACACATACGGACGGCGAGTCCCACAAGACCCGCTTCGGCTACACCGATGATTTGTTGACCTCGGTCACCGCTCCGTTGGGTCAGAAGACGACGTACGAGTACAACCCGACGAGCAAGCTGCTCGAAAAGACGACTTCAGCAGGTCACAACCCCACTCTCTACGGGTATGACGACGCGGGAAATCTGACGTCGGTCACCACGCCCGAGCACCACAAGAGCACCTACACCTACGACGGATCAGGCCGGATCAAGACGGCCGTCGACCCGCGCGGCAACGCCTCAGGGGCTGATCCGGCGAAGTACTCCACCGCCTTCGAGTACTACCCCTCCAACCGTCTGAAGTCGGTCACCGACGCACGCTCGAACACCACGGCCTACGAGTACGACCCGGCCGGGAACCTGCACAAGGTCACCGACGCCACGAAGCGCGAGACGGTCTACGGGTACGACGACGCGGGTCACCTGACCACGGTCACCGACCCTGCGGGCAAGCCAAGCCGGACCGGCTACGACAAGGTGGGCCGCGTCAACTCGGTCACCGACCGCACCGGCGGCACGACCACGTGGCTCTACGACAAGGCCGGCCGCCAGTCGCAGATGGTGACGGCCCGCGGCAACGTCACCGGCGCCGACCCGCTCAAGTACACGTGGAAGTACGGCTACGACAAGGTCGGAAACCGCACGTCGGTCACCGACCCGTCCGGTAACACGAGTGCTTTCACCTGGGACGCCGACGACCGCCCCCTGTCGATCACCGACCCGCTCAAGCACACCAGGTCGGTCACCTACGACAGCAACGGCAACCTCCTCACCACCAGCGACGGGCTCAAGCACGGCACCACCCTGACGTGGGACGACAACAACCGCCTGGCCACCTCCAAGCCCTGGAAGGGCAAGGACACCACCTACGAGTACGACGACGACAACAACCTGACCGCCGAGGTCACACCGGAGCAGGAACGCACCACCTACGGCTACGACGCGGACGGCCGACGCACGACCATGGTCGACCCGCGCGGCAACGTCACCGGAGCGGACCCGCTCAAGTACACCTGGACGTTCGGCTACGACGAGGCGGGACACCCCACCTCCGTCACCGACCCGCTCAAGAACCAGACCAAGACCGGCTACGACACCGCCGGCAACATCGACTCAGTCACCGACGCCCGCAAGAACCAGACCCTCTACGCCTACGACGAGCTCAACCGGGTCAAGAAGGTCACCGCCCCGGACACCGGCACCACGGACCTCACCTACGATCCGGCCGGGTTCCTGGAGACCAGCACCGACGCCAACACCCACACGACGACCTACGGCCACGACGCCGAGGGGCGCCTGACATCGGTCAAGAACCCGCTGACCCGGACCGTCGACTACGACTACGACGCCGAAGGCAACCGCACCAAGGTCACCAACGCCCGCCGCCAGACGATCACCACCACGATCGACGCCCGGCAACTGCCGACCAAGGTCACCTACTCGGACGGCACGCCGAGCCAGAGCTACGTCTACGACGACGCCGGTCGCATACGCGAGGCTACTGACGCCACCGGCAAGCGCACCCTGACGTATGACGATGACGACAAGATCGAGACGATCACGTCGCCGGGGGCGACCAAGCCGTTCACCTACGCCTGGAACACGAACGACACGCTCAAGTCCCGCACCTACCCCGACGGGCGGGCCACCAGCTACGGCTACGACACCGTCGGCCGGATCAAAAGCCAGACCACCGACGGCAAGGCCACCGGCTACGACTACGACAAGGCCGGCAACCTCACCTCGGTAACCCTGCCGACCACCACGGCCCGCACCGAAACCCGCACCTACGACGAGGCCGGCCGCCTGGCCACGCTGACCAACCCCTCGGGCAGCAACACCTTCGGCTACGACGCCAACAGCCGCCTGGCCACGGACACTCCCAAGGGCAAAAAGCCCACCCGGTACGGCTACGACGATGTCGGCCGTATGACGCGGACCTGCACGGACACCACCGCCGAGTCCTGCCTGCCCGGCAAGACCGGTGAGACCTTCAGCTACGACAAGGTCGGCAACCTCAAGACCGCCCAGACCGCAAGTGGCACCACGACTTACAACTACGACGACGCCGACCAGCTCAAGTCCACGGTCACGGGCACCACGACCACCAGCTTCGGCTACGACACCGACGGCAACCAGACCAAGGACGGCGCCAACACCTACGCCTACGACCCCCTCGGCAGGGTCAAATCCGCCACCATCGGCACCAGCGCCTACACATTCACGTACGACGCGGACGGCAACCGCACCGTCGCGAACAAGAACAACGCACTGATCCGCACCTCACGGTGGGACATCAACAACCCGCTCCCACAGATCGCCACCGACACCAACGGCTCCGGCGCCCTGCTCAGCGACTACCACTTCGACCCCGACGGCACCGCACGGTCCATGGACCGCACCAACGGCAGCTTCTACTTCACCCAAGACCGCAAGAACTCCGTCAGCACCGTCTTCGACGCCAAGGGCACCGACAACTACCGCTACACCTACGACGCCTGGGGCACCGCCACCGGCAAAGCCACCATCACCGACGGCCAGACCAGCATCTACGGCTACACCGGCCAGTACAAAGACCAATACCTCTCCGGCCGCCTCCTGCTGCGCGACCGCTCCTACGACTCCGACCAGCGCCGCTTCACCACCCGCGACCCCATGCCCGCGGCCCTGGACAACCCCAACAAGTCGTCCTACAACTACGCCGACAACGACCCCGCCAACCTCTCCGACCCCTCCGGCAACTGCCCCTGGTGCATCGGCGCAGGCATCGGAGGCGTTCTCGGCGGCGGCGTCTACGCCCTGACCCACCGCGACGACTTCGACTGGGGCGACTTCGCAGGCGCCACCGCCAAGGGCGCCGCCATCGGCGCCGGCGCCGGATACCTCGCCCCCGCAGGCGCCAGCTTCGCCAGCAGCCTCGGCCTCTCCGGCGGCCGCGCCCTGGCCACCGCAGCCGTCACCGACGCTGCAATCGGCATGGGCTACACCTACGCCATCAACACCGTGCAATGCCAACCCACCAGCCCGACAGACCTCCTTATAGGCGGCTTCGGCGGCGCCCTAGGCAGCCTGATCGGACCAGCTTGGTCATGGGGCAAGGGGCTCTTCGGTAAGACGGGCCCGCCCAGGTTCGGCCCCGGCGCAGCACACGCTGACGACCCGGCTTTGAACGGGGCGTCCCCCTACATGCCGCTCGGCTTTAAGGGCGCAGATGGCTACCAAAGTTTCTCGCGCCACTTGTATCAGGGTCTGGATGATCTGGGTCACGGAGACACGACCGTGGTATTTCAGGGAAGCTCCGTAACAGGCCGGAGTTGGCGCACCGGCCAACCCTTCAGGCCTGAGAGTGATTACGATCTGGCTCTAGCAGGCGAGGGTTTGCTGGAACGCGCTCGTAAGGCTGGCGTTGGCCTCCGTTCTAAGGGCACAAGGACCGGCCCCTTGCGGCCCGAGGACTTGCGTAAAATGCGTCTCGGGAACCTCGCTGATGAGCTATCTGAAATGGCAGGCCGTGACGTCCATTTCATGATCTACGGATCTGTCGAAGATGCCGTAGGCCGCGGGGCCAGTATCGTCGTACCAAGGCGCAAGTAGAAAGTGGGACAGTGGGATGGGAAGCTCCTATCACCTGTACGGGGCCGTTGGCCTCAGCTTGGCGGAAATTCGTGACATGCTCGAGAAGAAACTGGGGATAGATTTCCAATCGCGCGAGAGTGGATACAAGGGCGGCCAGTACTATGCTGCAGGTAAGCCGGGATCTCGCGTAATGACTCTCGAGCGGAATTGGCGGGATGAAGAAGGGTACCTAGCGGAAGAAGAATTCTCTGAGTGCTCTGTGCTTCTATACGCAACTGACCCCAGCGCCAGTGTTACGAGTGCGCTAACCGAGATGGAATTCTTGCGGCGCCTCAGGGTGACGGAAGTCGAATGACGGGACTCTGTCCACATGTATTGGTGAGCTGACGCAGCATAGAGCATGCTCCATGTGGGGGGCCGGGCTCCACTGGTTACTGAGTTTTTGGGCTGGGTGTCGTCAGGGTGAGTCTGGTTGCGGTGAGGCATCCGTCGATGACGTCGCTGCGGTATTGGATCCCGCGGAGGGTTCGCCGCAGGGCGCGCATCAGGTGGTCCGGGTCGGTGAAGGCGGTGTTGTTCTGGCCTGCGCGCCGAGCCAGTGACCAGATGCCTTCGACCGGGTTGAGTTCGGGGGCGTAGGCCGGCAGCCGCTCCGGGGTCAGCCAGTCCTGCTGGGCCGCCCAGGCCCGCATGCCGCGACTCCAGTGGGCCGAGTCCGTCCCAGACCAGCACCACCGCCTCGCCGGCCAATCGCGACGGGTTGCGATGTGACCCGCCCGTCGGTCTTGGCGCCTGCCGAGCCGGTCGGTCCGGATCACTGCAAACGTCCCGAGTCGCCGCCGTGCTCGTGGGCTTGGTGGTGTTGCAGCTCCGTCACCCATGGATGTCCCGGGTGGACGCGGCCGAGTAGTTCGTTCAGGTTCTCGCGCTGAGCCGGAGACATGTGCGGGACGATCGCGTCGAAGTCTGATCGATCTTTCCGGCGGGCGTGCTTGGCCTTGAAGAGCAGGACCAGTTCGGGCACGAGATACGGGATGCCGTCCTGAGTGTGAGCGATGATGCGGCTGTAGGGAAGCCGGATCCTCTCGTCGCGCCGACAGATCCAGGTGTCCCCGTCGTGCGGTTCGCGGAACACGTCGAGCAGGTAGTTTCCGGCCGCCGGATCCCGGAGCCATGTCTGATGTACGGCGGCCAGCACCTCTGGTGTGGCGTCCTCCCAGATCCGACCGCTGCCTGCGGCGTCGAAGACGTAGCCAGGGAAGCGGTCCCGGACCTCGGGAAAGCTCGCAGCCGGAATCGCGATCTCGATGTCTCCATGAGCGCGCGTCTGCCTGCCGCGGAACAGGTCCAGCGCCCAGCCAGCGGCCACATACCAGGGTGCGCTGATTTGGGTCAGCTGCTGCGCGACCTCACTCGGGGTCCAGCAGCATGACCACCTGGCATGGAGGGCTTCGGTCTCGTCGGGCGACAGCTCAATGCCGCCGCCGGGAAGTTGTTCGCTCACTGCGGGAACGTATCAGCGGACGTAAAGGCCTCCGCCGTGGTTGATGAAGGAGACCACGGGACGTGGGCCGTGCGCCGCTGGAGGACAACCGCACACTGGGTGGCACCCACTGACTCTTCAGAAGCGGTGCCGCCGCAAGGCCGACCAGACATCGCTGATCGGCTCCGTGGAGCGCAGCCACCAGCTCTCCAGCTTGTTGCGCACCCCGGTGACGATCTTCCGGCGCTTGAACCATGGCGGGAGCTCGCGGAACGGAACGAACGTCAGCGTGTCCCTGATGGCGTGCTCGGCGAAACCGCCCGGGCCCTCCGCTCGCAGGGCCTCGTAGAGCTCGGGGGTCAGCCGGCCGTGGAGGCGGGCAGCGGTCCCGGCCGCGGTGAAGGCGAATCCCCGCTGGTTCGGGTCGCTCAGCCGCATCGCCCTGATGATGCGCGGCGACGCCTCCTCCAGCGCGCACTGGAATGCCAGCCCGATCACCGCCGTTCCAAGATGAGGCTCTCCGCGCTCGAACGCCGCATCCACCGCGGTGGGATCATCGACACCCAGCAGTCCCTCGCCACTCTTCCAGTCCCATTCGGCTGCCATGAACGGCCTTCCTGCCTCGTCCCGTCAGCCGTCGCACGGGGGCGGGAGCACCTTCTGCTTCTTGAGGTTGTTGATCATTCCCTTTTTCTTCAGCTTGTTCAGGTCACCTTCCGTGATGCTGTCAGAGGGGTACTTCCCCTGGACATGGCCATGGTAGATCTCCTTTGTGATCTTGCCGCTCTTGTCGGTTTCGTAGTGGTGCCGGTCAAGGACCACGATCTCGTTGTTGACGTGGTCCACGCCGAGACGCCGGAACTTGGCGGGGTTGTTCGGGTCGCCCAACGGAATCGACCGGTCCAACGCCGCCTGTCCGTTCGCGGGTGCTCGCCCGATCTCGCCCTTGGCCGACGAGCTGCTGCCCGAGCCGTGCTTGTCGTAGGTCGAGTCGTCGTAGATGCGGGTCGGCTCGTCGCCCTCCAGGCCGAGCGGGTCGCTCCAGCGCAGCGGGTTGTCGACGTACGCGTGGTGGTTGGGGGCGGGGAGCAGGCCGAGCGGGTCGGGGGTGAGGTAGCTCGCCGTGTCCGGGTCGTAGTAGCGGGAGAGGTTGTAGTGCAGGCCCGTCTCCGGGTCGCGGTACTGGCCGGGGAAGGCCAGCGGGCACAAGCCGTCGTCGTCCCAGTCGTCCCCGCCCAGCCGCCTTCCCCACAGGGTGGTGGCGGACCGCCAGGCGATCTCGCCGTCCTCCCCGACCAGTTCGCTCGGCGTGCCGACGAGATCGGTGACGATCGCGTAGAACCGCCTGTCGACCTCGTCCGGGTCGGCCGTACGCCACCGGCTGCGCACCTGGGCCGCCGCGCGGTGCGTACCCGGCTCCCAGTCCCAGGTGTCGGTCTCCACCACGCCATCCCGCGTCGACTGCCGCTCGGCGAGGTTGGCGCCGTCCCAGGTGAAGAGGGTCTCCTCGGCGACCGAACCGTCGTCGGCCAGGCGCATCTTGACCGTTCGGCGGCCGAGTGCGTCGTAGCGGTAGGCCCATACTCCGCGGTCCGGCGTCTCGGCCCGCGCGAGCCGGTCATCGGTGTCCCAGGCGTACGTCCAGATCCGGCGGAGGCCGGACAGCGTCCGCCGGATCACCCGTACCAGGCGCCCCTGCGCGTCGTGCTCGTACGTCGAACGGCCCGCGGCGGTCACCCGTGTCCCGGAGTGATGTGCCGGACCCTGCGCCTCCTGGCCGGCGGGGGCCGGGTGCTCGGCGGCCGTGAGGTTGCCGAGGTCGTCGTAGGCGTAGGTCTCGGTCCAGGTGGCGGCCGACACCCGGGTGACGCGGCCGGCCGGGTCGAGAGCGAAGGTCCGGGCGCCGGACAGTCGGTCCTTCACCCCGGTCAGGTGACCGTCCGCCCGGTAGGCGTACGAGCGGGACTGCCGCACGGCCTGCCCCTCGCCGCTGATGCCCGCCCTGCCCGCCCCACCCGCTCTGACGACCTGCTCGACGAGGCGGTGCCCTGCGTCCCAGCACTGCGTCAGGGTCGCCGCAGCGCCCAGGCCACGGGTGGTCTCCCGCCCCGCGGCGTCATGGGCGAAGGTCAGTTCCCCCGCCGCGGTGACCAGCGAGGCCGGCAGGCTCGCGGAGTCGTACGACCAGTGTGAGGTGGCGCCGGACGGCGTGGTGCGCCGCACGCGCCTGCCCAGCGCGTCGTAGGCGCTGGTCACGGTCCGGCCGTCGACGGTCTCGGCGACGATCCGACCGGCCAGGTCGTAGGCGTAGGCGACGCTGCTGAGCGGGCTCGTGGCTTCGAGGAGCCGTCCGGCCGGGTCGTAGCGGAACGAGGTGAGTGTGCCGTCGTCGGTCCGCGCGGTCACCACCCGGCCCGCGGCGTCCCGGGTCACCCGTACCGTCTGACCGGTGCCGTTGGACCGCTCGACCTGCTGACCCGTCGGGTCGCAGTGGTAGGTGAGGGTGCGGCCGTCGAAGTCGGTCTCGCCGATCAGCGTGCCCGCCGCGTCGTAGCGGTAGCTCCACTCGTCGCCGCGCGGGTTGCGCACGCCCGTGAGCCGCAGCTCGGTGTCGTGCGCGAAACGGTAGCGGGTGCCGTCCGGGTCGGTCCTCGCGCTGGGCAGGCCGAAGGCTCCGTACTCGAAGGTGGTGGTGGCCCCGGCGGCGTCGCGGTACTCCGTGACGTTGCCCTCCGCGTCGTACGTCCACGACTCCCGGCCGCCGTCGGCGCGTTCCCGCCACAGCAGCGACCCTTCGGTGTTCCAGCCCTGGCGGACGGTCCCGCCGACCGCGTCGTGGATCTCCACCACGCGTCCGAACGCGTCCCTGCGGACGGTGACGACGCTGCCGCGCGGATCCGTGACCCGCACCGGAAGGCCGGCCCGTCGTACTCGTACCGGACGGTGTTGCCGAGTGCGTCCGTCTCGGTGGTCCGGAACCCGTGCTCGTCATAGCCATACGACGTCACCGCGCCCAGCGGGTCGGTGCTCGTGAGCAGATTGCCCCGCTCGTCGTACGAGCCCTCCCAGCGCGCGCCGTCGGCCTCGGTGATCGCGGCCGGAAGGACACCGTCCACGTACTCCAGGGTGACGCTCGTGCCGTCCGGGCGGTCCATGCGCAGCGGCTGGCCGTACGTGTCGAGGGTGAAGCGGGTCGTGCGGTCCAGCTCGTCGGTACGGGACAGCAGACCGCCACGGGCGTCGTACTCGGTGTGCACGGTGAAGCCGAGCGGATCGACGACACGGGTGAGGTGGAGCCGCTCGTCGTAGTGGTACTCCGTGGTGTGGCCGAGCGAGTCGGTGTAACGGGTGACGCGGAGGTCGGAGTCGTAGGCGATGACGCAGTCGAGGGCGGAGTCGGCGCCCTCGCCGCGCACGCAGCGGTCCTCCTCGTCGTAGGTGAAGCGGAACCATTGGTCGGTGCGGTCGGTCCACGAGGTCACGCGTGCGTGCTGGTCGTAGCCGAGCCGGTAGGGCAGTGGGGAGGAGTCGCGGATCTCGCTCAGGTTGCCGTCGGTGTCGTAGCCGTACCGCAGGAGGGTCGTGCCGTCGGGTCCGGCCTCCGGATCGCGCAGGCGCAGACCTGTCACCCGGCCGCCCTCGGTGTCGACGTCGATGTGTATCCGCCGGAGTGGCGCACGGCCACGGGGGTGCCGTCGGAGGCCCGGTCGAAGTCGATGCGGTGACCGTTGGTGTCGGTCACCGCGGCGAGCGGCATGGTGAACGCCTCGTCGGCCGCCGCGGGGCGGTGGGTCGGCGCGAAGTGGCGGGTGTGGCCGGTGTCGGGGTCGGTGATGCGGATGGGCGCACCCGGTGCGCCGTCCCAGTCCAGCGGCCAGCGCGGTCCTGCCACAGGCAGGACGGACGAGCCGGGTGAGGGCACGGGGTAGAGGAGGATCATGCCGTCCTCGGCCGCGAAGAGGGCCCCCTCGTGGTCGAGTTCGAGGCGCTCGTCCAGCGTGGAGGCCCAGGAGCGGCCGAAGCAGCGGCCCGAGAAGTAGCTCGACAGGTGGGTGCGGCGCAGCACCAGCGGAAGCAGGCCCGGCAGTTCGACGTCGGTCTTCGTCATGATCATCTCGCCGGAGACCATGTCGATGGGGTCGCCGTTCCTGCAGCGGCTCTTGACGGGCTTACTGGTCCCCACGTCGTCCGCGCCCCGCCGCAGGCCGTTCTTGAGGCCCTTGCCCATCCCCTTGAGGCCCTTCATCCCCTTGGCGAGCTTGGCGGCGGTGGTGATGCCCTTGGCGCCTGGAATGCAGTCCATGGCCGCGAAGGCCACGTCCATGAGGGTGGCTTGGCCTTTTGCGTATTTGCTCAAGGTGTCGGCGAGGACGATGGCGCCCGCGACGATGACGATGGCGGCGAGGATGGGCCCGCCGATGATGATCGCGATGATGCCGACGACGGCGACGACGACCTTGCAGACCGCGACGATGGTGTCCCAGTTGTCGGAGACCCAGTCGCCGACCTCCTCCCACCACTTGCGGTTCGGGATACCCGCGTCGGAGGCCTCGTCGATCTTCTTCTTCGCCGTGCCGGCGGCTTCCTCGCGCATCTTGCGCGCGTCGGCGGCCATCTTCTTCGCCGCTTCCAGCGCGCTCTTGGCGGCGTCGACGTCACCCTGGGCGGACTTCTGGGCCTTCTCGGCGGAGTTCGCGTTGCGGGTGGCGGCGCGGACCTTGTCCTCGTCCGGCTTGGGTACGTCCTTGCCGCCGCCGGGCTTGTCCTTGTACTTGTCGGCTTCCTTGCCCGCCCGCTCCACCCAGGAGTCGGCGGAGGAGAGACGGGACTTGGCGGACGACAGGTCGGCCTGTGCCTCGCGGCCCTTGACCAGCGCCTTGTCGGCCAGGGTCTGGGCGCGCTCCAGTTCCGGCCAGTACGCGGACAGCGCGTCGCCCGCCATCTCGTAGGACTTGCGGAGCTTCTTCAGCTTACTGGGGGCGTCCTCGAACTTCTCCGTGAACGCGTCGGCGGTCTTGCCCACCCACTTCAAGATGGCCTCGTCGCCCGCCATCCCCTTGATGTCACGGAGGACCCTGCCCACGTCGTCGGCGAAGTCGTGCAGGTTCTTCGCGAGACCGCGGACTCGCTGCGGATCACCCGGCGTCGGATCCTTGTCCAGATCAAGGACATGCCAATCCCGAGGTCGGTCCCCCACCATACTGCAACCCCTGTCACGCGCACTCGTCAACTGCTCCGACACGTGAACTACAAGGTCATGGCGCTTGTCGGGTATTCGACAGTGTCACGACTGGGCGACGTAGGTCATGGCTGGAAGACGAAGGTCACGGCTCCGTGACGGTGCGGGGCGTGTGCTCGGCGCGAGCGATGCGTGGGCGGTGGAGCTCAAGCTGGACCGCGTCCCCCGCCAACTTCGTACGGAACTACTGCGGCAACAACTGATCCGGCGGGCGACGTTCAAGAAGATGCCACGTCGGGGAGCGCGGGAATGCTCAGCGAGTTCACCCCGCTGTCCACTTCCCGCACCACGCCCCGACGAGGGACAGGATGCGCAGCATCGCGGGATTGTCTCCGAGAACCTTCCGCATACACGCTGCGCACGTCGCCCCGGCGGGCCTGCCTCAGCAACCGGGGTGGTCAGCACCGTCCCCAACCCCTAATGCTGGGTTCCTCAAACGGCGTACACGTATCGGCGTCGCAGTAAGCGAGTTGGCGGTGCGGGTCTGCCCCAGATCCAGGGCTTTGCCCGGGCGTT
>NZ_JBHVYE010000049.1:0-32001 GCF_042881135.1 Streptomyces sp. NPDC058284
GGTTCTGACTGGGGCCCCAAAATTCGTTAGTGTAATTGGTGGGCTTGCGGGTGGTTTTGTGTTCGCGCCGGGGGTGGTGGTAGAGCCGCCACCCCGGCCGCGACCTCCTTCAGCAACACCTGACGGCTGTCTCAGAACCGGTCTTTGAACCCTGCTGATGCTCTTGGAGCGTTGGCCTGAGGTTGCTACGGATCTCGGCATGGGTTGACGCTGCGGCCGGTGGGGTCGCGACTCGTCGTCGGCGGCATTGCTCGCAGCGCCTCGGCCTCAGGGGGTGGGCACTATGCCCGCAGGGACCAAGATCGGGAATGTGAGCCGGGCCCGGTACGAGGAGTTCATCGCGGAGGACCGCGGCGGCGACCTCCAATTCCGCCTGGCAGCCCGCCGCGCGTGCCGCCGCTGCCAGGGACCGCTTCATGCTCCGGTGCTCCTCGGTCTCGCCCGCTGAGGCGCAGGACAGTGAGCGGCGGTCGTGCGCGAAGAAGCGCCCGCCGTGGCCGGACACCTTGGCGTGCATGGGCATACGGCACGCGGTGCAGGATAAAGCGGCGCGCGGCCTGGCCCGGTAGACGGCCGCCCAGCCCATGACGCGGCCCAGGTCGTCGAGTGTCGCGTCAAGGGTTCCGTGCCCCTTCAGGTGTGCGGTCAGCGGCATGGTGAGTCCCCTTTCTTTTCCTGCCGGGCTCATCAGCACGCGGCCGGCGCCTGGCACCGGCCACCGCGTGACTTCCCGCAAAAGGGGGCGGGGCGCGTGTGGAGGCCGATGGGCGCGAGGCGCTGGGACGTTTCCGGGGCGGGCTGACCAGCAAGGTCCACTTCCTGGCCGATGACCGGGCCCGCCCGCTGGTCTGGGAGACATCACCCGGCCAGCGGGGCGACAACCCCATGCTCGTGCCCGTGCTGGAGCGTCTGCGGATCTACCGGCACGGACCGGGACGCCCCCGCACCCGTCCCGACCGACTCCGCGGGGACAAGGCCTACTCCAGTCGTGACACCCGCGCTTACCTGCGCCGACGGCGTATCAAAGCGACCATCGCCCAGCCCGATGACCAACGCGACAACCGCCGGCGGCAGGGCCGACGCGGCGGCCGGCCCCCGGCCTTCGACACCGGCCAGTACCGACGCCGCAGCACCGCCGAACGCTGCGTCAGCAAATGGAAACAGTTCCGTGCGGTCGCCAGCCGCTACGACAAACGCGACTACATTTTCAACGGCACCCTGACCGTCGCAGCGATGGTCATCTGGCTCCGCGACACCGTCCAAGGGCCATCAGAAACGACCTAAGCCAGGCAGGCGATCAGCTCTCCCCGGCTGGTCACGCCGGTTTTGCGATAGATCGACTTGAAGTGGTCGTTGACCGTGTGTGGCGACAGGGCGAGGCGGTGGGCGATCTGTTTGACAGCCTGGCCTTCGAGGGCCTGCTCGATGACCGTGCGCTCGCGGACCGAGATGCCGTACCACTGGGCGAGCGCGGGCAACAGATCGGTGGCCTGGGCGGGTTGGAGGGTCACCACCACCGCGCCGGGCATCGCCCCTTCGAGGGGCTGCGCTCGGAGGGAGAGCCAGCCCATGGCGGTGGGTGCGCGGATGTGCGCCGGTGCGGCCGTGCGCCGCGCGGTGTAGGCGATGTGCCAGACGAAGCCGAGTATCTCCTTGTCGTTGGCGGGCGCGTGGGGTAGACGCCGGGCATCACCGCGCGCAGGGCGTCGTGCCCCGACGAAGTGGTCCCGGCGATCTGGTCGTCGCCGTCGATGACCGAGACGATGGGTGGAAACGGGCCGATCCGGGGCCGTAGCGGCCTGCTCGTCACATACCGCTTCACGGCCTGCGCCAGCGGCTGGGCCAGCTCCGCGGCGCGAGCGGCCTCGGTCGGCGAGAACGGCCTCGACGCCCGCTCGCGCAGCAGGACCAACGCACCCCAGGAGGCCCCGCGTTGGGTGAGTGCGATGCACAGCTCGCTGCCGTAGCTGTCGGCGGCCATGAGGCGGTGCAGCCTTCGCGGCTGCGGGTGCTCGTCCCGGGCCCCGGCTCCCAGCACGAGGGCCGGGCAACTGCCGTGGATGAGCTCCGCGACCGGGCTGCAGGTCCTGCCGAGGGCGTTTTCGAAGTCCATGCGGCGTCGCGCGCGTATGTCGTAGTCGTTCTCGCAGGCGAGGAAGCACCGCGCGCCGGTGATGGGGTCGTAGCCGGTGAGCAGATACCCGTCGTGCGGCACCACTCGGCTCAGCTGGCGCGAGAGCTGGCCGCCCAGCTACGTGACGCTGCCGACCCGCGCCGCCGCTTCCGGCGCCGAGCGACTCACCGTACCGACTGAGTTCAATGAACCCGCCCCCGTGGTCATGCGGCGAGTCTGGCACACACCACCCCTCCAAATCCGGGTATTTACCACGTCTCCTGCTGCCGGACAGCGCATGCGGACGGGGTGTGCGCCGGGGTTCAACTGGCCTGCAATCCCTGAATCTTGGGATACCGAGCTCGTCCTCCGCCCTCCACAGTTGAGGTCACAAGCCAGCAGCCAGGAGTCAACGGTGGGGCCGACATGAGGTGGGAGGAGGGCGGTTCCATGTTCGTGAGCACGATCGCCGCCGCGAGGTTCGGCACGTCGATGATGTTCGGCAGGCCGTTCCACCGTCGGTCGCTCGACCGGCTGCTCGACGGAATGCGGGCGGCCCGCAGGAGTTCGGCGCGTTCGCCGCCGCCGAAGACGACGACCCGCTCGATGGCGCGGCGCTCGACCCGGAGACGCGGCGGCTGGTACAGGGGCAATGCCTGCGCACCCAGGCCTTGCGGGCCGCGCGGGAGACCGCTTGGATCCAGCTTGCGTGGGTGGGCACGCTGGTGTGGAGCCCCGGACCTTCGCTGCAGTGCACGCCCGGGGCGCCGGGGCCCGGGGTGACGCCGATGAGTTCCCAGCGCCCCTTCCGGCCCCGCTGGAGCTGGGGGTGGGTTGTCGGGCCGTTGTTGGTGTCGCCTGTATCAAGCCGTGAGCTGAGGGAGTGCGGGACAGAGGGGCGCGGACATGTACCACCGGCCCGATTCGATCGGTACCGCCCATCCGTTGTTACAGATGGTGATCATGTCAATACCTATGGTTTGAAGGTCGGTCCGGTGATTCCGCTGACTGGCTCATCGCACAGAAGGGGAGCGACACATGGACTTATCGCGAGGGGCAGAGCACTTACCGCGTCACAGCGAGGTCGAGAATTCGACCCGCCGGGCCTGGATGGGCAGGGCGCTGGGCGTAACGGTCGGCCTGGCTGGTGCCGCTGTGGCCATGGGGTCGGCCCAGGCGCAGGAATCGTTGCAGAATCCCAGGTCAGCCCAGGCCAGTCAATCGGACTGGCGCTTCTGCACCAAGTGCTTCGGCTTGTTCTTCCGGGGCTACCCCTCGGACGGCGCCTGCCCAGGGGGCGGTGGTCACGACTCGGCCGGGTACAACTTCAATCTGCCGCACGATGTTCCGGAAACGCCGACCGCGCAGCGGGACTGGCGGTTCTGTAACAAGTGCTTCGGCCTGTTCTACTACGGCAACTCGTCCAACGGCCGCTGCCCCACAGGTGGTAGCCACACGAAGGCCAACGGGGACTACGACTTCGTCCTGCCGCACGATATCCCCCCGACCGCCAACTCCCAGCGGAACTGGCGGTACTGCAACAAGTGCTTCGGCTTGTTCTTCTACGGCTACCCCACCAACGGTGTCTGCCCCGCGGGCGCGGCGCACTACATGATCGGGTACGACTTCGTCCTGCCGTTCCTCTAAACGATCTCGATGATTCGTGGTGCGGCTTGGGCTGACACACGGGCCGATATCTATCGCCTTTTGCGGACGCCTGACTCCATCACATAACACCGTCGAGCCCGGTGTGCGCCGGCGGTTGCGCGAGCGCCGCGGCTGAATCTCAGGGCACGAAGCGGTCATGCCCGTCCCTCGCCTGGAACGCAGCAGCACTCGCCCGCCGGCGGGCACGGCGAGCTGAGCTCGGTAGCCATCCCTCTTCGACTCCGCCGCTCGCGCCCCGACCGCGGCAGGCCAGCGCACGGTGCCGCCGTTACGGCCGAAAGATCTGAACCAATACCGGGAATCAGGCCGCGACGAGCTCCCGCTCGCGGTCCGGCGTTTTGACCTTGGGCTTCTTGTTCGGCAGCGAGAGCCGGAAAATCTTGCGCCACGCGGAGAACACCTGCTTGGGCAGCGGCCCGGTGACGTACTCCAGCTCGTACTTCTCGAACAGCGCGCGCACCTTCACCGCGACCTCGGCGTACCGGTTGCTCGGCAGGTCCGGGAAGAGGTGGTGCTCGATCTGGTGTGACAGGTTGCCGGTCATGAAGTGCATGGCCTTGCTGCCGCTGATGTTCGCCGAGCCCATCATCTGGCGCAGGTACCACTGGCCGCGCGTCTCGCCCTTGATCGACCGGCGCTCGAAGACCTGTACGCCCTCGGGGAAGTGCCCGCACATGATCACCGAGTGGGTCCAGAGGTTGCGGACCAGGTTCGCGGTGAACGTGGCGCCGAGCGTGGGGAGGAACGACGGGCCCGAAAGGAGCGGGTGGATCACGTAGTCCTTGAGCACCTGCTTGCGGATCTTGCGGCCCACGGCCTTGGCCTGCGCGCGGAACTCCGGGTTCTTGCGGCGGCGCTTGTTCAGGTTCTTGCCGAGCTCCAGGTCGTACGCTGCGATGCCGTACTCGAAGAAGCAGGCGTTGATGAAGTTCCACAGCGGCTGGCCGAGGTGGAACGGGTGCCACTTCTGGTCCTCGTCGACGCGCATGATGCCGTAGCCGAGGTCGTTGTCCTTGCCGATCACGTTGGTGTACGTGTGGTGCAGCTCGTTGTGCGAGTGCTTCCACTGCTCGGACGGCGAGACGTGATCCCACTCCCAGCTGGTGGAGTGAATCTTCGGGTCCCGCATCCAGTCCCACTGGCCGTGCAGGATGTTGTGGCCGATCTCCATGTTGTCCATGATCTTCGCCACGGACAGACCGGCGGTGCCGAGCAGCCACGCGGGCGGGAAGATCGAGAACAGCAGCACGCCTCTGCTGACCAGCTCGAGCTTGCGCTGCGCCGAGATGACCTTACGGATGTACGCGGCGTCTTTCTCGCCGCGGCCGGCGATCACCTCGTCGCGGATCGCGTCCAGCTCGCGTCCGAGCTCCTCGATCTGCTCCGCGGTCAGGTGGGCGGTGGGGTCGATGGCGGTCAAGGTGCTCCTACCGTTCGATGTCGCAGGGGCCCGCCGCGGCGGACACGCAGGTCTGGATGAGGACGCCCGGCTCGGCCTCGGTGATCTCGCCGGTGCGCAGGTCGCGTACGGCGCCCGCCTTGAGCGGCGTGACGCAGCCGAAGCAGATGCCCATGCGGCACCCGGAGGGCATGAGCACGCCGGCCTCCTCGCCGATGTCCAGCAGCGGCGTGGCGCCGTCCGCGTCGACGGTCTTGCCGGTGGTGCTGAACGTGACCTCGCCGCCGTCGCCGGCGACGACGATGCTGGGGCGGAAGCGTTCGGTGTGCAGGCGCTCTGGGACGCCGTGCGTGCTCCAGTGCTCTTCGGCGGCGTCGAGCAGGCCCGCGGGCCCGCAAGCCCAGGTCTCGCGCTCGGCCCAGTCGGGCACGAGTTCGTCGAGACGGGCGATGTCGAGCATGCCCTCCGTGTCGGTGTGCACCTCGGTGAGCCGTAGCTTCTTGTCCGCGACCAGGTCGTGCAGTTCGTTGCGGAAGATCACGTCGTGCGGCTGTGGCGCGCAATGGACCATGACGACGTCGTCGAACTCGGTGTCGCGCAGCATGCCCATCACGGGCGTGATGCCGCTGCCGGCCGTCAGGTAGAGCACCTTGGCGGGCTTGGCCTGCGGCAGCACGAAGTCACCGGTCGCCTGGTCGAGGTGGATCAGCGTGCCCGGTTTCGCCCTGCGGACCAGGTGGTTGCTGACCTTGCCGCCCGGGATCGCCTTCACGGTGATCGTGACGCGGCCGTCCTGGCGGCTGGTCGGCGAGGTGAGGGAGTAGGCACGCCACAGGCGCACCCCGTCGACGTCGACCCCGATCCGCACGTACTGACCGGCCGTGTGGCCGCGCCAGCCCCGCCCCGGCCGGATCACGACAGTCGCGGCGTCACCCGTCTCGGGGTGTACGGCCTCGATGCGCCCACGCAGGTCAGCGCCCGCACGCAGCGGGCTGACCAGGTCGAGGTAGTCCGACGGCAGCAGCGGCGTCGTGACCATCTCCAGCAGTTTCCACGCCCTGCTGCGGAGGGCTGTACTCGTCATGGCTCCAGCTTGCTGCGCCTCAAGGTGTAAAGTCCTGACCGCAGGACGTAAATCTGCTCGGTCGAATTGTTCGCAGGGAACAAAATGTGAGCCATGCAATCCGGAGGGCCAGCGAACTGGCCTTGGATGAGACGACGGTCACCGCACTGCGGGCCGCGCTGAAGACCACTGCCGACGAGGTCGTCCAGGCGATCATCGAGGAGGTCCCTCCCTACGCCAACGCCCTGTCGGGCAGCATGGGTGCCACCATCCGCCGCGCCGTCCGCACTGCCCTGGGGCACTACCTGGACCTCGCCAGCGGGAAGGCCACAGGCGGCGACGCCGGTGACGCGGCCTACGAGTTGGGCCGCGGCGAGGTGCGCGACGGCCGTTCGATGGACGCCCTGCTCAGCGCCTACCGCGTCGGCGCCCGCGTGGCCTGGCGATGCCTGGCAGCGGGTGCCGTACCCGCAGGTTTGCCCGCCGCCGAGGTCGCCAAGTTCGCCGAGCTGACCTTCGCCTACATCGACGAGCTCTCCGCCGCGAGCGCCGCGGGCCACGCCGATGAACTGGCCGCCCGGGGCCGGGCTCATGAGCTTCACCTCGAACACCTGGCCCGCGACCTCCTCGCTGGCGCGAGCCCGGACGTGCTGTTGGTCTCTGCGCAACGGGCCAGGTGGCAGCCTCCGGTTACGCTGACCGCGGTCCTGCTGCCCGCCGCCCAGGCCCGGCCTGCCTACCGTGTGCTCGACCCGAGCACCCTCGTCCTGGACGATCTGCCGGATGCCGCCGGTGTGCTGCTCGTCCCCGACGCCGACCGCTCACATCTCTTGCGGCAGCTGACCGACCGCACCGCCGTGGTCGGCCCGGCCCGGCCATGGACTCGCGCGTCCGCCTCCTACGCGCGAGCCGTACGCGCGCGTTCCCTCTCCTCTGATATCCGCGACACCGAGGACCACCTGCCCGAGTTGGTGCTGAGCGCCGACGCGGAGGCGTTCGCAGACCTGCGTACCCGAGTCCTCGCACCGTTGAGGGCCCTGCCCGACGCGACCGCACGGCGGTTGGAGGAGACACTGCGGGCGTGGCTGCTGCACCAGGGCAGGCGGGAGGAGGTGGCGGCGGCGTTGTTCGTCCATCCCCAGACCGTCCGGTACCGGATGTCGCAGCTGCGGGAGCTGTTTCCGGATCTCGCATCGCCGAACCGGGTCCTTGAACTGACGCTGGCGGTCGGTCTTCGGGTCAGCTGACGCGTTCTTCGACCACGCACGACCGAGTCCGCGAGCGGTCCGGGAATCGTGCCTCGTCCTCGGCGCCATATCCGGTGGACGATGCGCACCGGCCCGCTCGTCGACGCGCTCATCGAGTATCTGGTCGGTGAGCTGGACAGCTATACCGGACGACCGGCCGGGCCGGCCTGGCACACCGCGCGAGGGATGATGGGGAGGGAATGACGGAACGTGAGGTCAGGAGCTTCCATGGCGAACCGGGTTCACCGACCCCGTGAGGACGCAGAGTTCAGTTTCATCCTCGGAATGAGCGGAGTTCCGGTCCTCGCATACTTCACGGGGACATGGCCCAAGGCAATCGAGCCCTGCCGGGTGATGGACCTCGTCGTGGGCGGCATCGCCGACGACTACACGGGCCGCCTGACGGCCGTCCGCACCGACATCATGCGTTGCCCGGCCGCAACCGAGCGATACGGGATCACCGGAGCCCCCTCCTGCGTCCTGCTGAAGGAGGGAGAGGCGGTGGCGCACGGCACGGGGCCTATGACCAGCGCCGAAGTACGGGAGCTCTTGGACGGTCACCTCTGAGCGGCCGCTGTGGCACGAGGCCGCGACGCCCGCCACGTCTCGCCTCTGGGAGCTGCGTCTGACCATGCGGCAGCTGGGGCCGCTGTTCGGTGTCTCGTCGTCGACGGTGTGCCGGGCGATCCAACGAAGGAGGTTGACCGCCCGCGTGTGACGAGACACGTCGACCAGGGAGGCCTTCGAAGCTGTGGCGCGAGTGCTCGTACTCAGTCGGGCTGGATGCCTCACAGGACCGGCGCGCTGTAGCGGACGTCGTAGCTCTCTTCTACCTCGTGCAAGCGTTCCGGGAGTGTGTTCTGGAGGCGCCTGACCTCTGCGGAGTGGTCCTTGAGGAACGTGGCGCGAAGTTTCCGGCGAAGCCCTTCGCGCGCCGCCTCCACCGGAGCCATGCACCGGGCGTAGAGCGTTCCCAGACGCCGGTCCTCACGCCCTGCGGCGCGCGGGTCGCTGTCGAGTGCGCTCAGCCGGGAGTCCACCACACCGAAGAAGGCATTCTCGTCGATGGCGTCGAGCCCGTGCTTGGCGAAGCAGCCTTTCAGCTTCGTGTGGAGCCGCTGTACCACCGGCTCCTCGTTCACCGATTCGACGGCCTTCCACCAGCGTGCTTGCAGGGGCGCGACCACTTTCCCCAGTGAGCTGATGTGGTCTCCCCTCGCGTCCGCGCACCGGGGCCTGGCGGCTGGTGCCGGGACGGGCGGGCTCGTGAAGCCGTGCGTGCGCACGTACGCCAGGTCGGGCAGGGCCAAGTACCGTACGAACATGGGCGGTGGCGCGTCCGCGGGGTCACCGGACGGTGTCGTACAGGCCTTTGTGCGGACGTCCTGGGCCAAGGCGAGGAGGCCTGTGAGCCCTTGGGTGCGGCGGGTCTCGACCCCGGTGGCCGGGAACAGCATGGGGATGAGGTCGGCGCGTGACGGCTCTGAATATCTCACCTTGGCGGTCGCGGGCGGTGCCCCTCCCTCTTCCGGCGTGGACTCCGAGCACGCGGCGCTCGACAGGCACAGAAGGCCGGCCAGCGCGATGGCCGCGGCACGGCGCGACGATGGGGCGTGCAGGTGATGGGCGGGCACCCTGCTCCTCCTTGTCGTGAGGCGTGAGCGTGCCGCCCGCCCCGCGGGCGCACCGAGGCGCGCCCGCGCGGGCGAACGGTCCCCTCAGGCGTGAGGTCAGTGGGCGACCTTGACGGTGTCTCCACCGTCGTACTCGCTGCCGACCCCCATGGGAGTGCCCGCGCTCACGTCGGACAGGAGGACGATCCACGGGCTGTGGTTGACGTCGTAGGCGAAGATGTAGCCGCGGCTTCCGCCCTTCCAGCCGCTGGAGGTCTTGTAGAAGCCGCGGTATCCGTCGCCGACGGTGGACGTGGAGTCGTTGGAGTAGGTGAGGTTGAGGTCGTTGCAGCTGCTGCTGCCCGACTTGTTCACCGTGGTTCCCTGCTGGTGGTAGCCGGTGGTGAGGGTCTTGGTCGCGCAGGCCTGCGGGCCGGCGGGAGTTGAGGCTGTCGCCGAGGGCACGACGACGGCGCCGCCGAGCGCGAGAGCCATCCCTGTGATCACAGCGGTGCGGCGGAAAGTGACTGCGCCGCGGCCGAGCTTCGTGCTTCGCATGGTGGAACTCCTCGGTGTCGGTGGTCGGATGACAGGTGCCCGTGCCGATGCGTGACGCCGCGGTCGGCCTCGTCTCCGAGGTCCGCGGGCACCCACTTGCTCTTGATGGCGCCGTGCTTGTCGTGCCTTCAGCCGGGCCGGTGCGCCTGGCCGGTCACTTCCCCGAGCGTTCACGCATCCCGGGGCCGGAGCGCCTGGGGCGGCCCGGCACCGATTTCACCTCACCGCGGCTTTGTTCATCACCCCAGCTCAGTGGGGTAAACAATCGAGCCCGGGACGGGTGGGGGCCACCAGGGATGGCCGAGGGGTAGCTTGTCCGGCTCTTACGGGGCCCGTAGCGTGGCGCTGCAGTGATCATCCGGAGCTCGGGGGAATTTCAGGATGGGTCGCAAAGAGAAGCCGGTCGATCCGGCGACGGGACCGGTCGCGCGGTTCGCGGTCGAGTTGCGCAAGCTGCGCGACGAGGCCGGCGGCATCGGCTATCGGGCGCTGGCCGAGCGCACCGGGTACTCGGTCACCGCGCTGTCCCAGGCCGCCGCCGGCGAGAAGCTCCCCTCCCTGGCCCTGACGCTCGCCTACGTCAAAGCCTGCGGAGGTGACGAACAGGGCTGGGAGCGGCGCTGGCACACGGTCGCCCGTGAGGCGAGCGAGAGCGCGGCCGCCGGCGAGGACACCGCTGACGCGCCCTACCGGGGCCTGGCCCGTTTCGAGCCCGGCGACGCGCACCTGTTCTTCGGCCGGGACCACCTGACCGACCACCTGACCCAGCTGGCCCAACAGCACCCGATCACCGCGGTCTTCGGCCCGTCCGGCAGCGGCAAGTCCTCCCTCCTGCGGGCCGGGCTCACCCCTCGCCTGCGCCACCTCGGGGGACCGGGACAGCGCCCGGCGGCGATCCGCATCCTCACCCCCGGCGCCCATCCCGTGCGCACCCGCCCCGACGCCCTGATTCCCGCAGCGGCGGACGGGGACACGTGGCTGGTCGTGGACCAGTTCGAGGAGGCCTTCACCCTCTGCCACGACCCCACCGAACGCAGCGAGTTCATCACCCGCCTCCTGGCCGCCCGCCACCCCGGGAGCCGACTGCGCGTGCTCCTTGGCGTACGAGCCGACTTCTACACCCGCTGCCTCGAACACCCCGAACTCGCCGAGGCCATCCGGGAGTCGAGCCTGCCCGTCGGTCCGATGTCGCCGAGCGAGCTGCGCGAAGTCGTCGTCAGACCCGCCACCGCGGGTGGACTGACCGTGGAGCGCACCCTGACCGCCCACCTGGTCGACCAGGCAGCCACTGAGCCCGGCAGCCTTCCGCTGCTCTCCCACGCCCTGCTGGAAACCTGGCGCCACCGCCGCGGCCGCATCCTTACCCACGAGGCCTTCAACTCCGCCGGCGGTCTGCACGGAGCCATCACTCGCACCGCCGAGGACACCTACGCCCGGCTCTCCGAGGCCCAGGCCCGCACGGCCCGGCGTGTCCTGCTGCGCCTGATCACCCCGGGCGAGGGAACCCCGGACACCCGCCGCCCCATCGACGTGAGCGAACTGGAAGAAGACCAGCACCCCGACACCCGCGTTGTGCTGGACCAGCTGGCCCGCGCCCGCTTGATCACCCTCGAGGACACCACCGTCGACCTCGTCCACGAGGCGCTGATCACCGCCTGGCCCCGGCTGAGCGCCTGGATCGAGGAGGACCGCGAACGCCTACGCGTGCACAGACGCCTGACCGAAGCCGCCACCGCGTGGGCCGAACTCGACCGGGACCCCGGAGCGTTGTACCGGGGGTCCCGACTGGCGAGCGCCGAGGAGCACTTCCCTCACTCCCACGGCCACGACACCCAACTCACCCACCTGGAACGCGCCTTCCTGCACATCAGTACCGAGACCCACAACCAGGAAAGGCAAGCGGCCGCCCGCACGACCCGACGGCTGCACCGGTTCTCCGTCGCCGTGTCCGTGCTGCTCGCCCTGGCCCTGACCGCCGGCCTGCTCGCCCTGCAGCAGAACCGCACCAGCGACCGGCAGCGCGCACGCGCGGTGGCCGCGGGACAAACCGCCCTCTCCCGCCAGCTCGCCGCCCAGTCCGCCTCCCTGCTCGAGACCCGGCCCGACCTCGCCTCCCTCTTGGCCGTCCACGCCTACGACACCAGCGCCACCCGGGAGGCCGACACCAGCCTCCGTACGGCCGCCGGACTGCCGCTCGACCGCCGTTTCGAGCAGGGGCTGTTCACCGAAGTGAGGCGGGTGGCGTTCAGCCCCGACGGTCGTACGCTGGCCGTCGGCGGCACGCGTCACGGCAAGACACGCGTGGAGCTGCGGGACGCGGTGAGCGGAGCGACGCGACGCTCGTTCACCGGCATCGTCAGCGATCTGTCGTCCGTGGCGTTCGACCGCCGTGGACGTCTGCTGGTCGGTGGCTTCGACGACAGTGAAGTGTGGTGGTGGGCCGAGGGCTCCCGCGCGCACCGCACGACGTTGCGCGGTGCCGCGGGCATGTGGAAGGGATCGAGTCCCAACGCTCGCGCCCTGGCAACGGTCAGCGATGGTGACAGGCCGTTACGGCTGTGGGATCCGCGTACCGGCCGCCTCCGTGCGACCTCCGACGGAGCGGTGAACAGCGTGAGCGCCACGGTGTTCACCGCCGACGGGCGCACTCTGGTGATAGGTGGTCTGAATAGAAGAGGCCAAGGAGTCGTGCAGCTGTGGGACACCGTGTCGCTCAAGTCCCGTGCCGCGCTGGTGGTGCCGGGCGGCCGGGTGACTTCCGTGGCCCTCGCGGCCGACGGCCGCACACTCGCCACCGCCGGTGCGAGCGGAAAGGTGCGCCTCTGGGATCTCGGTAGGGGCCGCACCCGTGCAACGTTCTTCGTGCAGACCACCGACAAGGTGCTCCTGCTGATGTTCAGCCCCGACGGCCGCACACTTGCCACCGGCGGCAACGATCTGCGCATCAGGCTCTGGGAGACGGCCACCGGAAAGGTCCGCACCACGCTCACCGGCCACTCCGACTCCATCGTCGACCTGGCCTTCAGTTCCGACGGCCGATCTCTGGCCAGCGGTGCGACAAACGGTGAGGTGCGCTTGTGGGACTTGACCGCAGAAGCGACACTGGCCCCCGCCATCGCCCGCTCCGACGAGCTCGCGGCCATGGCGTTCAGCCCCGACGGGCGCCTGCTGGCCACGGGTAGCAACTCCGGTCCGCACGGTGGGGAAGTACGGCTGTGGAAGACGGCCACCGGCACCGAGCGCAGCGTGGCCCTGCGGGGTTTCCCCACGGTGCGGTCCGTGGCCTTCAGCCCTGACGGAGGCAACCTGGCCGGCCTCGGTAGCGACGACCGGTCGGAGAGAGCAGTGGTGCGGTTGTGGGATGTGGCCACAGGGAAGGTACGCGCCACCTTCACCAAGCCCATCGACCACGTGCTGGCCATCGCCTTCACGTCCCGCGGAGACCTCCTGACCACCGGTGACGCGACAGGAGTGGTGCAGTCGTGGGACATCGACTCAGGCATGGCCCGCATGTTCAAGGGGTTCAAGGCGTTCTCGACGCTGACTCCCGTGGCAGCCTTCAGTCCCGACGGACGGACCGTGGCCGCCGGCGACCTCGCGGGGCGCCTACGTCTGTGGGACGTCGCAAGCGGCGCCCCGCGGACCGTCATCTCGCAGCGTGCCGACAAGGTCGGGACACTGGCTTTCAGCCCCGACGGGCGCACCCTCGCCCTCAACGGCCGTACCGACGGCGACGTGCTCCGCCACACGTTCCCACGACGTACCGCCAGCAAGGCGGCCCTCGCCTTCAGCCCCGATGGGAAACACCTGGCGGGCGGCAGCGACGAGGGCACCGTACGGCTGTGGGACCCGGCCCCTCTCCAACTGGATCTCGCCCGCCAAAAGATCTGTCACGCCGTCAACCGCGACCTCACCCCGCAGGAACGCGCCACTTACCTCGAAGACCCGACAGGCCGTTCCCCCTGCCGTTCTTGACCGCGCCGAACCGTGCCGTTCACGACTGTTCCGAGCCGGAGCCGGAGCCGGAGCCGGAGCCCGTGGCTGTGTCCGCACCGGCCCGGCCGCCTGGCTGATTCCTGATATGTAGAGCGTTCTTGTCAAGGGGCATGGGCGTGCGGACCCTGTCGGGGCGGGCTCGGTCAGGGGGGGCAGGTGCGAGGCGCAGGGCGCGAATTGGTGTGAGGGCGAGGCGTATGGGAGGCAGGAGGAGCAGGCATGCTCCGATGGCCTGGGTGGTGCGCAGGCCCAGGGTGGTGGTCATCGACGCCGATACCCGCCGGGTCGTTGTGGTTGGCCGACCACTGCCGGGCAACCGGCACGATTCCCGCGGCTGGGAGGAAGCCGGTGCCAAGGCCGCCGTCAGCAACACCATGACCATCGCCGACGGCACCACCCTCGCCCTCGCCGGGAACCAGGGCACCCTGCGGCTGTGGGACGTGACCTCCCAGCAACCCCTCGGCCCCGCCCTGCCCACTCCGGGCGACCGCATCCTGTCCCTGGCCTTCAGCCCGGACGGCGGCACACTGTACGCCGCCGGTGAACACGTGCCGTGGCAGAAGTACGACATCGACCCGGACCGAGCCGTCGGCACGGTGTGCGCACGCGCCAGGGCTTCGCTGTCCCCAGCCGCCTGGAACAGGTTTCTCCCCGAAGGCCCCTACCGGCAGCTGTGCCAGTCTTGAAAGTACGCGAGCGAAGCGCTGATCACCTGGGCCGCGATCCCACTCGCTGCCTCCACCTGGCGACTGCTACATCTACCGCTGTGACGGAGTAGTGATCTCCAGGTGGTTGGGCTGCTTTGGTCTGATGTTTCGTCTTTGGGTGTGGGATTCGGGACGGCTGAAGGAGTTGCGGTCGGGTGGGATGAGCGTGGTCTGGGGGCGTGTTCGGTTTGGTTGTTCGAGGGCTTGGCCTGTGGTCCGGTAGTTGTGTGGGATTGATCTTGGGTTTCTCGTAGGTGTGGTGGTGCGTCTATAGGCGGCTGCGCTCTCTGGGAGCTTGGGGTTGCGGATGGTGCTGGTCAGTGGCGTGTGTGGGTGAGGAAGACGCGGAGGCGAGCGCACCCACACCCTCTACCTCGACCGCCTCACTCACAGTCTCCTGACCGACTGGCTCACCGAACGCACCCGCCGCTGGCCCGCCTCACCCAACCCCCACCTGCTGATCACCACCCACAGCGCCCACCACCCCGAGACACCCCCGCTCAGCTACTGCGTCCTGCGCGCCCCGTTCGACCAAGTCGGCATCTCCATGAGCAGGCTGTGGAGAGACCGGGTCCTGAACGAAGTACGCACCAGCGCCGACCCGGTCCAGGTGGTCCGCCTTCTCGGAATCCACCCGTCCACTGCCGTCCGCTACCTCCAGACAGTCCACCCCGACAAGGCACTTCCGCCCATCCGATGAGCCCCCGGCCGACGAGACCCCGCACCAGGCCGAACGGAGAACTACCACCTGCAACCCGTGTGAATAGCCGCGGACCCGCTCAGAGCTGGTGGTCTTGCGTTCCCGGTCGGTACTCAAGGACTACATCCAGCGGCCGAATCCGTGCCCCTTGCAGCTCCCACGATGGACACCCTGAGTCGTCACCGCAGGTGACGCCCCTGATCCCTCCCGACGCCTAGCGTGCTGCAGGTGATCAGGATCGCCCGGCGGATGCCTGGCGATCCACTCACCACCTCCGTCACGCCGAGCCGGGATACTGCCATGCCCAAAACAATCAGCGACGCTGCCGCTCCGGCAGCACTCGCCCTTCTCCATGGTCTGTGGGGGATCCGGCGCGAGGACAGCATGTGGCGCGACGAGGCGGCGACATGGCAGGTGGCCCACAGAACCGTCCCCGAAATCTGGCACATGCTGGACCGGATCGATGTCGTCCACGGGCTCTACTACCTGTTCATGCACGGTATGTTCACCGTCTTCGGAGACAACCTCGGCACCCTACGGATGCCCTCCGTTATGGCAATGGCGGGTGCCGCCGCTCTCGTTACGCTTCTGGGTGCCCGACTGGCCGACAGGTGGACGGGGCTTGCTGCGGGCTTCGCCCTCTCTCTGATCCCAGCGGTACAGCAGTATGCGCAGGAAGGGCGTTCGTATGCTCTGGTCGTGGCCTGTGTGGCCTTGGCCAGTTGGCTGCTGGTTGTCGCGGTCGAGAGACCCGGTGTTGGACACTGGACCGCGTACAGTGCGGCGGTGTTGACGGGAGCCCTGCTCAACTGGTTCTCACTTCTGGTGCTGTTCGCCCACGCGGTGACGGTTGCCCTGGCTCGCCTGCCCAGAGCAACCCTCCTGCGATGGGCAGTCGCCTCGTCCACCGCCGTGATCGCCACGCTGCCCCTCATCCTGGCGAGCACGGCACAGTCGGGGCAGGTCGCCTGGATCCCGCCGATCAGCCAGAGCACGTTCCTCGGCCTGCTCCTCACACTGCTCGTGGGCGCGCTCTGCGCATGGCTCGCACGCTCAAGAGGGAACCAGCGCACGCCCTCCGATGCCAGGCTCTCGCTCACCGCGATCGCCCTGCCCTTGCTCGCACTTCCGCAACTCGTGCTGCTCGCCGTCTCCCTCGTCCACCCCCTATACCTGACCCGCTACGTCCTGTTCAGCCACCTCGGGCTCGCCCTCCTCATCGGCGCAGCGTGCCGGACGCTTGCTTGCCACCCGCGTACACCGCCTCACTGGCTGATCCCCACGGTCATGGCCCTCATCTTTCTCGCACTGCTTCCCGTCGAAATGTCGCTGCGGTCCGCGGCCGGCCGAGTCGACGATGTACTGTCCACAGCCGAAGACGTCGCTGCGGTCCGCGAAACAGGCGACGTGGTGCTGTACATCCCCGCTGCACGCCGTGACACCGCACTTGTCTCACCCACAGATTTCACCGGAATCGAAGATCTGGCACTACTCCGCAACCCGCTGGAGTCCGGAACCTTGAACGGCACGGAAGGCACCCCGCAACAAATATCGGACTCTATGATGGCCGCACGCCGCATCGTCGTCGTCAGCGACAGCAGCGCACCATCCATCACCACTGATCGCGACCGGGCCAAACAGCGCATCCTGCAGGCGCACTTCGTCCGCTGCTCTGAAACCGACGAACGCGGCCGCCGGGTTACGGTCTACCAGCGCCGCCACACTCGGCTCGCTGCACTCGGACAGCGCGCTGTTGCACCTTCGCCTCCCCGGAAAATGAGACTCTGCTCATCGTGATCCCTCCCAGGTCAGTTCTGTCCTTGGCACATAGCGCCGAGCAGCTGCCAGCCGCTGTCGTCGGGGCGGCAGTAGTGAAGCGGCCCAGCACGGCCGAGACTTGCGCTTGATATAGCGAAGGCCGAGCGATGTACACGGTCCGAACGGCGTGGACTCACCTCGGGTCGTGCGACAGGGGCAGCCGAACCCGCATCCATAAGGTAAGCAGAACCGGCTCGGGAGACGTGTTCCCGGATTGCCTCCTGCAAGATTGTGCGAACCCGCGCGCTTCGGCGTGGGACATCCTGGCCCGCCCTGAACTCGGGGATGTCCGACCCCGCCCCTACCTGGAATGCCGGGCCTTGCTGCTGGAGGTGCTACAGCACGTGGGGCCGCCGATGCGGGCGGTCCTGGCGACGGACGACCGCGAGACCGCGATGCTCTGGTACGAGGCGTCGAGCTCAGAAGCCGTGTCACATCTACCGAGAGTGACGGAAGTTGAGGCGTCGGTCAGGTTCGGTCGCTGAGGTGACAGGTGCAGGCTGAGCTGACTGTCAAGAAGGCTGATCATGCGTCCAGTAGGGCGTTCACCAGTCGCTGCTGATGATCTGGCTTGGCGGGAGCGGACTGTGCCAGTAATGGCAGGGCGGAGCCCGTGTCGTCGGCGATGTGCCGCATCTTCGTCCCGCCGGTGGGTGGTGATCCGCCGTGACCGTGATCGGGAACGTTGCAGGGAGCCGCTACCACGAGCTGGTGGCCTCCTCGCTCCGCCAAGTTGAAGTCCACTCCAGCGCCCAATGGGCCCTGGGAGATGCCGCACTGGAGATCGAACCGCTGCGCGGGTGGGGTGGTCATCTGTGGGTCCCCGAACAGGGACAGCGCGTGGAGGAAGTGCTGAAGTTCTTCGCGGAAGACGTGGGCCTGTCGGCGGCGACGGTGCGGACTTATCGCTGGGTGGCCGCGAAATGGCCTGCCGAGCGTCGGATTGCCGGGGTCTCCTGGGAGGTCCACAAGATCCTGGCCTCGGCGGAGGACTCGTTCGAGGTGATCGCACATCCGCCGTTGAATGAGCGCACCGGGCGCCGGGCCTGGGACGGCGACGCCGCGAAGCGCGCGGTGGGCTGGAAGACCTCCGCACTGGTCACTGTGCAGGAGAAGGTCGAAGCCGTCGCCGACCTGGTCCAGGACGAGGCGGTGGCCTGCCAAGTCGTGGCTGCCCTGCTCAAGCGCCGCGAGGTGGCCTTCGTGGCCATGCGGGACTCCGATGCCCGCTACATGGTCAATGAGATCCAGTTCGAGCAGGCTGACGAAGACGACGACTTCGACGAGGAGTTCCGTGACGTCCTGGCCCGCGACGGCGAAGGCGAAGATGAGGGCGAACGGTTCGACGACCCGGCCACGGTCGTGCGCGGGTGGCACCGGCAGATGGAGTTCGCCGATCTCATCGCCGTCTGCCAGGGCTTCATCGCCGGCGCTGCCCGGCTGGTGCCCAAGCTGCGCGGGCAGGAGTTCAACGAACGGCAGCATGCCCAGGTCGGGACCACGCTAAAGAAGCTGCGCGCTACGGCCGACTGGATCGAGACCGCGGTCAGCACGGGCCGCACCGATCTGGACGAGGCCCTCGCCCAGTTGCTGCGAGGCCAGTAGGCATGTCCGGGCGGGGAATGCCCGCCCACAACCACGGTGAGGCGGTACGCAAAGCACTGAGTGAGGCCCGGCCGGCGGGGGCCAGTCTGGCCCAGTTGTGCCGGTCGACCAAGCGCACGCCCTCCCAGGTCTGGGCCGGTATCAGGTTCCTGCGCAAGGTCGCCGCCAACGAAGGACTTCCGCCGGTGACGCACTCGCGCTCCGAAGGATTCCAGCTGTCGGAGGACCCAGAGGTCTGGCTGGCCTACGAGCGGGCGATCTTCACCACCGAATTACACCGGATCACCAACGTCATCACCGGGATCATCGCCCCGCACGCCAAGCGCGAGCCTACGGACGAGTGGGTCCGACTGGTCCTGCAACAGCTCGGAGGCGTCAAAGCCACCCTCGAAGTCCTCACCCGCATGGAACGATAGGACACCACTCACGTGCGAGAACACCGCTATCCGTCCGACATGAGCGACGCGGAGTGGGTACTCATCGAGCCCCTGCTCCCGCCGCCCTCCTGCACTCTGCCGACCGGCGGAAGGCCGGAGAAGTACGACCGGCGTTCTGTGTTCAACGCGATCCGCTACGTCAATCGGACTGGCTGTCAGTGGCAAGCGCGGTTCCCTTCGACTACGCCGTTCCGTGGCGCACGGTCTACCGGTGGTTTCAGAAGTGGCACGCCGCCGGCGTCACAGCCCGTATCTGCGCCGAGTTGCACGAACAGGTCCGCCTGCGGGAGGGCAAGAACCCACGGTCGGTGACCGTGGTGGTCGACTCCCAGACCATCAAGGCCGACGCCACCGTCTCGAAGTCGACGACGGGCTATGACGCCGGGAAAAAGGCGACGGGCAGGAAGCGCCACCTGGCCATGGACACACGCGGCCTGCCGGTGATGATGGTCACGCCTGCCAACGTCCACGACGCCCACGCAGCCCGCGACTTCCTCTTCCGCCTGCGCCTGACCCACCCCGAAGTCACCCTCGTCTGGGCCGATTCTGCCTACGGCGGTGAGCTAGTCACCTGGGCAAGGGACCGACTCCGGTTCACCCTCAAGACCGTCAACCGGCCCAAGACCAAAGGCTTCGTATTGCTGCCGAAGCGCTGGGTGGTCGAAAGATCCATTTCGTGGATCATGAGGTCCCGCCGAAACTGCCGCGACTACGAAACGCTTCCCCAACATGCTGAAGCGCACCTGGCTTGGAGCGTCATGGCCCTGATGTCCCGCCGCCTCACCAAGCCCGTGGCCGCCTGGCATGAGCCCAAGGCCCAGCCACCCCCACCGGCCTCACCCCTACGGGTCCGTCTCCAGCCCTGGACCGTCCGGCTCGCCCAGGCCCCCCTGTGACCGATCAGATCTGATCGTGAGATGCCGGACCGAGGTACTCAAGTCCGTGTCGTTGTCCATGCTCTGCGGACTGCTGCCATGGGGTGCCTCCCGAATCCGCTCGCACAGCCACTGCTGGCAATGCCCACAGACGCGGCACCTGACGCACGCGACAACAGCCCTCCGCGGTGCGGGCCATGCACTACTTCCTCCGAACGCTCTCGATCACGAGCGCAGCTCCGAGACATACCGCTGAAGCAGCCATCGAGCCGAAGAAGATACCTTCGAAGACCAAGCCGTTCGCGCCCTCGACGGTGCCGTCCTCGTGCGTACACGACTTCTCGAAGGGGAAGCGGGCCGTGTGCAGATCACCGCAGCGATTTTGCAGGTCCTCATTGAGCACAGTCGCATTGATAAAAGACAGCACCCACAGGAGAAAGAAGATCCCGGCGAAGGCGCAAACGGCTCCCCACAGCCGGTTCAACTGTGCATCATCTAAGCCGGCGCTCTTCACGCGCAGGATCGTACTGTGCGGCGCTGACGACGGCTCAAAAAATGCGCGAACCGGAACAGGGCTACAGAGCACGAAGCCTGACACGGGGTTGCCCAACGGAGCACCTGTTCCCGCTGCCTGGCCGGCCCTGATGACTCACAGCGAAGATGTGACACGGCTTCTAAAGGGTGTTGCAGAACGACCGAACGATCTTTCGCGACCGTTCCGCGGTGTCACTCAGATCGGCGAAAACGGGAGCAGAATCGGGCAGTTGACCTTGCGGTTGGTGGCCGGATCCGAACGTGATTGCCGTTCTGCAACACCCTTTAGAGCTGGGGGCCGCTGGTCAGCGGTCCTGGGCGAGGGCGTACAGTTCGCCGAGCAAACTCCCCTCGGTCGCGACGAGTTCAGCGAAGGATCCCTGCTCCCGGATGCGCCCCTGGTCGAGGACGATCACCCGGTCGGCCATCCGGACGTTGTCGAGGCGATGGGTGACCACCACGGTGATCCGGTCCGAGGCCATGGCCCGCAGCTCCCTGAAAATCTGGTGCTCTCCTCGGGCGTCCATCTCACTGGTCGGCTCGTCCAAGACGAGCACGGCCGGCTCCCTGTACATCGCTCGCGCGCAGGCCAACCTCTGCCACTGACCACCGGACAGCTCGTGTCCGCCCCACACTGATCGGGCGAGCAACGTTTCCAGCCCTTCGGGGAGCTCACGCAGGGCCGTGGTCATCCCAACTCGCTCGACTGCATCCCAGATCCGTTGATCGCCGTACTCGCGGGGCTGGCCGAGCGTGACGTTCTCGCGGGCCGCGAGCGGCCAATGTCCGTTCTTCTGCGGGACCAGACCGACGTGTTGCCACACCGTCTCCGCGTCGGCGGTTGCCAGGTCGGTTTCGTCCCAGAACGCTTTGCCGGACGTGGGGACCGTGAGGCCCGTGAGCATGCGAATTAGAGTGGATTTTCCGGCCCCATTTTCTCCGACGAGGGCAACGACTTCGCCGCGGTTGAGGGTGAGGGTGATCGGCTGTACGGACGGGGTCTCCTTGCTCGGGTAGGTGTAGGAGGCGCCTTCGAGGCGGATCTGCTGCGGGGGCTTGGCCCGCGCGGTGCCACGGGTTGTGGTCATGGCGCGGACCTCGTCGATGAAGTCGTAGTAGTCGGAGAGGTAGAGGCCGTGGTGGAACATGACCGTCGAGTAGCGGATGATCGAGTTCAGGGCGCGGCCGGCGGTCTGGGAGGCGACGATCGCGGTGCCTGCGATCGCGGTCGTCATGGCCCCGGCGAGGACCAGGCCCGCGAGCGAGGCCCACATGCCGAGGGTGAACAGGCCGCCGAGCGAGGCGGCCAGCAGCGTGATCCGCAGGTACGGGCGGGCCCCGGCGACCTCCCTCATCTCGACCCGGTCACACATGGACCGGTACCAGAAGTGCAGGTAGCCGCGCATGGTGTTGGCGCGGAGCTCGTCGGCGAGCTCGGCCGTGGTCAGCCACCAGCGCATCATGCCGCGGACATTGCGGGCGGAGATGGTCTGGTCGTGGACGCGGTAGTCGACCCGGGCGGCGATCACGCCGCCGAGTCCGCGGGGGACGACGGACAGCAGCAGCACGCCGAGGAGCAGGGGGTGCAAGGTGGTGAGCACCAGGGCCGCGGAGGCGAGCTGGATGAGCCCGTTGGTGAGGGTCTTGGCGTCATCGGCGAGGTCGACGGCGCGCAGCGCGCCGATCTCCGCCGCCTGGCTCCGGTCGCCGAACCCTTCCGCGTCGTAGGCGGCGAGTTCGGCACGCATGTGGAGATCCACGAGCTGCAGATCCGCTGCCGAGGCGATCTGCGGATTCAGGCGTCGGGTCGCCCAGTCCGCGAGGATCCACATGGACGCGCCGGTGGCCATCGCGGCGACGGCGACGGTCAGCGCTGGCCACGCATGGTCCAGGCCCTGGCGGGGGTCGTCGACCATCAGCTGCGGCAGGGCCTTCGCGACGGCCGTGAGCATCACCGCCGTGCCGATGCCGGACAGCAGCTGGCACACGACGATCGTCAGGGCCATGCGCCGGTCGACGCTCCAGGCCAGGCGGGCCGTCTGGGTCAGGGCCGCGGGGATGCGGCGGGCCATGTCCCACAAGGTGGCGTCGTCCATCGCCCGCCGGTGCTTGCGCCCGTTGTAGTCGAGCTCCGGGGGTGCCGAGGGCTGCGGAGCGCCCGTCCGCGCGGCCGGGAGGGACGCCGCCTCGTCACCGATAGTTGCTGCGTCGGCCCGGTTGTGCGGTGCGGTCATGCGAACACCCCCGCCATCAGCCGGTCCAGGGTGCGCTGTCCGCGTGCGGTGACATGAGGGTCGTCGAGCGTCGGACCCCAGACCAAACAGCTCACCGCGTCGATCGCCGCCAGGCACGTCAGGGCGTGTTGCTCCTCGACTGTGAGGTTGCGTCCGTAGCCCTGAAGGCACGCGGCGCGCAGGTCGGGCCGATCGGTCCAGGTGGAGCAGGCCATCAGTACGAAGTCCTGCACGGCGGTCGCGGCCCGGGACCTCTCGAAGTCGATCCATCCGGCTTGCTGCCGGGCGGTCGACCACATGAGGTTGCGGTCCCACGCGTCGCCGTGGATGTACGCGAGCGACAGCGGCGGCAAGTTCCGCAGCTCCTCGGCCAGCTGGCGCACGAGCTTGTGCTCCGGCGAGGTCAGCCGGTCCCCGGCCGCCGCCAGGTGCCCCTCGGCGCCGTCGGCTGCGGCCTGCAGAGCCTGCTCCGCCTCGGCCCGTCGAGAACCGGACAGATCACCGGCCGCGTGGAGGCGAGCCAGTAGGGCGCCGCCGTTGCGGTGCGCGCGGGCTTCCTCCACCGGCGAGAGCTGCAACTGCTTGAGCGGCCGTCCTGGGACGGCGGTCAGCAGCAGTGCCAGATGCTCCGCGCTGGCGGCGCGCAGCTGCGGCGCGCCGCCAGCGCCGAGGGCTGGTGCAGCACTTCGGAGTGCGAGCGTCTCGCGCTCGTACATCACGGCCTTGGGGGAGATCTTCAGGTAGAAGCGGGCCGCCTCGGGCAGGTCGAGCCGCCAGACGCGGGAGGTCTCGCGCGGATGGCTGACGTCCTTGGCGGCGGGACGGGCGCCGAGTTCGCGGCTGGCCCACGCGAGCAGGGCGGGGGGTGGAGTGGTCGGGTTGGTCATGCCCCCCACCCCGATGACGGTCGTGATGCTGCGGCGAACAGGGCGCGGCGGGCATCGACGGGCCGCCGATGCGCAAGAGTCTCGGCGGCCGCAGCAGGAGGGTTCTCAAGAGCAAGGTGAAGGGTGGCCAAGCGGACGGGATTCATGGTTTCTCCTCGGTTCGGAATGGGGAGCACCCGGACAACGGACCTGATTACAGGGCCGCTACGGGCGGCCGCGGGCGACGAGTCGAGTGAAGGTTCGAGGCCGGGACGCGGAGGGCAAGCGCCGTCTGCGTGGGCGCCTGCTCTCGCTTCGTTCGATTCACACGTACGGGGAAGGCGGCGGGCCGACAGCCCGAGCGGCGGATTGCATGACGCGTCGACAGCACCCGTCTCCTTCGGTGTGGTGTGGCTGTGCTCTGCGGACGGACCCTCGCCCACGCCACTGACAATCCGCGGCCACCAGTACCGTGATCCGGTCATCCCTGGCCTCCCCTGCCGCCGGCCGCCGGCCGCGAAACGAAGGGTTCTGACCTGGTGTGATGTCAGGAGAAAGGATTCTTGAACTCTTCGGCCCGGCCCGGAATCCGGCGCCCGCGAGAGTGGCGCGATCTGATGCGCGGCCGGGTGAGTACCCGGAGCGTTACGCCTCTGGACGGTCGCGACGGCGGCTAGCATCGGCACCTTCGACGTGGTCGGCACGCCCGGGTGGTGTTCTCGCGATCCGTGCCCGCGTCCACGGACTGGCCGCTACGTTCGAACGCGCCGTCTCCCCGCTGCACCCCCTGTGGGGCTGCGTCGCGCACGAGGTCACCAGGAGAGCCATGCCCATCCCCGCCCAGCACCTCCAGGACCTCGTCGCCGACTACCTGCGCAGGCACCGCGACGAGCAGCCGCTGCTTCAGCCGCTCGTGGACCGGCTCGCCGCTGGCGCCAACGTGACCGACAGGCGGGCGTTCGACGGCCACGTCACCACCTCGGGCGTCGTCATCAACGTTGCCGACGACGTCTGCTCATCCACCACCTCGCCTCAGGACGCCGCATCCAGCCCAGCGGTCACCCGGAGGACTCGGACCGCACGGTTCGGCAGGCCGCCCTGCGTGAGATCGTTGAAGAGACCGGCCTCACAGGGCTGGAGGCGTTCGGCGATGGCGCGCCCGTGCGCATCGACGTTCACCTGATCGAGGCCCGGCCGGACAAGGACGAGCCTGCCCACGTGCATTACGACGTCCGCTTCCTGCTCCGTGTCCGCGGACCGGTCGCCCTGACGCTGCAGGCCGAAGAGGTCGGCGCGGCGCAATGGTGCTCGCCCTCGGAAATCGGCGACCCCGTGCTGCGCGCCCGGGTCCTGGCGAGCCTGGGCCTGCCGCGCGAGGACCGCCCCGCGGACGAGGACCCGTACTGCGCCGTCGTCGTGATCACGGGCCCGGCACGCGGTGGCGTGCTGATGCACCTGCGCGACGGCAAACCGGGCATTTGGGCGCCGGGTACCTGGGCGCCGATGAGCGGCGGCGCCGAGCCCCACGACCCCGACCCGCACGCCACCGTGTGCCGGGAGCTGCGCGAGGAGACCGGCCTGGAGAACATCCGGCTGACACTCCTGTTCTCCACCCACACCAACGGCTATCCCCGCCACGTCTTCCACGGCGTCTGGGACGGCGACCCCGACACCCTGACCCTCACCGAAGGCCGGAAGCTCGCCTTCATCCCGCGTGACGACTTCGACCGGGTCCCGCTGCACCCGACCACCCGCCAGGACACCAATCGCGTCCTGGAGCTCTTCACGCCACGCCAACCTCCGTACAGCTACGGCACCTTGGCCCTGATCGCCAACCGGAGCGGACATCTCCTGATGTACCTGCGAGGCGACAGCCCGGGAACCTGCTGGCCGGACAGCTGGTCACCCAACGGCGGCAAGCCAGAGGCCTCCGATGCAGGCCCGCGCGGCACCATCGTGCGCGAGGTCCACGAAGAGGTCGGCCTCGACGAAGCCGCCGTGCACCTCGCGCACCTGTTCACCCACACCGCCGACGACGGGCACCTCACCTACGTCTTCCGCGGCACGTGGGACGGCGACCCCGACACCCTCACCCTCACCGAAGGCCGCGCGCTCGCCTTCGTCGACCCACGCCACCTCGGGGACCGCCCGATGAGCCCGCTCGCCCGGTACGCCGCCCTGCGCGGTCTCGCCGCCGAACTCGAAGACCAGGCCCACCGCGACGGCATCCACACCCTCGTCGCCGGCGGCCTGATCGTGCACGACGAGCGCCTCCTGGTCGTCCGCCGCAATCCGGACGACTACCTCGGCGGCACCTGGGAGACCTCGGCCGGTCGACTGGAGAGAGGCGAGTCGATCATCGACGCCCTCCATCGCGAGATCATGGAGGAGACCGGCCTCACCATCACCATCGACCGCTACGCGGGCCACTTCGATTACACCAACGCCCGCGGCCGCACCAGCCGTCAGTTCGTCTTCGCCTGCACGCCGCAAAAGCCGGGCCCGGTCACCTTGTCCGAGCACGATCGCCACCAGTGGGTGCGCGCCCTGGACGACCTCCCGCCGACCACCCCGGAACTCCGGTGCTTCCTGGAGCAGCAGTGGCCACGGCGGTGACCGGCCGACCGGTAGGAGCAGCGCACCGGCACGGCGCCGCGTACCCCGGCCGGACGGTGCGCTGGTGATCGTTCTTCCGGAGGCGTTCGTGCGGGTCACCGTGGATCGCGAAGGCCCGGCCGGCTCGGCATGGCTCGCCGCTCCCGGCCACGGTACGGGAGGTGACCGAGCGGTGGGACTGCACGGTGGACGGTGAACCGCTGTTCGGGGGTGTCGGGATCGTCGTCCCGGTGCTCCGTAAGGCGACCGAGCCTGCCGTGCTGAAGGTGTCCTTTCCTCATCCCGAGAACCGGTTCGAGCCGGACGCACTCACAGTCTGGGGCGGGCGCGGAGCGGTCCTGCTGCACGAGCGGGACGACGACCGGTACGCCATGCTCCTGGAGCGGGCAAACCCCACGACGCTGGCCCAGGCCGGGCACGGCGACGAGGTGGCGGCGATCGCGGGGAGCGTCAGCCGTCGCCTCGCCGTTTCCGCGCCCGCCGCACTGCCCCGGTGTAGGCCCTAAATCGGAATGCCCCATTCCGTGAGGGCGGTCTGCGTGTTCTCGGAGCGTCTCATCCAAGGGCCACGCCGATCGGTCTCGTGCTCTTGTCCCTTGGAGCGTCTCGTTGCCCGGTTCTGGGCTGGGCGGGGGAATCTCTCACCTCAGGCCTGTGGCTGTCAGGGCGCTTCAGGCGCATCCTGTGAAGTGCGCATAGTGGGCGCGCGTGGGTTCTGGCCGGCGAGGAGGAATGCATGGAGAGCGCGCCGAGCAGGACGGCGATGTTTGCGGCCGTGTCGCGTGGATTGTTTCGCCTGGAGACGGCGTCGCCGTGGGTACTGGATGATGTGCTGGCCCTGGTGCTTGTCGGCCCGCCCGGTATGGCGGGAGCTGCGAGACCGGTTCGATCCGCTGTTCCCCGGCCCGGTCCGTCGCGAGTCCCGCGCGGCTGTCTGCACCCGCAGCCGGTACGCCGAGGACCGGGTGGCTGCTGGCGCCTTCACGCAGTACGTGATTCTTGGCGCGGGGCTTGACTCGTTCGCGTGGCGGCAGCCGGATCTGCTCGGCTCGCTGACGGTGTTCGAGGTTGATCATCCTGCTTCCCAGGCCTGGAAGCTCGATCGGGTCAGGGTGCTCGGCCTGCCGCTCAGCGACTCGCAGGTGTTCGTGCCGGTTGATTTCGAGGCCGAACCGCTTCAGGACGTTCTGGGCGCGGCCGGGTTCGACTGGGCGCAGCCGGCGATGTTCTGCTGGACGGGTGTCGCTCCCTATCTGACGGCGCAGGCGATCGAGTCGACGTTGCGCACGATCGCGGCGGCTGCTCCCGGGTCTGAGGTGGTGTTCTCCTACCGGGCCGAGGACTGTGTGCTGGACGACGTGGGAACGGAATTCGCCCGGATCTACACGCCGATCGCGGCTTCTGCCGACGAGCCTCTTCAGCCCGGCTGGTCGGTAATCGAGATCGATAGGCTGATCAGCCGGTGCGGGCTAAAGGTCGTGGACCATCCCGCACGTGCAGACCTCCAGCAGCGGTACTTCGCCGGCCGTACCGATGGGCTGCGGCCCTATACCTTCGAGACCCTGGTGGCCGCGCGGGTCACCTGAGCGAACGAGCTCCGCGCTCATCAGGAGAGCGGCACGGGCCTGCCGTCTCGTAGACGCGCGACGGTCTTTGCCACGAGTCAATCCGCCAGCACGAACGAGAGCCCGGTGAGAACCTGACTGCCTCAACGCGACAAATTGCCAGCGTTTGTCTCACGTGGGTGTCCCATGGGCCGGACACGGGCCACCGGCAATGAGAAAGGGGCATCTGTCTTACGAACCTACACCCGGTGTAGGTTCCAAATTGGAATGTCCCATTCCGATGCGCCGACCTGGGATTTCTCGACCGTCTCGTTCGTGGGCCACGGCACTTCTGTCCCGCGATCTTGTCCTTTCAGGGTTGCCGTCCCGCTGCGGAAACCCGGGTCGGGCTGGCTGGCCTTCGCTCCCTGGCCGTTCATTAGGCAAGTGCGTTGTCGGGCAACGAGGCCTGCTTTCGGCCGTGGGACTGGTGGGCTCGCATGTTGAGGTGTCGCGTATTCCTCGTGCTGATGTGGGCACTGGGGGGACGGCACCCGACTGGTGCTGACCTCTCCCGAGCCCGGATCACTTGCGAAGCCGAGAACGGTACTCGCCCGGGGCCGTGCCTCGGGCACGTCTGAAGGCACGGCTGAAAGCGTGCGGAGAGCCGTATCCGACCGCGCCGGAGATCGACTCGACCGGCTCATCGGTATCGCGGAGCCGGACGGACGCCAGGTCGATGCGCCACTGCGTCACGTACGCGCCCGGCGTCTGTCCGAGGGCGGACCGGAAACGCCGGGACAGCGTCGCCCGGGAGACGCTCGTCGCGGCGGCCAGGGTCTGCGTGGTCCAAGGGTGTTCCGGTTGGGCGTGGACACATGCCAGAGCGTCGCGTACGACCGGATCACGCATCGCTCCCAGCCATGAGCCGGACGGCTCCTGCGGGTGGCGGGCCAGCCAGGCGCGTACGAACTGGACGAGCAGAAGGTCGACGATGCTGTTGATGGCGGCGGTGGTGCCGATCTGCGGCTGTGCGAGCTCGGCAGCGAGAAGCTCGACGGTCCTTCTGAGCTGCGCGTTCTCTCGGGCTGTGACGTGCATCGGCCGAGCGAGGGAGGTAAGCACCGGTGTGCGCACCTCCGGGTCCTGCTCATAGTGTAGGACGATCACTTCCGTCTGCACCGGCGCCGAGCCCAGCCGCAGGGCCCGGCCATCGCCAAAAGCCCGGGCCGCCGCCTCACGGTCGCAGGAACCCATCGTCACGTTGGCGCCGCCGGCTATCCCGTGTGCGGTGCCCGGCGACACCAGGACGGCGTCTCCGGCCTGCACCTGAAGAGGTTTCTCGCCTGTGACGTGGAGCCACATAGTGCCGCGGGACACTACGTGCAGTGCCGCTCCTGGATAGGAGTCCAGCCACAGGCCCCAGGTTCCTCCGGCCTTCAGCATGACCCCGAGCGCCCCACGCGCACCCGAAACACGCAAGACCTCCGCCAGCACATCCATGGGTCCATTCTCGTCCACCGCCGTGCACCGCCGCCAACGGCCGACGACGCATGTGTCCTCGTCCACAGCGTCAGGCCACGTCAAGAACGACTTTTCCGTGCACCTTCCGCGCAAACAGCGCCTGGACGGCGTCCTCCACGCCCTGCCAGTCGCCTCGCAGTCCGACCGGCGCCGAGAGCCTCCCGGCGGCCATCAGGCCCAGCAGGTCCGTCAGCTCCCCGCCGGTCGGCGTCATGTCGCCGTAGGTGGCGATGCTGCGGGGCTCACCGAAGCCGAACAAGGCCCCTGACGGGAACGTGGTTTCCTGCCCCGAGGAGTAACCGACCAGGTGGATGGTGCCGCCCTCGGCGAGGGAACTCCATGCCTGGGCCACCAGCGGCCCGCCGACCGTGTCCAGGACGATGTCGAACCGGTCCCCGGTCTCGGCCAGGTCGGTCAGGACCTTGTCGGCGCCGAGTTCGCGGAGTCCAGCGGCCCGCTCCGGCGAACCGACGAGTGCCGTCACCCGGGCGCCCGCCAGCGCCGCCAGTTGGACGGCGAAGTGCCCCACGCCCCCGCTGGCGCCGGTGATCAGCACGTCGCGCGCCAGCAGGGAACGCTTGCGCAGCACCCGGAATGCGGTGACCCCGGCGATCCCCAGCGCGGCGGCGTCGGCCAGGTCCACGCCCTTGGGGACGGTGCCGAGCGAGGCGGGGCTGACTGCCACCCGCTCCGCCCACGCGTGGGGAGCCATTCCCACGGCGACGCGCGTACCTTCGGGCGGCCCCGAGCCGTCGCATGCGGCGCGCACCACGATGCCGGCCGCGTCATGACCGTGCACAGCGCCGGCTGGCCACTGGTGCACGTAATTCAGCTCTCCGAAGTTGAGACCGATGTGCCGTATCTCCACCAGCGCCTCACCGGTGGACGGGACGGGCTCATCGACATCGGCGAACCGGATGGGCCCGGCCTCACTGTGATCGACCACAAGGGCGCGCATAGGGGGTGTGTTTCCTTCTCTCGTGGACGTGCCTGAACACTCGGCGCGGCAACAGATCGAGTGCGCAAATGCCGCACTGCCGCCTTCTTGGAACCCTTTCGCAGGACCGGGACAGCGACCAGCCCCGTGAGAATCAATCAGTTGACGATCTGTGTCAGTGCGGCTCACGGCGCGTCGAGCCCTGCACCCATCCGGTGGATGACGCTGTGACGGGCAGACATGCCCGGCAATATGATGATCTTGAGGTGTCAGCGCTTCCGCTTCCGTCGGGCGGCGGGGTCACGCTGGGCGACGTGCCGGGCGACCGCGTCAACGCCGGGGCAGGCATACCGCTCCAGGAGGGACGGAGGCGTGGCGGGAGCGGGCCAGGAGCATCGGGGTGGAGGTGCCGCCCCACGTGGGCAGCCGCGCGTTTGGCCAGCGCCTCCGGCAGCGCCGGATCGTCGATGACCGCGATGGGGACGGTAGGGGAGCACAATCGCCGATTCCGCCCCCATGAATCCGGGCAGTCTCCAAGCCCACCTGCGGGAGATCGGCGTCCCGCGACAGCGCGGCAGGACCTCCGCGATCCGCCAACTCGTCCTTCAGGGCCCCGGCTCCCGTCATCGCCAAGGCCCTCGGCTACCACGACAAAACCGCCACCCGCCTGGTCACCGAGGTCGGAGGCACCTGGGCCCGCCCCCCCCGGCGACCACACACGGTGACACCAGGCACGGCCTCAACGAGGAATACGCGACACCTCAACATGCGAACCCACCAGTCCCACGGCCGCCATTGCACACGTGCTGGCCCTCCTGGAGAGGACCCTCTCGGCCACTCGCCGCGCCACCAGAACGCTCACCGGCCACACCAGCGATCTCGCCACGGACGGGACCGGCGGTAGCGCAGCCTTGGCGGTGGCGTTCAGTCCGGACGGCGAGACACTGGCGATTATCTCCGCCGGCGATGTGACGTTGTGGGATGCAGCCACCGAGCGCACCTCCAACGTCGGAGAGTCCAGGGGCAGTGTCGCCGCGGTGGCCTTCAGCCTGAATGGCAAGACCCTGGCCATCGGTACCTACGGAGGGACAGTCATCTTGTTGGACTTCGCCACCACCCGCACCAGGGCCACCCTCAAGGGGCGTACCCGCGACGTAGTCGAGGTGGTGTTCAGCTCCGACGGAAAAACCCTGGCCACCTGTAGTTTGGACGGCACCGCCCCGCTATGGGACCTCGCCACCAGCCGCCGCGCCTTCACCTTCACGTTCCCTGACCTCACCCCCACTGCGTCGTGACGAGTGATCCCGATAGCGGGTCTGTACGGCCCCCTCTGCATCAGGCCAGCGAGTCGCCGCCGCAGGCGAAGAAGTCTCCGCCGCTCTGTGCCGATGCCCCGGCCAGCTCGGCCCACCACGCGCACAGGGCGGGCGGCAGCGCGGGTACGACGGACTGGTTGATGGCAGGGGAGCCGGGGAGCGGGAGCTCGGCCAGGGCCCGGCGGTCGGTCTTTCCCGAGGCGGTGCGGGGCAGCGCGGCATGCACGTGAATGACGGCCGGGACCGCGGCCGGTGGCAGGATGTGGGCCAGGTGCTGGCGCAGCTGCGGGCCCGCGTGCGGGTCGTCCGCCGCCACATGCAGCTCCAGCCGGGCCCGGCCGGGCGCGCCGTGCGGTGTCCGGGCGAGGAGCGCGGCTGCTCGGACACCGTCCAGGCGCAGTGCCGCGGACTCGACTTCCCCGGCTCCAGGCGGACACCGCCGAGGTTGAGCTGATCGTCACGGCGGCTCAGGAACACGTACTGGCCATCGGGCCGCTGCCGGACCCGGTCCCCGGTGCGGTAGACCCGCTGGCGGGCTAAGAGATCATCTCATTTGGATACACCGGTATTCTGTGGGTCATGGTGGGGATCGTTGAGCGGCTGGTGCCAGACGAGTTGTGGGAGTTGTTCC
>NZ_JBHVYE010000050.1:0-29074 GCF_042881135.1 Streptomyces sp. NPDC058284
TCCACCGCACGTTGACTGTGACCCGGACGCCCAGGGGTGGGGCCGCCGGGGGGCGTGGGATGGGTCATTCCCTCTCGCTGCCGGGTGCGGCCCGGCCCAACGCGAGCGCACGCTACGGTCGGGGCTCGGCTGCCCCTGCGGCCTCGCCGCTCGGGCCATCCCCTTGCGCTGCCGGGTGCGGCCCGGCCCAACGCGAGCGCACGCTACGGTCGGGGCTCGGCTGCCCCAGCGGCATCGCCGCTCGGGCCATCCCCTCGCGCTGCCGGGTGCGGCCCGGCCCAACGCGAGCCGACGCCAGGGTTGCGCTCGGTCAGACCATTCATCGCCGGGCGGTCGCCTGCCGCTCCGGGGCACCTACTTTGGGAAAGTTGCGAATGGAGTCGCCGCGCGCCCCCTCTCCACTCCCAATGCGCCGCCCCGGATGGGAGTCTGCCGAGGCGCATGAGACAGCGCGCGGGGCGCGGCAGGGGGGCGCGCGACGGATGGATTCGCAACTTTCCCAAAGTAGGTGCCGGACCGGGCGGCGACCCGAGTGTTCGGCAGCACCCCGGGCGCGTGACGGTGATTCACGATGGGCCGATCCGCACCCGGCCGTGAAAGCTGATGGCCCGAGCGGCGAGGCGGCAGGGGTAGCCGAGACCCGACCGTGACGTCGGCTCGCGTTGGACCGGTCCGCACCCGGCCGTGAAGGCTGATGGCCCGAGCGGCGAGGCCGCCTGGTCGACCCAGCGGGGACCGTAGCGTGCGCTCGCGTTGGACCGGGCCGCACCCGGCAGCGCGAGGGGATGGCCCGAGCGGCGACGCCGCTGGGGCAGCCGAGCCCGGACCGTGACGTCGACTCGCGTTGGACCGGGCCGCACCCGGCAGGCAAAGGGAATGACCCATCCCACGCCCCCCGGCGGCCCCACCCCTGGGCGTCCGGGTCACAGTCAACGTGCGGTGGAGGGACGGGAGTCAAGGGTGGCCCGAAGGGACATCGGCGCAGCCGACGCGCAGCGCAGCGGAGCGCCCTTTACTCCCGGCCCGGAACCGCCACACTCCGCAAAACCCCGGACGCCCCCGCCCACCCCCAAAGGCACCGGCCCACCAAAGACGCCGCCCAAGGCCCACCCCCGACCCCGTCCGCCATGCGGATACACGCTCGCGTGCCCCGTACACAGACCGCTAGCGTGCCGCCCATGAGCGATAGCGCACCCGTACCGTCCAACGCCAACGCCAACGCCAACGCCACCGCCAACGCCCACCCCCGCTTCGCAGAGGCGCTGCTCGAGCTGGGGCTCGGCGACCTCATCCCCCGGGTCCGCCGCTTCCCGGAGCAGACCCGTACCGCGCAGGAGGCCGCCGCGGCCATCGGCTGCGAGCTCAGCCAGATCTGCAAGTCCCTGATCTTCGCGGCGGACGGCGTACCCGTACTGGTGCTGATGGACGGAGCGTCCCGCGTCGACCTCGACCTCGTCCGCCAGGAGCTCGGCGCGCAGAAGGTCACCCGGGCGAAGGCGGACGTCGTCCGGCAGGCCACCGGCTACGCGATCGGCGGCGTACCGCCCTTCGGCCACGCCACACGGACCCGCGTCCTCGCCGACCGCTCGCTCCTCGGCCACGAGGTGGTGTGGGCGGCGGCCGGCACGCCCTACGCGGTCTTCCCGATGCCGCCGGAGACGCTGGTCGCCCACGCGGGCGGCACGCTGGTGGACGTACGCGAAAACGCGCCCGGGAACGCGCCCGAAAACGTACGCGAGAACGTGCCCGGGAACGTGCGCGAGACAACCGAGTGACCCCGCTGGTCGCGGCCGCCGTACTGCTCGCCGCCCTCACGCACGCGAGCTGGAACGCGATCGCCCACCACATCACGGACAAGCTGGTCGGCTTCACGCTGATATCCGGCGGCGGCTTGCTGATCGGCCTGCTCCTCGCCCCCTTCGTCGCGTTCCCCGCGGCCGGCGCATGGCCGTACCTGCTCCTCTCCGCCGCCCTGCACGTCGGCTACTACGCCCTGCTGATGACATCGTTCCGGCTCGGCGACTTCGGCCAGGCGTACCCGATCGCGCGCGGCACGGCACCACTGGTGGTCACCGTCCTGGCGGCGGTCTTCGCCGGGGAGATCCCGGACGCCTGGCAGGCGGCGGGCGTCGCCGTCTCGTGCGCGGGTCTGACGGGCCTGGCCCTGTGGGGCATCCGCAGCTCGGGCCGCAGCCCGGACTGGACGGCGATCGGCGCGGCACTGGCGACGGGCGTCTCGATCGCCGCGTACACGGTGGTGGACGGCCTGGGCGTACGCGCCTCCGGCACCTCGATGGGCTACATCGCGTGGCTGATGATCCTGGAGGGCGTGGCGATCCCGCTGTACGCCGCGTACCACTGGCGCGGTGAACTCCTCGCGCGGCTCCGCCCGTTCGCGCCGGTGGGCCTGGTGGGCGCGGCCCTCTCGGTAGCCGCGTACGGCCTGGTCCTATGGGCTCAGACGAAGGCGGACCTGGCCCCCGTCTCCGCGCTGCGGGAGTCCTCCATCATCGCCGGCGCGGCCATCGGCGCGATCTTCTTCAAGGAACGGTTCGGGGCGCCACGGCTGGTGGCGGCGGGCGTGATGGTGGTGGGGATCGGTTTGATGCTGCACGCGGGGTAGTGAGCCCGTTGCGGCGTCACATCGACTCGCGGACCGCCCGGACCAGCGCCTGTGCCCTCGGGTCCGCTGTCACTCCCTTGTTCATGCCGTTGGTGACGTAGCCGAAGGACAAGGCCGATTCGGGGTCGGCGAAGCCCAGGGGGCCGCCTCGGCCGGGGTGGCCGAAGGAGGTGGGGGACAGGAGCGGTGAGGCGGCGCCGTGCAGCATGTAGCCGAGTCCGAAGCGGGTGTTGACGACCAGGACGCGGTCGGGGCCCGCGGATGCCTCGGTGCGTGCGAGGGCGACCGTTTCGGGGGTGAACAGGCGCCGCTCGCCGTCCACTTCGCCGATCAGGGCCGCGTAGAAGCGGGCCAGGGCGCCTGCCGTCGCTGTGCCGTTGGACGCGGGGAGGGACGCCGCTCGGTAGGCCGGGGCGTTCTCGTCCGGGGCGGGGTCGATCGCTCCGAAGGCGCGGCGGGTCAGTGAGGCGGGGTCCGCGTATGCCTGCGCCACGTTCCGCTTGGGGCGTGCGCGTAGGGCGCCCGGCGCCGTGGGCGGTTCGATTCGGCCCAGGCGGCCGACCCGGGCGCTCTCCGTTTCCGGCAGGCCGACCCAGAGGTCCAGGCCGAGCGGGCGCGCGATCTCGGACGCGATCCACTCCCCCACCGGCCGCCCCGTCACGCGCCGCACCAGCTCGCCGGTGAGCCAGCTGTACGTCTGCGCGTGGTAGCCGTGGTCCTCGCCCGGCTCCCAGGACGGGGCCTGCGCCGCGACCACCGCGGCGGCCAGGTCGGGGTCGAGCGCTTCGGCGGGTGTCAGCGGGTGGTCCAGGGCAGGGACGCCCGCGCGGTGCGCGAGGACGTGCCGGACCAGGGCCCGTTCCTTGCCGCGTGCCTTGAACTCCGGCCAGTAGGAGCCGACCGGCGCGTCCAGGTCGAGTTCGCCCCGCTGGTGCAGCAGGAGCAGCGCGGCGGCGGCGACGCCCTTGGTCGCCGAGCGGACGATCTGGGCGGTGCCGGGGGTCCAGGGCGCGGCCCTGTCGACGTCCTTCGTGCCGCCCCACAGGTCCACGACCTTGCGCCCGTCGCGGTACACGGTCACCGCCGCGCCCCGCTCGCCGCGCTCGGTGAAGTTGTGTACGAACGCTTCCCGGACCGGCTCGAAGCCGTCCGCCACCGTGCCGTGTATCCCACCCATGACGTCGTCCATGGCAAGGTCAACAGTGATCTCGGGTCATGGATTCCCTAGCCCCGCACCTTCACCGTCTTCGGATCGAAGCCGAAAGGCAGTTCCAGGCGGTGTGCGCTCATCAGGTCGTCGTCGGCGAGCAGGTCGCCGGTCGGGCCGTCGGCCGCGATCACGCCGTCGCTGAGGATCAGGGCCCGGGGGCAGAGTTCGAGGGCGTACGGCAGGTCGTGCGTGACCATCAGGACTGTCACGTCCAGCGAGCGCAGGATGTCGGCCAGCTCGCGGCGCGAGGCCGGGTCGAGGTTGGAGGAGGGCTCGTCCAGGACCAGGATCTCCGGCTCCATCGCGAGCACCGTCGCCACCGCCACCCGGCGCCGCTGGCCGAAGGAGAGGTGGTGCGGCGGGCGGTCCGCGAACTCCGCCATGCCGACCCGGGAGAGGGCCTTCTGTACGCGCGCCTCCAGCTCCGGGCCGCGCATTCCGGACGCCGCCGGGCCGAAGGCGACATCCTCGCGGACGGTCGGCATGAACAGCTGGTCGTCGGGGTCCTGGAAGACGATGCCGACCCGGCGCCTGATCTCCGCCATGTGCTTCCTTCCGACGGGCAGCCCGGCCACGGTGACCGTGCCCGCGCCGCCGGTCAGGATGCCGTTCAGATGCAGGACCAGGGTGGTCTTGCCCGCGCCGTTGGGGCCGAGCAGCGCGACCCGTTCGCCGCGGCCGATCGTCATGTCGACGCCGAAGAGCGCCTGATGGCCGTCGGGGTAGGCGAAGGCCAGCCCGGACACTTCCAGGGAAGGGGCGGAAAGCGGAGAGGGTTCAGAGGTCACAGGGTCCATCCCAACAGGCAGACGAGCAGAGCGGCGGACGGAAGGGCCAGCGCGTATCTCCACTGCGCCCGCGTGGCCACCACCTCGTCGATGACCGGCATCGACCCCGTGTAGCCGCGGCTGACCATGGCCAGGTGGACCCGCTCGCCCCGTTCGTACGAGCGGATGAAGAGCGCGCCCGCGGACTTGGCGAGGACGCCCCACTGCCGTACGCCCCGCGCCTCGAAGCCGCGCGACTCGCGGGCGATCTTCATGCGGCGCATCTCGTCCGTGATGACGTCGCCGTAGCGGATCATGAACGAGGCGATCTGGACGAGCAGCGGGGGCAGCCTCAGCCGCTGGAGGCCCAGGAGCAGGGCGCGCAGTTCGGTGGTGGCGGCGAGCAGTACGGAGGCGGCGACGCCGAGCGTGCCCTTGGCCAGGACGTTCCAGGCGCCCCAGAGGCCGTTGACGCTGAGGGACAGGCCGAGCACGTCGACGCGTTCGCCCTGCGCGACGAACGGCATCAGCACGGCGAACGCCACGAAGGGGATCTCGATCAGGAGGCGTTTGAGCAGGAAGCCGGCCGGGACGCGGGCCGCGTACGCGACGACGCCGAGGAGTACCGCGTAGAGCCCGAAGGCCCACATCGCCTCGCGCGGCGTGGAGACCACCACGATCACGAAGCAGAAGACCGCGGCCAGCTTGGTGTGCGGCGGCAGGGCGTGCACCGGTGAACGGCCCTGCCGGTAGAGCCGGTGGGCGTGGCCCGCGCCCATGTCAGGCCTTCTCGGAGGTGACGCTCTCGGGCATGGCGGCCGGTGCGGTGTCGCCCGTACGGCGGCGGCGCAGCGTCCAGAAGACCGCCGAGCCCGCGACGACCGTGACGCCCACGCCGATGATGCCCGCGAGACCGCCGGAGACGCGGGCGTCGGTGATGTCCTTGACGCCGTAGTCGGCCAGTGGGGAGTCGGCGGCGGCGTGCTCCTCGGCCTTCTTGTCGATGCCCTTGTCGTGGGCGACCTTCTCCAGGCCGTCCGGGTCCGCCGAGGCGTAGAAGCTGACGAAGCCCGCGAGGACGAGGGAGGCGACGATGCCCGCGATCCACACCTTGCGGGTGGACACCTTGCGGGTGGCGGGCCCGGCGGCGACCGGGGCCGGCCCGTCGGCCGCCGCGGGCGCGTCCACCAGTTCCCCGCCGACGCGCAGCTTCAACGGCTTGGTCAGGCCGCGGGCCCCGTACACCAGGTCCGGCCGTACGGCGATGACGGCGCCGACGGTGAGCGCGGTGATGACCGCCTCGCCGATGCCGATGAGGACGTGCACGCCGACCATGGCGGTGGCGACCTTGCCGAGGGAGACGTCGGTCGTGCCGCCGACGGCGTAGATGAGGGTGAAGGCGACCGCGGCGGCGGGCACCGAGAGCAGGGCGGCGGCGAACGAGGCGACGGTGATGGAGCGGCGGCCGCGGGGCAGCGCCTTCACCAGGCCGCGGAAGACGAGGTAGGCGACGACGGTGGTGACGATCGCCATGTCGGAGATGTTCACGCCGAGCGCCGTCAGACCGCCGTCGGCGAAGAGCACGCCCTGCATGAGCAGGACGACGGAGACGCACAGCACGCCGGTGAAGGGTCCGACGAGGATCGCGGCGAGCGCGCCGCCGAGGAGGTGTCCGCTGGTCCCGGTCGCGACGGGGAAGTTCAGCATCTGCACGGCGAAGATGAAGGCGGCGACCAGACCGGCGAGCGGAGCGGTCCGTTCGTCCAGTTCGCGCCGTGCGCCCTTGAGGCTGACGGCTACCGCGCCGGCGGCGACGACCCCGGCGGCGGCGGACACCGGGACATTGATGAACCCATCGGGGACATGCATGCGCTCGCTCCTGGGCAGGGGCCCTGGACAGGGCAGATCGCTCGTGAACCGTTCAATGATAGGGCCTTGTTGCAAACGGTTTGCAAGAGCACCGCGGTCCCGAATCGGCTACGCCCCCCGCGGCGCATTGCCGGACATATGGGACATTGGTGATGAAGCGTCCGGATGGATGAGGAGTTCAGTGATGTCCGCAGTCGAGCAGTACGCACGCGCCCACCTCGTCACGGACACCTCAGAGGGCCACCGCGCCGTCCCCGTCATGCTCCACTACGACGCGGAGGCCGACCCGCACGCGGTGCGGATCGGCCTCCCCGGTTCCCCCCACCGCGTCTTCGACCGGCAGCTCCTGGAGCAGGGGCTGCTTGCCCCGGTCACCTCCGGCGGCGTACACGTCTGGCCGTGCGGCCGGGTCCAGACGGTCGTGGAGTTCCACGAGGGGGACGGGGTGACGGTCGTCCAGTTCGACGCGTCGGCGCTGATCCGCTTCCTGCGCCGCACGTACGCGACCGCCGCCACCCCGGTCACCCGCTAGGCCGATCAGGCCGGGGCCGGGCCATCAGGCCGGGGCCGGGGCCGGGGCCGGGCCATCAGGCCAGACCCGGGCCCGGCCCCGGTGGGCGCGGTACGGGCTCAGACCCGCACCGGCTCCCTCTCCGCGTCGGCGGACCCGGCGCCCTTCTCCCCCTGCGTACGCAGCCCCTCGCCCTCGACGTCCACGTTGGGCAGCGCGCGGTCCAGCCACTTCGGCAGCCACCACGCCTTCTTGCCGAGCAGCGCGAGGACCGCGGGCACCAGCGCCATGCGGACCACGAACGCGTCGAAGAACACCGCGATCGCGAGGCCGAAGCCGATCATCTTCACCATCTGCTCGGACGAGCCGATGAACCCGGCGAAGACCGCGATCATGATGACCGCCGCCGCCGAGACCACCCGGGCCCCGTGCCGGAAACCGGTCACGATCGCCTGGCCCGGCCGCTCCCCGTGGACGTACGCCTCCCGCATCCGGGTCACGAGGAAGACCTCGTAGTCCATCGCGAGGCCGAAGACCACGCCCACCATGAAGATCGGCATCATCGACATGATCGGGCCTGTCTGTTCGACGCCGAAGAGCGAGCCGAGCCAGCCCCACTGGAAGACCGCGACGACCGCGCCGAGGGCCGCGAGGACCGAGAGCAGGAAGCCGAGGGCCGCCTTGAGCGGGACCAGGATCGAGCGGAAGACGATGATCAGGAGCAGGAACGCGAGGCCCACGACCAGCGCCAGGTAGGGCAGCAGGGCGTCGTTGAGCTTCTGCGAGACGTCGATGTTCATGGCCGTGGTGCCGGTGACCATGATGTCGGCGCCGGTGTCGGACTTGATCCGCGCACCCGTATCGCGGATCGAGTGGACCAGGTCCTCGGTCTCGACGCCGCTGGGCTTGGAGGACGGGACGACGCTGATGATCGCGGCGTCCTTGTCCTTGTTGAACATCGGCGGGGCGACGTTCAGGACGTCGTCCAGCTGGGAGATCGTCTTCCTGATCTCGCCGGCCGCGGCCTTCGGGTCGTCGGCGCCCTTGAGGTCGCCGACGACCATCAGCGGACCGTTGTAGCCGGGGCCGAAGCCGTCGGAGACCAGGTCGTACGCCTTGCGCTGGGTCGTGGACGTCGGCTGCGCGCCGTCGTCCGGCAGGCCGAGCTCCAGCTGCGAGACCGGCAGGGCCGCGGCGCCGAGGCCCACGATGCCGACGAGCAGCACGGCGACCGGGCGGCGGACCACGAAGCGGGCCCAGCGGGTGCCCATGTTCTGCTTCGGCTCACCGCCGTTCTCGCCGGAAGCGGCCTTCTTCCTGCCGCCGCCGAACAGCCTGCTCTTCTCGCCCATCGGCATGACCCGCTTGCCCGCGTACCCGAGCAGCGCCGGGATGAGCGTGAGGGCGATGAGGACGGCGATGACGACCGTGCCGGCCGCGGCGAAGCCCATCTTGGTGAGCATCGGGATGTTGACCACGGCGAGGCCGACCAGGGCGATCACCACGGTGAGTCCGGCGAAGACGACCGCCGAGCCCGCGGTGCCGACGGCGCGGCCCGCCGCCTCCTCGCGGTCGCGGCCATCGGCGAGTTCGCCGCGGTAGCGCGAGACGATGAAGAGCGCGTAGTCGATGCCGACCGCGAGGCCGATCATCATCGCGAGCGTCGAGGTGGTGGTGCCGAGGTCGAGCGCGTTGGCGAGCGCGGTGATCGACGAGACGCCGATGCCGACCCCGATCAGCGCGGTGAGCAGCGGCAGACCGGCCGCGATCAGCGAGCCGAAGGTGATGACGAGGACGACCGCGGCGATCGCGATGCCGATGATCTCGGTGGCGCCGGTCTCGGGCATGGCCTGCAGCGCGTCGCCGCCGACCTCGACCGTCAGCCCGGACTCGCGCGCCTTGTCGGTGGTCTTCTCCAGGGCGTCGCGGTCGTCGTCGGTCAGCTCCATCGAGGTGACCTTGTACGAGACGGATGCGTACGCCGTGGTGCCGTCCTTGCTGACCGTCCTGGTCTTGAAGGGGCTGTCCGCGCGGGCCACCTGGTCCGAGCCGGATTTGATGGCGGCGACGGTCTTGTCGATCTCGGCCTTGTTGGCCTTGTCGGTGACCTTCTCGCCGCCCGGCGCCTTGAAGACGACGCGGGCGCTCGCCCCGTCGGCGCTGGCCTCGGGGGCCCGCTTCTCCAGGAGGTCGAAGGCCTTCTGGGCCTCCGTGCCGGGTATGGAGAAGCTGCTGGAGGCCGCGGTGGGCGCCGATGCCGCGCCGACTCCGGCGAGCGTCAGGAGCGCCACCCATATGAGGGCGACGAAGTGGCGTCGCCTGAAGGCGAGTTTGCCGAGTTTGTAGAGGAAAGTGGCCACGAGGGCGTACTCCCGGTCAGGTCGTGGTGTCCGGATTGGGCAGGGGGGATCAGCCCGACGACGTGAGCGGTCGCGTCAGGTACGGGGTCGGTGCGGGGGAGGTACGGAGTCGGGTCGGGGTTGGCGGTGGATCAGACGCCGAGGGCGGGGAGGACCACGGCGTCGATGTAGGAGAGCAGGAACGCACGGTCGACGGTGCGGTCCTCGATCAGGTCCCGGGCGACGAAGCCGCCGACCATCATGTGGACGACGTACTCCAGGGCCGGGTTGTCCGCGGCCACCTCACCGCGCGCCACGGCTCTGCGCAGCAGCACGTCCAGGCCCGTGAGCTCCGGCTCGATGAGCAACTGCCGCATCGCCTGGTGGAGTTCGGGGTTGTCGTGGACGGCATGGAACAGGGCTCGCATCAGCGCGGCGTCCTGCTCCATCTGGCAGTCGTCGGAACGTCCTGCCATCTCGTGCAGGTCGCCGCGGAGCGTGCCGGTGTCGATGTCCGCGAGGGACACCGGCTTGTTGTGCCGCAGCGCCTTGGCGACCAGCTCCGGCTTGCTCCCCCACTGGCGGTAGAGGGTGGCCTTGCTGGACCGCGCGCGGGCCGCGACGGCGTCCATGGTGAGGGCGTCGTACCCGACCTCGCGGAGCAGGTCGAGCACGGCCGCGTACAGCTCGGCCTCGCGTTCGGGCGTGATCCTGCTGCGCCGCGTCGTCGCCGCTTCCGTCACGGTCTCCACCCCCTCCGGATGCCCCGGGCTCGTCGTACGAAACTGTTTCGTACACCGGGACTGTACGCCCCCGCCCTAACGAAACGAAACCGTTTCGTACGTGTGCTGTGTCACGCCCCGGATTCACCCCCGGCCCAAGTTGCCGCCGCCTGCCGGGCGGAAAAGCATGGTGGGGTGACCGACGCGCGCGACGACACCCAGGACGACCACTCCTACCTGCGTTTTCCGCACCTCAGCGGCGACCGCCTCTGTTTCGTCGCCGAGGACGACGTGTGGGTGGCCCCCCTCACCCCGGAGGGCTCCCCGGCCGGCCGGGCCTGGCGGCTCACCGTCGACCGGACCAAGGTGAGCCATCCGCGCTTCTCGCCCGACGGCCGCCACATCGCGTACACGACCTGGCGCAGCCTCGACCCGGAGATCCATCTCGCGCCGGTGGCCGGCGGGCCCGCGCGCCGGCTGACCTACTGGGGCAGCACCGACACACGGGTCTGCGGCTGGTCGCCCGACGGCGACATCCTCGCCGTCTCCTCGCACGGCCAGCCCTTCTCGCACCTCTGCTGGGCCTACAGCGTGCCCACCGACGGCTCACCCGGCGGCAAGCTGCCCTGGGGCCCGGTCTGGGACATCGCGATCACGGACTCGCTGGCCGACAGCGCGTGCGACCGCAAGACGCTGCTCCTGACGGGCAAGCCGCCGCACGAACCCGCCGCCTGGAAGCGGTACCGGGGCGGCGCGACGGGCCGCCTGTGGGTGCACGGCAAGCAGATCCTCGCCGACCTCGACGGGCATCTGGACTCCCCCATGTGCGTGTCGGGACGCATCGCCTTCCTCTCCGACCACGAGGGCGTCGGCAACCTCTACTCCTGTCTGCCCGACGGCTCCGATCTGCGGCGCCACACCGACCACGACACGTTCTACGCCCGGCACGCGGCGGCCGACGGCACCCGGATCGTCTACCAGTGCGCGGGGGAGATCTGGCTGGTCGACGACCTCTCGGCGGACTCCGTGCCGCGCCGGCTCGACGTGCGGCTCGGCGGGCCGCGGGCCGGGCGGCGCATCTACCAGGTGCCGGCCGCACAGCACCTCGACGCGCTCTGCGTGGACACGACGGGCCGGGCCAGCGCCGTCGTCGTGCGCGGCTCCCTCTACTGGCTCACCCACCGGGACGGCCCGGCCCGCACCATCACCGACACCCCGGGGGTACGGGTCCGGCTCCCCGAGATGCTCGGCACCAGCGGGCGGATCGCCTACATCACCGACGCGGAGGGCGAGGACGCCGTCGAGATCACCTACCTGCCGCGGGCCAGCGGCGACCGGGGGCCGCGCAGGCTCGCGAGCGGGCAGCTCGGCCGCGTGCAGGAGCTGGTGGCCGACCCGGACGGCAAGCGTCTCGCCGTCGCCTCCAACGACGGCCGGCTGCTTCTCCTCACGGTCGGGGACGAGGTGGGGGACGAGCCGGGCGAGGAGACGGGCGCCGCCGCGGGCGAAGGCACGGGTGAGGGCACGGGCCAGGGCTCGGACGGGGGCGCGAGTGAGGCGGCGGGCGCCGACTGCGAAGTCACCGAGCTGGTCCGCTCCCTCAACGGCCCGGTCCGCGACCTCGCCTTCTCCCCCGACGGCACCTGGCTGACCTGGTCGCATCCCGGCGTCGGCCGCTCCCTGCGCCAGATCAAGCTGGTCCGCATCGAGGGGCCCGGCGCCCGTACGGTCGTCGACGTCACCGACGGCCGCTTCGAGGACGAGAACCCCGTCTTCACCCGCGACGGCCGCTACCTCGCCTTCCTCTCCTGGCGCGGCTTCGACCCCGTCTACGACGTGCACACCGGCGACCTCTCCTTCCCGCTGGGCTGCCGCCCCTACCTCGTACCCCTGTCGTCGGCGACCCCGTCGCCCTTCGCGCTGCTGCCCGACGGACGTCCGGCCGCGGGCGGCCTCGACCCGGCCGACGGCGGCGGGTACGGCACCACGACGGTGGAGGTCGAGGGGCTCGCGTCGCGGGTCACGCCGTTCCCGGTCGCCGCGTCGAAGTACTCGGCGCTGCATCCCGTCAGCGGCGGCGGCCTGGTCTGGCTGCGCTGGCCGATCTCGGGCGCGCTCGGCGAGACCTTCGTCAACCCGGCCGACACCTCGGGCCGCCCCACCCTCGAACACTTCAACATCACCAAGGCGAAGAAGTCCGCGCTCGTCGACCACCTGGACTGGTTCGCGCTCAGCGGCGACGGCTCACGGCTCGTCGTCGTCGACGAGGGCGACCTGAGCGCCGTGCCGTCCACCGAGGCGGGCGACAGCGACACCACCGTCTGGATCGACCTGCGCCGCATCCTGCACGAGGTCGACCCGGCCGCCGAGTGGCGCCAGGCCTACGAGGAGGCGGGACGGATCATCCGCGCCTACTTCTGGGACCCGGGGATGAGCGGCATCGACTGGGACGCGGTGCTCGCGCAGTACCGGCCGCTGGTCGAACGCGTCGCGTCCCCCGACGAGTTCGCCGATCTGCTGCGCGAGGTCCTCGGCGAGCTGGGCACCTCCCACGCGTACGTCTCCGCCGCGCGCCGCAACGAGGGGCCGCCGCACTACCAGCGCGCCATGGGCCTGCTCGGCGCCAACCTCGTGCGCCGGGAGGAGGGGTGGATGGTCAAGCGGATCCTGCCCGGTGACTCCTCCGACTCCAAGGCGCGCTCGCCGCTGGCCGGTGCGGGCATCCGCGAGGGCGCGATCCTCACGCACATCGACGGCCGTCCGGTCGACCCCGTGACCGGGCCCTTCCCGCTCCTCTCTGCGGCGGGCGGCACGACGGTCGAGCTGACCTTCCGGCCCGCCGAGGGCGAGGGCCGCCGCCCCCGCCGGGTCGCGATCGTCCCCCTCATCAACGAACGCCCCCTGCGCTATCAGGACTGGGTGGCCAAACGCCGTGAAGTGGTACGGGAGTTGAGCGGCGGCAAGTGCGGCTACCTGCACATCCCCGACATGGGTGGCTCGGGCTGGGCCCAGTTCAACCGGGACCTGCGCCTTGAGGTGGACCGCCCGGCGCTGATCGTCGACGTGCGCGGCAACGCGGGCGGCCACATCAGCGAACTCGTCGTCGAGAAGCTGACCCGGAAGATCATCGGCTGGGACCTGACGCGGAACGCCGAGCCGGTGTCGTACGCCTCGAACGCGCCGCGGGGCCCGGTGGTGGCCCTCGCCGACGAGGCGACGTCCTCCGACGGCGACATGATCACGGCCGCCTTCAAGCTGCTCGGACTCGGCCCGGTCGTCGGGCAGCGCACCTGGGGCGGGGTGGTCGGCATGACCGGGCGGCACCGGCTCGGCGACGGCACGGTGATCACGGTGCCGATGAACGCGGGCTGGTTCGACGCGTACGGGTGGGGTGTGGAGAACCACGGGGTCGCCCCGGACCTGGACGTCCTGCGGACGCCGCTCGACTGGGCGGAGGGGCGGCACGCCCAGCTGGACGACGCGGTCCGGCTGGCGCTCGACCTCCTGGAGCAGCAGCCTGCGGCCGTGCCGCCGGACCGCTCCGACGTGCCGGACCGCAGCAGGCCGGTGCTGCCGCCGCGGGCTTGAACGCGGCGACGGCTCCTGCTCCGCGCCTCCTCGTCCGGCACCTCAGCCCTTCACGCGTCGCCGCTCCGCGGCGTTCTACCCACCCACCCGCCCCGTCGGTGACTCCGCCCGCGCCCTCTCGTCCGCCGAACCCCCCGCCCCCACAAGCCCCGTGGACACCGACCCCAGCCGCGGCTCGAACCGCCGCATCTCCCGCTGCCCCACCGCGCCGATGACCCCCGGCAGGTAGCCGCGGATGCCCTGCATGCCCCGCAGCCACCACTGCGCGTACACATGACTGGAGCGGCGCTCGATGCCCGCGACTATGCGGTCGACCGCCGGGCCCAGCGGGTACGTCTTGTTGGACGGCCACGGCAGCCGCGACCGCAACTCCCGCATCACGTCGTCCTGGTCGGCGCCCCGCACCATGTCCGTGTCGGTCCAGGAGAGGTAGCCGACGCCGACCCTGACGCCCTTGTAGCCGACCTCGGCCCGCAGCGCGTGCGCGTACGCCTCGACGCCCGACTTCGACGCGCAGTACGCCGTCATCATCGGCGCCGGGGTGATCGCGGCGAGCGAGGCGATCTGCAGCAGATAGCCGCGGCTCTCCATCAGGACGGGCAGGAAGGCCCGGCCCGTCACCGCGCTGCCGATGAGGTTGACCTCGATGACGCGGCGCCACGCGTCCGGGTCGGACTCCAGGAAGGGCCCGCCGCTGGCCACGCCCGCGTTGGCGACGACGATGTCGACCTTGCCGAAGTGCTCCTTGACCTCCTGCGCGACCCGCGCCATCGCCACGTGGTCGGTGACGTCCGCGTGCCAGTGCGCGGACTCGGTGTGCAGCCGCTCCGCGACCAGCTTCAACTCGTCCGGCTCCAGGCCGACGAGGGCGACCTTCGCGCCGCGCGCCGACAGCTTGCGGGCCAGCAGCTCACCGACCCCGCGCGCCGCGCCGGTGACGACCGCGACCTGCCCCTCCAGGCTGACCCTGCTCATGCGCCCTCCTTGACCTGTACGTACGTTGCGACGAGTTCGGTGATGCGCGCGGTGACGGCGTCCGGCGCCTCGATGGGCGTCATGTGGCCGACTCCGGTCAGTTCGGTGAGGCCCAGGGAATCCGGCAGCGCTGCCGCGATGCGCCGCGCGTGGACGATGGGGGTGAGGCGGTCGGCCGTACCGGCGAGGACGGCGGTGGGTACGTTCAACGCGCCGACCTCGACGTCCAGTTGGAGCGATTCCAGGACGTGCGACCAGCCGTGGCGCACGATCCTCGGGCAGGCGTGCACGATCCGCGCGCACGCGTCGACCTTGTCGGGCGCCGAACCGGGGCCCATCGTCGCGTACTTGAGGACCCGCCGGGCCACCGGCGTCACGGGGCCGAGCGGCGCCCGCGAGCCGAGCACCGACCGGGTGATCCGGGTCCGCATCCGCCCGGCCCGCAGGAGCGGCACCACCGTGGCCTCCGCGACCAGGGCCGAGCTTCCCGTACTGCACAGCAGGACGGCGGCGGCGTGCTCCCGCACCCGGTCCCTGCCGCCCGCGGCCATGATCGTCATGCCGCCCATGGAGTGCCCCACGAGCACGGCCTTCTCGCCCGGCGCGAGCGTCGCCGCGAGGACCGCCTCCAGGTCGTCGGCGAGCGCCCGCGTGCTGTAGCCGTCGGCAGCCGACGGCGCCGCGCTGCGCCCGTGGCCGCGCTGGTCGTACGCGATGACCCGGTGGCCGGTGGCGAGGGCGCGGATCTGCGCGGCCCAGAAGGCGGTCGAGCAGGTCCATCCGTGGGCGAGCACCACGGCGGGCGCGTCCTCGGGACCGTGCACCTCGACGTGGACGTGCGCCCCGTCGGCGGAGACGGCGGTCAGTCGGCGTGCGGCGACGGGCGGCGCGTAGGCCCCGTTCCCCGCACGGTTCAGCCTGCTCATGCGCCCGCCTCGACCTTCTCGGCCCCGGACGTCCCGTGTGCGGGGACGGCGGCAGGTGCCGCTTCCGGTGTCTTCGGGGGCCGCAGCACGTCGTACTCGGAGAGGTCGACCCGGCGGGTCGCCGCCCGGAACTCGGTGGTCGTGCCGGGCCACACGGTGGTGTTGACGCCGTTCTTGTCGAGGTACCAGCTGTTGCAGCCGCCGGTGTTCCACACCGTGCGCTTCATCCGCTCCTGCACCCGCACGTTCCAGGCGCGCACGGAGTCCGGCCTGGCCGCGAGCGCGGCGGTGCCGCCGAGCACGTTCAACTGCCGCAGGTAGTCCGCCATGTAGTTCAGCTGGGACTCGATCATCAGGATCATGGAGGAGTTCCCGAGCCCGGTGTTCGGGCCGATGATCGTCATCCAGTTGGGGAACCCGGCGGCGGTCGCGCCGCGCAGCGCGTTCATGCCGTCCTTCCAGGTCTCCATGAGCGTGAGCCCCGCGTCCCCGACGACGCGGTCGGCGATCGGCATGTCCGTCACGTGGAATCCGGTGCCGAAGATGATCGCGTCGACCTCGGTCTCGGTGCCGTCGGCGGCGACGACGGTGCTGCCCCGGACCTCGGTGAGGCCGCTCGCGACGACGTCGACATTGGGCTTGGCGAGCGCCGGGTAGTACGTGTTGGACAGCAGGATGCGCTTGCAGCCGATGCGGTACGTGGGCGTCAGCTTCTCCCGCAGCACCGGGTCCTTGATCGCCCGGTACATGTTCCGCTTGGCTATCTGCTCGACCATGCCGAGCTCGTTGGGCCGCTTGGTGAACGCCTGGACCTGCAACTCCCGTATGCCCCACAGGAGTCCGCGCCGGGCCTGGGTGGTGAACGGCAGCTGCTTGTGCAGCCAGCGCTCGACGCCGGTGATGGCCCGGTCGGCGCGCGGCATCACCCACGGGGGCGTGCGCTGGAAGAGGGTGAGCCTGCCGACCTTCTTCTGTATCTCGGGGACGATCTGGATGGCCGATGCGCCGGTGCCGATCATCGCGACGCGCTTGCCGCCGAGGTCGTAGTCGTGGTCCCAGCGCGCGGAGTGGAAGACCTTGCCGGGGAAGGTGTCGAGGCCGGGGATGTCCGGGGTCTTGGGGTCGGAGAGCGGCCCGGTGGCGGAGACGACGACGTCGGCGGTGAGGATGCCGTTGCTGGTCCGGATCTCCCAGCGCAGCCGCTCGGCGTCCCAGCTCATCAGCTTCACCTCGGTGTCGAGGCGGATGTGCGGGCGCAGCCGGAAGGTGTCGGCGACGTGCTCCAGGTACTCGCGTATGCGCTCCTGGCCGGAGAAGGTGCGCGGCCAGTCGGGGTTGGGCGCGAAGGAGAAGGAGTACAGGTGCGAGGGCACGTCGCAGGCGCAGCCCGGGTAGCTGTTGTCCCGCCAGGTGCCGCCCACCGCGCCGGCCCGTTCCAGGACGACGAAGTCGGTGATGCCCTCGCGGCGCAGCCGCACGGCGGCCCCGAGACCGCCGAATCCGGATCCGATCACCGCCACCCGTACGTGCTCGTGCTCGCGCCCCTGCTCGGGGCTCCGCTCGCGCTCGGCCATGCCGCCGCCTCCCGAAGTACACGACTCTGCCAGTAACCACTGGCGCAATTGGGAGCGTAAGCCAGACACGTACTCATGGGTAGGGGTACGGCGGGGAAAAGTTACCGCCGGTATCGCCGAGCGCCGCCCGGATAGGCTTCCCGCGTGGCAGACGACCGAGAAGGCGGACGGCAGGGCGGACGGCACGCCGGACGCGGGAGCGCACCGGACGGCGGCGTACGCGAGTACCGCATGGAGGAACTGGCCGAGGCGGCCGGCATCACCGTGCGTACCGTGCGCTTCTACCGCGAGCGCGGCCTGATCCCGCCGCCGCGCCGCGAGGGCCGCATCGCCTGGTACGACGAGCACCACCTGGCCAGACTGCGCACCATCGCCGCCCTCCTGGAGCGCGGCCACACCCTGAACGGCATCGCCGAGCTCGCCGACGCCTTCGAGAAGGGCCGCGACGTCGGCGAACTCCTCGGCCTCGGGGAACCGACCGAGGAGCAGCCGGTCCGCCTCACCCCCGAGGAACTCGCCGACCACTTCGCGGGCGAGGTCACCCCCGAGAACCTCGTCGCCGCCCTGGACCTCGGCTACCTCGGCACGGACGGCGACGAACTCGTCCACATCAGCCGCCGCCTCCTCGACGCCTCATCCACCCTGGTGCGCAAGGGAGTTCCGCTCGCCGCGGTCCTGCAGGCGGGCCAGCGCGTACGCGAACACGCCGACGCGCTCGCGGAGTTGTTCATCACGGTCATGCGCGCCCACGTCCCGGACACCGCCGAGGTCGACATCGAGCAGCTGCGCCCGCTCGCCAAGAGCGTCGTGGAGGCGGAGCTCTCGATGGCACTGGACCGCCGACTCAAGGACGCGTAGAGCAGCCGGAGCCCTCAGCGCGGCAGCCACCAGCGCGCCTTGTAGATGCCGCCGTCGACGTACTCGTACACACTCTCCGGCAGGTGCACGCTGACCGTCGTCGTCCACCAGGTCTCGCCGAGCCCGCTCTCCGGCACGGTGGTCAGCACCTGCCCGGTGCGCGGATCGTTCCCGACGGTCTTCACCGCCTTCCGCGAGATCGCCCCGTGCCCGGCGAAGTCCCCCACGAACGCCCCGCTCGCCGTCTCGTACTGGAAGACGGCGGCACTGGTCGTCACCCACAGCCGCCCCGGCCGCCCGGCGACCGGGAACAGGTCGTGCCCGCCGGGCGGCTTCCCCGGCGTGCCGACCGGCAGCCCCACCGCGGAGCGCCGCGCGAGCGTGGGCAGCGCGGCCGTGCCGCCCACCGCGTACGACACCAGCTCGTCGTCGCCGAGCGCCCACAGCACTTCGCGTACGCCGTCCCAGTGCAGCCCGTGCGCGCCCTTGAGCTCCGCCTCCGCGTACCGCTCGGCCCGCGGCCCCTGCGACGCCGCGTACAGCCGCACCCGCGCGCCCGCGCTGCACGCGACGGCCACATTGCCGTCGGGCAGGAGCTCGGCGGTGTGCGGATTGAACAGATCGTCGCCGGGCCCGATCGCCGTGCCCCAGTACCGCCTGCCCGTCGGATACTCGACGACGGCCGCGAACCCGAACGACGCGGTGGTCAGGACGTACGTACGCTTCCGGTGCAGCCGCACCTTCGCCTCGCACGGGTAGCGCCAGCTCTCCCGCGGCAGGAGGTCGTCGTAGCGGGGGTCGCCGAGCGGCGAGAACTGCCAGCGCACGGCGGACGGGTCGACGGCCGGGTCCCAGACGCGGCGCCGCGGGTCGAGGACGAGGATCCGCTTGCTCGCCTGCTCGGTCAGGAGCACGGGCGGCGTGCCCGCCGGAACGTCACCGCCGTCCGCGCCGTACGCCCCGGTGGCGGGCAGCGCCACCGCGACACCCGCGCCCGCGGCGGCGACGAGCACCGCACGTCTCGAAGTACTGGCAGCCACGGCAGACATGAAGTCCCCCCGACACCTTGGGAGTTGGACATGGCGCGTCCGCAATCTGCCATGCCTTGCGGGCCCGGGACAGCCCTCCGCCGGACTTTATGACCGCGCGCGCCGCCGCCGCGGGTGCCGCGCGGGCGGGGGCTCGAAGACGGGCCCTACAGGTCGTAGACCACCGTCACGGGCGCATGGTCGCTCCAGCGTTCGCCGTGGCTCGCGGCCCGCTCCACGAACGCCTTCACCGCGCGCTCGGCGAGCCCCGCCGTCGCCACGTGGTAGTCGATGCGCCAGCCCGTGTCGTTGTCGAAGGCGCGGCCGCGGTACGACCACCAGGAGTAGGGGCCCTCGACGCCCGGGTGCTGCTGCCGCACGACGTCCTCGTACTCCTCGAAGACCTCACTCAGCCAGGCGCGCTCCTCGGGCAGGAAGCCGGAGTTCTTCTTGTTGCCCTTCCAGTTCTTGAGGTCGGCCTCCTGGTGGGCGATGTTCCAGTCGCCGCAGACGACGACGTGCCGCCCCTCGGCGGCGGCCCGCGCCTTCAGCTCCCTCAGATGGACGAGGAACTCCCCCATGAACCGGACCTTCTCGTCCTGCCGCTCGGTGCCGACCTCGCCGGAGGGCAGATACAGGCTGGCCACGGTGACGCCCGGCAGGTCGGCCTCGACGTACCGGCCGCTGCCGTCGAACTCCTGCGACCCGAAGCCGACGCGCACCCGGTCCGGCTCACGGCGCGTGTACAGCGAGACGCCGGCGCGCCCCTTCGCGGCGGCCGGCGCGTGCACGACGTGCCAGCCCTCGGGCTCCCGCACCTCGTCCGGCAACTGGTGCGCCTCGGCCCGCACCTCCTGGAGGCACACCACATCGGCCGAGGTCCCGCCGAGCCACTCCACGAAGCCCTTCTTGGCGGCGGCACGCAGGCCGTTGACATTCACAGAGGTCACAGTGAGCATCCGGGCACGATACCGGCACACTGGACTGCGCAGCCCTCACCCGTTTCGCATAGAAGTACGATGGAGCGCATGACTATCCGAGCCCGCGAGGCCGCCGCCTCCGTACCCGCCCCCGCGACGGCCCGCGAGGCCACCGCCCCCGTCGAGCTCCGCACCGTCACCTTCGCGCACCCCGACGCGATCCGCCTCAACGACCACGTCCAGCTCGAATATGCGGAGCGGTACGGGGACGAGGGCGACATCACACCCCTCGACCCCACCATGTTCGAACCCCCGCGCGGGCTCTACCTCATCGCGTACGACGAGCACGGCACCGCCCTGGCGACGGGCGGCTGGCGCGGCATGGACGAGAACGGGGAGGGTTACCAGGACGGCGACGCCGAGCTGAAGCGGATGTACGTCACCCCCGAGGCCCGCGGCCTCGGCCTCGCCCGGCGCATCCTCGCGGCGCTCGAGGAGGACGCGAGGGCGGCGGGCCGCGTCCGCATGGTCCTGGAAACGGGCACCAAGCAGCCGGAGGCGATAGCCCTCTACACCTCCAGCGGCTACACCCCCGCCCCCGCCAAGTTCGGCCTCTACCGCTTCGACGACCTGAGCCGCTGCTACGCGAAGGCGCTGTAGCGTCCCTTCCCGCCCCCAGGGCCGGCCCTCGCGCCGCCCCCCTCCCCGGCGGGACTACCCCCGCGACTACCTCCCGCCCCCGCCGCCGGAACCACCCCGCACAGCCGACCGCAGGTCGAACTCGGCCAGGGCCCCGCCGCCCGCCGGGTTGCTGAACCGCAGTCCGGCTCCAAGCACCTGCGACTGACCCTGCGCGATCGTCAGGCCGAGACCGAGGCCCACCCCCTTCGTCCCGCACCCGCTGCGGAACCGCTGCGGGCCGCCGGAGAGCAGGGACTCCGGAAACCCGCCCCCGGAGTCCCGCACCCGCACCACCCCGCCGTCGACCTCGACCAGCACCGGCGCCGCTCCGTGCCGCAACGCGTTGCTGACGAGGTTGGCGATCACCCGCTCCACCCGCCGGGGGTCCGTCACGACCTCCACATCGCGTACGACGTCCACCGTCACACCGGCCGCCCCCGCGGCCCCCGCCGCGGCCGACCTGCGCACCAGCTCCCCCAGTTCGCACGGCTCGGCCACCGCCTGCTCCCCCACGCCGTCGAGCCGCGCCACCTCGATGACGTCGTCGACCAGCTCCCGCAGCCGCTGCGCGGACTCCCGTACCAGCTCGGAAGGGCGCCCCGGCGGCAGCAGCCCGGCCGCCGTCACCATGCCGGCCACCGGCGTCCGCAGCTCGTGCGCGATGTTCGCCGTGACCTCACGCTCGGCCTGCAGCCGGGCCGCGAGCGCGTCGGCCATGGTGTTCACCGCGGCCGCGAGCCGGGTGATCTCGTCCTTGCCGCGCAGCGGGAGCCGCGCCGTCAGATCCCCCTCCGCGATGCGCTGCGCCGCCCCCGCCTTCACCCGCAGACGCCGCCCGAGCCGCGTCGCGACGAGCAGCCCCACCACACAGGCCAACGCCGTCCCGAACCCGCCGGAGATCCACAGCACCCGGTCCAGATCCCGTACGGTCTCCGTTTCCCTGTCGTACGGCCGCTTCAGCGCGACGACCTCCCCGCCGTACTTGCTGGCCGCCCAGAGCTGCGGCACCCGCCCGCTGCGGTCCAGGTAGACGCCCCACCGCCCGTTCGCCACGGCCCCGGCGAGCGGCCCCGGCAGATCGGCGGGGTCGATGAGGGTGCGGTCCCCGTCGATCCCGGCCGCGTGGTCCTGCACCGCGGTCCGCAGCCGGTCCCCGATCTGGCTGCGCGCACCCGCGTACTGCGTCTCGACGGCGCGATGGTGGACGAGGAGCCCCATCACGACGGAGACCAGCGCCGCGGTGCCCGCGATGGCGAAGCCGATCTTGGTGCGCAGTCCCATGCCGCTCCCCGTGCCTCAGAGGTCCGGTACCGGCAGGCGAATCCCCTGGAACTGCACGTTCACCGCGGTAGCGGGCAGTTCCTCCGGTGCCTTCGGCTCCACGGTGGCCCGCCGGTAGGACGCCACGCGGTCCTGCCGCTCCAGACCGCTGAGCAGCAGCGTCGCGTCGTACGGCTTCTTCGCGCACCCGGGCAGGCACCACGTGCCCCTGAGCTTCCCGGTGGCCCGCGCGGTCGGCCCGCCCCAGTCCCGCCAGCTCAACTCGGTGAGCGCCACCAGTTCGCTGAGCCGCACCACCGTCGGCTGCTGCAACGGCCGCCCCGTCACGTCCGCCATGTACACGGGTCCGGCCACCCTCGAAGGCCGCAGCGCGGCCCCCTCCACCCGCAGCCCCTGAGGCTCGGCGCACCCGCCCGCCAACACGGCGGTGGCGAGTGTGATGCCGAGCACAGCGACACCCCGCAAAGACGACGACCGCGACAGCATGGACCAAATGTATCCACAGCCCGACAATTCACACGCGGGCCCCAACGCAAAGATCCCGCCCAGTTCGATGAACTGGACGGGATCTCATGTGCAGTGGACCTGTGGGGATTTGAACCCCAGACCCCCTCGATGCGAACGAGGTGCGCTACCAGACTGCGCCACAGGCCCTTGCAACGAGTGAAACTCTAGCACCCCCACCCGGGTGGTCGGAAATCCGGTCCTGGCTGGTCAGCCAGGGCGACCTCACGACGCTTCACTCGTTGGCCGCGCGCGGCCGGTCGCCGTCCTCGTACTGGTCGAAGAGCGGCGTGCGACCGCGCTCGCGAGCGCGCCGCGCGGACGCCGCCCGGCGCTTGTCGCTGCGGCCGCCGTCGGCGTCGGCGCCCTCGGCGCCGTCGATGTCGCCCGGCGCCTCGCCGCCCCGCCCCGCGGTGGGACGCTCCCGGTCGGCCGCGCGCTCGGCGGACGGCTCCGCCGTGCTCGACCGCGCCGAGCTCCAGGCGTCGGGCGAGCCCAGGTCGACGCTGCCGGTGGCGCGCGGGGCGACCGGCGCGGTCACGTACGTCGGCAGCGGCACCGGGACCGGGTCCCAGCTGTCGCCGCGCCCCGGCCCGCGCTGCCGCTCGCGCTGCTGGTCGACCCACTCGGCGTGGTCGGTCTGCTCGACGAGGGCGCGGCGGTCCGCGGCGAGCGCGGACAGGCCCGTCTCCGTCCCGGCGGCCGGACCCTCCTGAGCCACCGCGTCGGCGGCCGGCTCCGCCCCCGTCGGCCTGCGGCGCGGCTGCCGCTCGCGCAGCCGCTGCGCCGCGACCTCGGCCCGGCGCCGGTCCATCGTGTAGGTGAAGCGACGCCGCTCCTGGCCACGCAGATAGACGATGTACGCGCTGAGCAGTACGGCGGGCCCGGCGGGCGCCCACAGGAAGGCGAGGCCGCCGACGCCGGCCACGATGGCGCCGACCGTGAAGGCGAGGAAGAGGAGCACTGTCGTACGGCGGCGCCGGGCGAGGACCTTCGTGCGCCGGGCACGCGCGGCGGCCTCCGCCGACGCGGCGCGCTGTGCGGGGGTCGCCGCCTTGCCCGGACTCTTGGCGGGGGCCTTGGCGGAGGTCTTGGACCGGGAGGCCGGGGCGGGTTCCTGCTCGCGTTCGGGCTCCGCCCGCTCTTCCCGGTGCTCCGCCCGGTCCGACCGGTTCTCCGCCCGGTCCGACCGGTCCGTCCGGTGGCCCGCCGTATCGGACGGGGGCACGGCGAAGGACCGGACGTCCACCGAGCCGGTGATGACGTCCGGGGCGTCGCGCGACTCCCCCTCCTCGGGCGAGCGCGCCTGCAGGTCCTTGGCGTATCGGCGCTCCATGCCCGCCCGTCCGGACAGCAGCCGGATGGCGGTGCTGAAGCGTTCCGTCGGACGGGCTTCGTTCAGCTCGTCCTGCCTACGGAGCCACATCGGCACCAAGTAGGCGGCCCAGGCCCCGACGATGACTGCGTAGATGAGGCCGCTGCTGCTCACGCTCACACGGTAGAGGGGTTTCCGTGAGGCCATCTGCCAATTGGGCCGGTGTGTCGCACGATCTGGCTGATATCTCGAACTTTTTTTGCGACTGATGCGACCAACAGACCACCGTCAGTGTGAAATTAATGCCTGAGACAAGACTCATACGGGTCCTGGACAGCCGTTCACCGGTCAATTTCGAACACATATTTCATTTTCACGGGTCGTCAGCCGTTCTACGCCGTGTTCCGAGGTCGCGCCCGGTGCCAGCGGCGCAACAACCCTTCCGGTACCTCTTCGGCCGTCAGCGCGAAGACCAGATGATCGCGCCACGCTCCGTCGATGTGGAGATAACGGGGGCGCAGCCCCTCCTCGCGGAATCCGAGTTTCTCCACGACCCGTCGGCTCGGCGTGTTCTCGGGGCGAATGCAGACCTCGATACGGTGCAGTCCGACCGAGCGGAAGCAGTGGTCCACGGCGAGCGCGACGGCGGTCGGCATGACCCCGCGGCCCGCCACGGACTCGTCGACCCAGTAGCCGACATGGCCCGAGCACATCGAGCCCCAGGTGATCCCCGCGACGGTCAACTGCCCGACGAGGCGGCCCTGGTACTCGATGACGAAGGGCAGCATGCGGCCCGCGCCGGCCTCCGCGCGCAGATGGCGCACCATCTGACGGTAGGTGGGGCGGTGCACGACCGGGCCGCTGGGCGTGGGCGGCGGGATCGTGGCCTCCCAGGGGCGCAGCCAGTCGCGGTTGCGCCGGTTGACCTCGCGCCAGGCCCGCTGGTCACGCAGCTTTATGGGCCTCAGGACGACGTCGCCGTCCCGCAGCTCGACGGGCCAGGAGGGGCTGTTCAGCTCGCACCCCCCGGTGGTCCTGGGTGGTCGCCGCCGCGCAGCTGGTCGACCGCGTGCTTCAGCAGCGGTTCCAGGACGGCGAGACCGTCGCGTACGCCTCCGGTGGAGCCCGGCAGGTTCACGATGAGCGTCCTGCCCGCCACGCCCGCGAGGCCGCGCGACAGGACGGCGGTGGCCACCTTGTCCCTGCCGTACGCGCGGATCGCCTCCCCGATGCCCGGCACCTCGTGGTCGATGACCTGACGGGTGACGTCGGGGGTGCGGTCGGTGGGCGAGATGCCGGTGCCGCCGGTGGTGAGGATGACGTCGTACCCGGCGTCCACGCCCGCGCGCAGGGCCTGCCCGACCGGGTCGCCGTCGGGTACTACCCGCGGCCCGTCGACGGCGAAGCCGAGCGCGGCCAGGCCCTCGGCGAGGATCGGGCCGCCCCGGTCGGGGTAGACACCGGCGGCGGCACGGTTGGAGGCGGTGACGACGAGCGCGCGGTACGGCGCGCCGTCTCCGTTCGGTGCCGATGCGGATGCCTGGGCGGCTTCTGGTGCGGATGCCGATGCGGATGCCTGGGCGGCTTCCGGTGCGGATGCCGATGCGGATGCCTGTGCGGCTTCCGGTGCGGAATCGTGCGCCACGCGTGCGTGCCCGTCGCCCGCGCTCACGCCCCGGCTCCTTCGCGGCTCCACGTCCCCGACTTGCCGCCGGTCTTCTCCTCGACGCGTACGTCGGTGATGACGGCGCCCTTGTCGACGGCCTTGACCATGTCGACGACCGTCAGGGCCGCGACGCTCACCGCGGTGAGGGCCTCCATCTCGACGCCCGTCCGGTCGGTCGTCTTCACCGTGGCGAGGATCTCGACGGCGTCGTCCGCCACGGAGAGGTCGAGCTTCACTCCGGAGACGGCCAGCGGGTGGCAGAGCGGGATGAGGTCGGGCGTGCGCTTGGCGCCCATGATGCCCGCGATCCGCGCGGTGGCCAGGGCGTCGCCCTTGGGTACGCCCTCGCCGCGCAGCAGTTCGATCACGCGCGGCGAGACCCGTACGCGGCCACTGGCGCGGGCGGTGCGTGCGGTCACGTCCTTGGCGGACACATCCACCATGCGGGCGGCGCCCGCCTCGTCGATGTGGGTCAGTCGCTGCTGCTCAGGGGCTCCGGGGGTGTCCCCCCGGGAAATCGCGGTCATGTGCTTGGCGCTCCCGGTCCGGGCCCCGCGCGGTGCGGCGCGCGGGCCTGTTGTGCGCGACACGGTACCGCGCGGGTGGCCCGCTCAGCCGAGCAGGACCACCTCGACGTCCGCGCCCGGCTCCACCGAGGAGGTGTCCTCGGGGATGACGATCAGCGCGTTCGCGTGCGCGAGGGCGGCGATCAGATGCGAACCGGAACCGCCGACGGGCATCACCCGGCCCGCCTCCTCGTCGTACTTCCCGCGCAGGAACTGACGGCGTCCCTCGGGCGAGTGCAGCGCCTTGTCCGACAGCAGCTGCGCGCGCGTGGTGGGCCGCTGCACCTCGGGCAGGCCCATGAGCGTGCGGATCGCGGGGCGCACGAAGAGCTCGAAGGAGACGTACGAGGAGACCGGGTTGCCCGGCAGCGCGAGCAGCGGGGTGTGGTCGGGGCCGATGGAGCCGAACCCCTGCGGCTTGCCCGGCTGCATGGCGAGCTTGCGGAACTCCACGCCGCTGCCCGCCCCGATGCCGTCCTCGGCGTCCGGGTCGCCGATCGAGGACAGGGCCTCCTTCACGACGTCGTACGCGCCGACGCTCACGCCGCCCGTGGTGACGATGAGGTCGGCGCGGATTAGCTGGTCCTCGATGGTGGAGCGCAGCGTCTCGGCGTCGTCGGCGACCGCGCCGACGCGGTAGGCGATGGCTCCGGCATCGCGGGCCGCGGCGGTGAGGGCGAAGCTGTTGGAGTCGTAGATCTGGCCCTCGGCCAACTGCTCGCCGGGCTGGATCAGTTCGCTGCCGGTGGACATGACGACCACGCGGGGGCGGGGGCGCACCTGCACCGTGGCGCGGCCGATGGCGGCGAGCAGGGCGATCTGCGGGGGGCCGAGGACGGTGCCCGCGGGCAGGGCGCGGTCGCCCGTCCGGACGTCGCTGCCCCGCGCGCGTACGTGCGCGCGTGCCTCGGCGGGGCGGTGCACGCGGACCTCGCCGGAGGCGCCCTCGGGGGCGGCGCTGTGGGCGCGCATTCCGGAGACGGGGCCCTCGCCCAGACCGCCGTCGGTCCACTCGACGGGGACGACGGCCTCGGCGCCGGGCGGCAGCGGGGCGCCGGTCATGATGCGGGCCGCCTGGCCCGCGCCGACGGTGGGCTGCTCGCCCGCGCCCGCGGCCACGTCGCCGATGACCGTGAGGACGGCGGGGAACTCCTCGCTCGCGCCCTCGACATCGGCGACCCGTACCGCGTAGCCGTCCATGGAGCTGTTGTCGAAGGGCGGCAGCGAGACGGGCACCGTGACGTCCTCGACCAGGACGCAGCCCTGGGCGTCGAGGAGTTGGAGCTCGATGGGTTCGAGCGGCCGGACGGTCTCGAGGATGTCGTCCAGATGCTCTTCCACCGACCAGTGGTGGTTCTGGCCGATGACCGGTGTCGTCGTGCTGCTGCTCAAAGTGCTACATCTCCTCGGTGACGTAACTGCGGAGCCAGGCCTGGAAGTCCGGGCCCAGATCTTCACGTTCGCACGCGAGTCTGACAATGGCACGCAGATAGTCGCCACGGTCGCCGGTGTCATAGCGGCGGCCCTTGAAGACCACGCCGTGCACCGGGCCGCCGATCTTCTCGTCGGCCGCGAGCTGCTGGAGGGCGTCGGTGAGCTGGATCTCGCCGCCGCGGCCCGGCTCGGTCTTGCGCAGGATGCCGAAGATGCTCGGGTCGAGGACGTAGCGGCCGATGATCGCGTAGTTCGACGGGGCGTCGGCCGCGTCGGGCTTCTCGACCAGGTCGGTGACCTTGACGACGTCGCCGTCCTCGGTGGCGTCGACCGCCGCGCAGCCGTAGAGGTGGATCTGCTCGGGGGCCACCTCCATGAGGGCGATGACGCTGCCGCCGTGCCGCTCCCTGACCTCGACCATGCGGGCGAGGAGGGGGTCGCGCGGGTCGATGAGGTCGTCGCCGAGGAGTACGGCGAACGGTTCGTCGCCGACGTGCGGAGCGGCGCACAGGACGGCGTGACCGAGCCCCTTGGGGTCGCCCTGGCGTACGTAGTGCATCGTCGCGAGGTCGCTGGACTCCTGGACCTTGGCGAGACGGGCCTCGTCCCCCTTCTTCAGGAGGGCCGACTCCAGTTCGTAGTTGCGGTCGAAGTGGTCCTCGAGCGGGCGCTTGTTGCGACCGGTGATCATGAGGACATCGTCGAGGCCCGCGGACACGGCCTCCTCGACCACGTACTGGATGGCCGGCTTGTCGACGACCGGCAGCATCTCCTTGGGGGTCGCCTTGGTGGCCGGCAGGAACCGCGTACCGAGACCGGCTGCGGGGATGACCGCCTTGGTGATCCGGTGGTGGGGGGGTTGGGACTCAGTCATGGCGCCACCATATCCGGTGCGTATGCACGGAATCTGTGGGTCCGGATAATTCGGCGGCATATGCGCCACGAGGAAGGAAATGTGAGATCCCCATGAGCGGAACCAGCGGTACCGAGGCCGGTGGCCAGCCAACCAAGCGCAGGTTGCGGCGAGACTTCCTGGCGGTGAGAAGCGGGTTGACCGGGGATGACGCACGGAAGGCGGCCGCGGTTCTCGCCGACCGCGCGCTGGAACTCCCGGAACTCGCCGACGCGCACACCGTCGCGGCGTACGTCTCGGTGGGCAGCGAACCCGGCACCCGTGCCCTGCTCGACGCCCTCCACGCGCGCGGGACCCGCGTTCTGCTCCCGGCGCTGCTCGCGGACAACGACCTGGACTGGGGGGCGTACGACGGGGCGGGCTCGCTCGTCCGCGTGCAACACCAGGGGAAGATCGAGCTGTTGGAGCCCGCGGGCGCGCGGCTCGGGCCCGACGCCGTCCTGACGGCCGACGCCGTGCTGCTGCCGGGGCTCGCCGTCGACGCGCGCGGGATGCGGCTCGGGCGCGGCGGCGGGTCGTACGACCGGGTCCTGGCCCGCCTGGAGCGCGCGGACGCCCACCCCTCCCTCGTGGTGCTCCTGTACGACTCCGAGGTGGTCCCGTACCTGCCCGAGGAGGCGCACGACCAGCCGGTGCACGCCGTCGTGACGCCCTCGGGGGTACGCCGGTTCCGGTAGGGGCCCGCCAACCCGAAAGGGCCCTCCACGCGTGCTTGAGTTCTAGTGGTCGTTGCAACACCCCAGCTCAGGGGACGCGATGGCCATCGATTACAGCAAGCGACGCAAGCCCGCAGGGCATGCTCCG